>NZ_DATIDY010000049.1:0-4426 GCF_035456085.1 Flavobacterium sp.
AAGGCAAGATTCTAATAAATCGATCTCAGAAAGTTCAAGTTGGATAAATTTTTGAATATGATCAATTAGTGCGTTCTGCATTTTAAGCTAATTTAAGTAAATGTAATTCATTATTTGATCACTTAGTCAAACCCATTGTAAAAACAAAAAAAAACCATTCGCGTTAACGAATGGTTTTTATATAATAAGTAAGTAATCTTAAATTGAGTTTATAAAACGTTTATTTTACTTTATTAAGAATAGCTTTGAAAGCTTCTGGGTGGTTCATAGCTAAATCTGCAAGAACTTTTCTGTTCAATTCGATTCCGTTAGATTTTACTTTACCCATGAATTGAGAGTAAGACATTCCTTCCAAACGAGCTCCAGCGTTGATACGTTGAATCCACAATGAACGGAAGTTTCTTTTGTTTTGCTTTCTATCGCGGTAAGCGTAGCACATTGCTTTCTCAACCGCGTTTTTCGCTACTGTCCAAACGTTTTTACGACGACCAAAGTAACCTTTGGCTTGTTTCATTATTTTTTTTCTTCTTGCTCTTTTAGCAACTGAATTTACCGATCTTGGCATAATTTTATTGTTTTTTTGTAGCAGGCGTCCTGAATTTAATCAAAGGAACTTATAGCCATACTCCAAGGTTATTAAATTTGTTTTAACCTAAAGAAATCTTTTAAGTTTTGTCTTAATGTTTAATTATCAAGACTTAATACTTTATTAGATAATTCTTAATTGTTGTTTGATGCTTTTCATATCTGTTGAGTGAACTAGCGCTGAGTGAGTCAAAGCTAATTTACGTTTTTTAGATTTTTTAGTCAAGATGTGACTTTTGAAAGCATGCTTTCTTTTAATCTTTCCAGAACCAGTAACTTTAAAACGTTTCTTGGCGCTAGATTTGGTTTTCATTTTAGGCATTTTTCCTAGTTTTTTAATTTATCCTTACTTACTTATTTATTTTTAAGTTGTTAAGAATCTAAGAAGCATAGTTACTGAGTTTTGTCTCAATAGCTTAGTTACTTAGAGCTTACTAACTTATTTCTTCTTCTTAGGAGCAATGAACATAATCATTCTCTTTCCTTCAAGAATTGGCATTGCTTCAACTTTTCCGTATTCTTCCAAGTCAGTTGCCAATCTTAATAATAAGATTTGTCCCTGATCTTTATAGATGATAGAACGTCCTTTAAAGAATACAAAAGCTTTTAATTTAGCGCCTTCTTTCAAGAATTTTTCAGCATTCTTTCTCTTAAATTCGTAATCGTGCTCATCAGTTTGAGGACCAAAACGTATTTCTTTTACTACCACTTGAGTAGATTTAGCTTTTAGAGCCTTATCACGTTTCTTTTGTTCGTAAACGAATTTTTTGTAATCCATGATTTTACAAACTGGCGGCTCAGCATTTGGAGAAATCTCAACTAAATCTAATTCAAATTGATCCGCTAATCGTAAAGCTTCTGAGAGTTTAAATACTCCAGGCTCAATATTTTCACCAACAAGTCTTACTTCTTGTACACCACGAATATTATTGTTTATTCTGTGTGCATCCTTCTTTTCTACGCGAGGTTGATAACCTCTGTTGCTTCTTATTGCTATGGCTTTATAATTTAAGTTAAACTGTAAATACTTTTAATGTCTTTTTTATTTCTTCGTCGACAATCGAAGTAAATTCTTCTATTGTAACGCTGATATTTCCTTTTCCTTCTTGACCTTGACGACGAATTGAAATGGTTCCATTTTTCTCTTCTTCTTCACCTACAATCAACATAAATGGGATCTTTTGCAATTCTGCATCTCTAATTTTCTTCCCAATTGTTTCGTTTCTGTTGTCAATTAGGGCGCGAATTTCGTGATTTTCTAGCAGATTTAAAACTTTTTTGGCATAATTTTCATATTTCTCGCTCAAAGACAGTATAATTGCCTGCTCAGGCATCAACCATAGAGGGAAATTTCCTGCGGTATGCTCTAATAAAATCGCAATAAATCGTTCCATAGACCCAAATGGAGCTCTATGAATCATCACAGGTCTATGTAATTCGTTATCAGAGCCTTTGTAAGTCAATTCAAAACGTTCAGGTAAATTGTAATCCACCTGAATAGTTCCTAATTGCCATTGTCTTCCTAAGGCATCTTTTACCATGAAGTCCAGTTTTGGACCATAGAAAGCTGCTTCACCATATTCAACGACAGTATTTAAACCTTTGTCGGCTGCCGCATTGATAATAGCGTTTTCAGCTTTTTCCCAGTTTTCGTCTGAACCTATATATTTGTCTCTGTTTACTTGATCTCTTAATGAAATCTGAGCAGTAAAGTTTTCAAAACCTAATGAACCAAATACATAAAGTACCAGATCAATTACTTTTTTAAACTCTTCGTCCAATTGTTCTGGAGTACAAAAAATGTGAGCATCATCCTGAGTAAATCCTCTTACGCGAGTTAAACCGTGTAATTCACCACTTTGTTCGTATCTGTAAACAGTTCCGAATTCAGCATAACGTTTTGGTAAATCTTTATATGACCAAGGTCTTACATTATAAATTTCACAGTGGTGAGGACAGTTCATTGGTTTCAATAAAAACTCTTCACCTTCGGCTGGAGTATTGATTGGTTGAAAACTGTCAGCTCCATATTTCGCATAGTGACCAGAAGTTACATATAATTCTTTTTGTCCAATATGTGGAGTGACAACTTGCTCGTAACCTGCTTTTTTCTGAGCTTTTTTCAAAAATTGCTCTAATCTGTCTCTTAAAGCGGCTCCTTTTGGTAACCATAAAGGCAAACCCTGACCTACTTTTTGAGAAAAAGCAAACAATTCTAATTCTTTTCCTAGTTTTCTGTGGTCGCGACGTTTCGCTTCTTCTAGTAATTCCAGGTATTCAGTTAATTCTTTTTGTTTAGGAAATGAAGTTCCGTAAACACGAGTTAATTGTTTGTTTTTTTCATCACCTCTCCAGTAAGCACCAGCAACGCTCATTATTTTCACTGCCTTAATGATACCAGTGTTTGGGATATGACCTCCGCGGCATAAGTCAGTAAAAGTATCATGGTCACAAAAAGTGATAGTTCCGTCTTCAAGATTAGTGATCAATTCAGTCTTGTAGACATTATCTTTGTACATTTCTAATGCTTCTGCTTTAGTAACAGGACGCATTTTGAATTCGTGTTTTCCTTTTGAAATTTCAAGAACTCTGTCTTCGATTTTCTTAAAGTCGGCGTCAGTAATTTTTTGATCACCAAAATCCACATCGTAGTAAAAACCATTAGCAATTGCAGGTCCAAGAGTTAATTTGATCCCAGGATACATTTCTTCTAGAACTTGCGCCATCACGTGTGAAGTTGAATGCCAAAAAGCTTTTTTTCCCTCAGCATCATTCCATGTATATAATATAAGACTACCATCAGTGGTCAGTGGAGTTGATGTTTCAATAGTTGTACCGCTGAAAGAAGCCGAAATCACATTTCTTGCAAATCCTTCGCTAATGCTTTTTGCTACATCCATAGGAGTTACTCCAGGAGCAAACTCTTTAACTGACCCGTCGGGCAAAGTAATCTTAATCATTGTTTTTTATTTTTTTTAGAGTGCAAATATAAAGTATTAACAAAACACATACAATAGATATATAAGTTTGTTTTATATAGTTAAAGGTTTAATGAATGATTTGATTAATAGTGATTTTCAGGAGCTAAATCCTGCTCTGCGTTTCAATCTTGTTGTCCGAACCCCGGTCAACAAGGATTTCCACTTCGATCAGGGCTAGGGCTTTGGTTCTTCGTAAGAATGATTGGTGTCCTAACAGGTTTTCAGAACCTGTTAGGTATGCATTAAATTCTACGTTTTGCGATCAATTCCCAATTTCATACGTATTATATAGTATAGTAGAAATTAATGAAAGCAGTATTTCAACTACGAAAAGGAGAGAAGTGACTAAAAACAGTCCTATTTGACTTTTAAAATCATTAAAAAATCATTAAAAACCTTTAAAAAATCCCGTCATAACAGATTAAATCATCAGCGAATGTTCAAAAATCTTAAAAAAGAATAAAATCTCAATTGATAACCCGCATTAAACCAGTTCTTTAAAAAATAAACCAAAAATAAATGCAAAAAGCCATTGTTTAAACGGATAAACTGTCTACTTTTGCACCCGCAATAAGCGCAGACGTTCTAAGAAATTTTGACAAGCAATTGAGATCCAACAGAAAAGAAATTTTCAAAAAAAGATTGAGAAAAGCTTGCCAGAAACAAAAACGCTGCTTATTTTTGCACCCCGCTAAAAGCGCAAGTTATTTGATAAGCTGATAAGAGAAAGAGAGGAAAACGAAAATAAAATTTTTCAAAAAAACTTTAAATTTTTCTTGCCAGGTAAAAAGAAATTGCTACTTTTGCACCCGCTAATCGAAAGACTGGCGGATATAAAAACAGAAGAACACGTTCCTAGA
>NZ_DATIDY010000050.1:0-10094 GCF_035456085.1 Flavobacterium sp.
TTGCGCAAGAAAGATCTGTTTCAGGAATTGTTTCTGATAATTCAGGCATGCCATTACCAGGTGTGAGTGTATTAATAAAAGGAACAAAAAATGGAACTCAATCAGATTTTGATGGAAAATATTCCATCCAAGCAAAACCAAGCGATGTTTTGGTATTTAGTTATATTGGAATGAAGAGTTCTGAAAAATCTGCAAGCTCTACAACGTTAAACGTTAAATTGGCAAGTGATGCAACACAATTAGAGAGTGTAGTAGTTACTGCGTTAGGTGTTTCAAGAGAAAAGAAGTCTTTAGGCTATGCATCTCAAAAACTAGATGCTGCTGCTATTAACACTTCACCAACAACAAATTTCCTAAACAATCTTGCTGGAAAAGTTGCAGGTCTTGAAATTAGAAGCAATTCAAATTTTGGAGGATCGACAAACATCGTATTAAGAGGAACAAAAAGTATCACAGGAAATAATCAAGCTTTGATTGTCGTTGATGGTGTACCTTTAGCCAATGCGAATTTAAATGATTCAGATACTCAAACAGGGAGAGATGGATTTGATTTCGGTAACTCCGCATCAGATATTGATCCTAATAACGTAGAATCTGTAAACGTTCTTAAAGGTGCCGCTGCTACAGCTTTATATGGTAGTTCTGCTGCCAACGGTGCTATTATGATTACTACCAAAAAAGGAAAGAAAAATTCAGGTATAGGGGTTTCATTTAGTACAACTGCCTCAGTTGGAGTAATTGATAAATCTACTTTCGTTCACTATCAAAAACAATATGGTGGCGGTGGTTATGATGGTCACGACAACTTCACTTATACAGATGTTGACGGCGATGGTGTTGATGACAGAGTTGTACCAACCGGATACGATATTTCTTATGGAAATGCTTTTGATGGTCAACCAGCATACAATTGGAATGCTTTTGCTCCAGGAAATCCTAATTTTGGAAAGGCAACTCCATGGGTTGCAGCAGAAAATGACCCTACCACTTTCTTCGAAAAAGCATTCAACACTGTAAACAGTTTGAACCTTAATGGAGGAGATGACAAAAATGCTTTTAACTTAAGCATAACCAATAATTCTGATAAAGGGGTTTTGCCAAACAGTTCCCTTAAAAGAAACGTACTTAGTGGAAATTTCTCTAGAAATTTAAGTGATAAATTAACTGCAAGAGCTTTCTTTACCTTTACTGACCAAAATACTATAGGAAGAAATAGTTTAGGTTACGGAGATAATTTTGTAGGCGGATTTAGACAATGGTGGCAAACTAACGTTGACATAAAAGAATTAAAACAGGAATATTTTAGAAATCATGATAATATTACCTGGAATATGAGTGACCCATTATCAGGCAATTTAGCTCCCGCCTATTGGAATAATCCATATTGGGACAGATACGAAAACTATGAAAGTGATGGTAGACGTAGAATCACAGCAGGAGCAAACATAAGCTATGATGTTACCGATCATTTCAACTTATTAGGTAGAGCAACTATTGACAACTCTAATGACAGACAAGAGCTTAGAAAAAATATCGGAAGTCATGCAGAAGAATTTGGAGTTAGTCAAATTAGTGAATCTTCAGGATATTCATTATATACAAGAGCTTTTCTTCAACAAACATACGATTTTATAGCTACGTACGATTTTAACTTAGGTTCTGCCGTTAATGGTAAAATATTAGGTGGAGCAACATTTGTAAAATCAAATGTTGATTCGTTTAACGGCTCAACTACTGGCGGTCTTGTTAAACCTGGACTTTATACATTAGCAAATTCTAATACATTTGTTGCCCCTGTAGAAACCGAAATAAATTCTGAAAAATCAGGATTATATGCACAAGCATCGTTTGACTACAACAAAACTGTATACTTAGAAGGTTCATATCGTCGTGATCAATCAACTAGCCTATATGTAGACAACAATACTTATGATTACTATTCTATCGGATCAAGTTTTGTTTTTTCAGAAGTATTGAAAGCTGATTGGTTATCTATGGGAAAACTAAGACTTAATTATGCGCAGGTTGGAAATGACCCAGCTGCTGGTTTACTTGGTGCAAGAATCAATAATGGTTTATTGAATGGAAATCCATTATTTCAAAACAGTGCTACATATGTTGATTTCAGAAATTTAAAACCTGAAACACAAAAAAGCTGGGAGGCTGGTCTGGAAACTTCAATGTTCAGCAACAGGTTAACTCTTGATTTATCTGTTTACAAAACTAATACAGTAGATCAAATTTTCAACGTGCCTCAATCTCCTTCAACTGGATATAGCTTTTCACAGGTAAATGCTGGAGAACTTGAAAACAAAGGTATTGAAGTGGTTTTGGGAGGATATCCAATTAAAACAAAAGACTTCCAATGGCAAGTTATGTTAAACTGGTCAAAAAACCAAAACACAGTTGTTTCATTAAACGAAGGAAGAACAAATCTTCAATTGGCTAGTTGGAATCAAAGTGTGACCCTTAACGCAACTGTTGGAGAACAATATGGCGCCATCAGAGGACAAGGAATAGCACGTGATCCTAATGGCAACAAAATAGTCGATGCAGACGGAAATTACGTTACTGAAGAAAATCAAATAATTGGTAATATTCAAGCAAAATGGATAGGTGGTATATCAAATAGACTTACCTACAAAGATTTTTCTTTTAACTTTTTAGTTGATTTCAAAAAAGGAGGAAGCGTTTTCTCTCTTGATCAGGCATACGGACAAGACACAGGATTAGGAGTTCAAACTGCATACATAAATGATTTAGGCAATCCTGTTAGAAACACTTTAGCTGATGGTGGTGGATATATCAATCCAGGAGTTATGCTAGATTCAAACGGCAATTATGTTAAGAACACAATTCGTGTAGATGCATCTGACTCTAGTGAAGCTAGCGGAGTAGGTTTTGGAGTTTCTGGAAATCCAAATAGCAACTTTGTATATGATGCTTCTTACGTAAAACTTAGAGAAATCGGATTAACTTATACCTTTCCATCAAAATATCTTGCGCAAAGTTTTATTCAAGACATGTCATTCAGTTTAATAGGTAATAATGTTTGGATTATTGACAAAAATTTACCGGATGCAGATCCTGAAGCTGGAACTTCTGCAGGTAACATACAAGGATTTCAGTCTGGAGTTATGCCATCAGTTAAAATGTATTCTTTTAACATAAAAGTAAAATTCTAAAAAAATGAAAAAAATAATATATTCAATAGCAATGTTGTCATTATTAATGACAAGTTGTGTAAGCGATGATGTTTCTTATAATGAGAATAAGGATGCCGCTTATGAAGTTCCCGCAGCTACTTTATTTTCAAATTCTCAAAAAGCGCTAACAGATCAATTGACTAGCCCTAATGTAAATGAAGGTTCCATCTTTAGATATTTTCCTCAGTACTTAGCAGCAACACAGTACACCACGGAATCAAGATACAGAATAAGTAGCAGATCTATACCTGATCGTCACTGGAGAATTTTATATGCTACAGTATTGGGTGGTTTAGAATCTGCAAAAGCAATTATTCCAACTGAAGTTGCTCCTACAGGAGTTTCTGCTGCGCAATTTCAAAGTGAGCAAAAAAATAAACTTGCTATTATAGAAATATTCGAAGTTTACACCTATCAGATAATAGTTGATTCGTTTGGAGATGTACCTTATACAGATGCATTACAGCCAAAAACAGTTGTTTTACCTAAGTATGAGGATGGAGCTACAATCTATACAAAATTAATTACACGATTAGATGCAGCTATAGCAAATTTAGACACAAACAATAAATCTTTTAGTACTGGTGATATTGTTTACAAAGGTAATGTAGCAAAATGGAAACTTTTTGCAAATTCATTAAAGGTAAAACTAGGAGTTAATCTTATTGATGTGAATCCTACACTAGCAAAAAGCACAATTGAAAGTGGTTACAACGGTGGAGTAATAACAACTAATGCAAATAACGCATCATTTAATTATGCTGTTTCTGCTCCAAATTACAATCCTATTTACGAAAATCTAGTTGCAGCTAACAGAAATGATTTTGTTCCAGCAGCTACGATAGTAAATGCGATGAATACATTAAATGACCCTAGGAGAGAAAAGTATTTTACGCCATTAAGCTCTGGACTTTATGCTGGAGGGAAATATGGTTACACAAATAATTATGTGAATTTTTCTCATGTGAATCCTAATCTAACAGCTCCAGATTTCCCTTCATTATTAATGGAAGCAACTGAAGTGAATTTTTATTTAGCGGAAGCTGCTTTAAAAGGTTTTTCAGTTGGAAATACGGCTGAATATTATTACAATCAAGCAATTACTGCCTCTTTTGAAAATTGGGGTATTAAAGATAAAGCAGCAGCTTATTTATTAACCCCAAGTGTTGCTTTTGCAACTGCATCAGGATCTGATAAAGATAAAATTGCTAAACAAGAGTGGATTGCATTTTACAATAGAGGATTTGAAGCATGGACAGCTTATCGTAGATTAGATATCCCTGCCTTGATTGCTCCTGCAAATGCATATCCTGAAGCTGAAGGTGAAGTTCCAAAAAGGATAAATTACCCAGTTAATGAACAAACAGTTAACGGTGCAAATTATGAAGCAGCATCTACTGCTATTGGTGGAGATAAATTAAAAACTCATATTTTCTGGGATGTTAACTAATTAACATTGAAAAAAATAATTTCAAAACCATCAGCGAAAGCTGGTGGTTTTTTTTGCTATAAACTTAAGCTAATCATAATGTTTAGTTGTATCGTTTTAACAAGAAAAAAATATAAAAAAACCTTTTTTAGTTATTTGAAAAATTTTTCTTATTAATTAAAAGGTAAAAATATTTTTTAAAATATCGCTTTATAATTGACTTTTTAAAGAGAATATAATCATTTTATAGTGATTGAAATAATTTTAGCCTTTAACAAAAAATTATTATTTACTTTAAAAAAAAACATTAACATAAAAAAAGGGAATAAATCTTTCAATATATAAAGAAAAAAGAAAAAAAGGTCTCCAATTCATTTTTAAAATATATGGTAATAAAATTTTATAACATAAACATAATGATTAGTTATAATGTTAAATTTTAGACTTGATAAAAAAAAAGAATTATATGTATTAGGTTAATTAACAGATATTTAAGATTTTTACAATACTAATTCAAAAAGTCTAAAAGATGAAACTAAACTTCAATGGATTCCTAGTGCTCTTCATAGCTCTAGTGACGCAACTAACCTTTGCGCAAGAACGATCTGTTTCAGGAACTGTTTCTGACAATGCAGGCATGCCTTTACCGGGTGTGAGTGTGTTAGTTAAAGGAACAAAAAATGGAACTCAAACAGATTTCGATGGGAAATACATTATCAATGCAAAACCAAATGATATATTGGTATTTAGCTATGTTGGTATGAGATCGACTGAAAAATCAGCTAGCTCAACAACAGTTAATGTTAAGTTAACAAGTGATGCAACACAATTGGAAAGTGTTGTAGTAACTGCTTTCGGTATTAAAAGAAAACCTAAAGATTTAGGATATTCTGTTAGCTCCATTAAAGCTGAAGAAATCACCAGTGATGCAGAACCCGATTTAGTACGTTCATTGAATGGAAAAGTGGCAGGTGTGAATGTAGGAGTTTCAACAGGAGTAGCAGGTGCGGCAAATAGAATTACAATTAGAGGTGTTACATCTTTCACTGGTAATAACCAGCCATTAATAATTGTTGATGGTGTAGCTTATGACAATACACAAGTTACAACTTCTAGTCAAGTAACAGGTGGTGGTGGATATGAATCAGCTTTATCAAGTTTAGATCCTAATGACATTGCTTCTGTTGACGTATTAAAAAGTACTTCAGCAGCGGCTCTTTATGGATCAAGAGCTACAAATGGTGTAATCGTTATAACCACCAAATCTGGATCACCAAGCTCAAAAAAAGCACAAAAACTAAGTGTTAATGTAGGAAGTGCAGCTTATTTCGAAAATATCTCTAGTTTACCCGATTATCAAAATACATACGGGGCTGGTGCCAACTTTAATTATTCAAATTCAAACGGTTCTTGGGGACCTCGTTTTGATCAATTGGCAACAATCCCAACCTGGCCAAGTTTGAAAGCCTCATTTCCAGATCAATTTGGACCGACTGTACCATATGTTGCCTATCCAGATAATGTTAAAGATTTATTTAAAACCGGAACAATTACAGATAACACTGCGGGATTTAACTATACGGGAGAAGATGGTGCTTTTAATGCCACAATATCTAACCTCTCGCAAGATGGATATATTCCTTATAACACCTATGACAGAACAGCATTCTCAGTGGGAGGAAATTTTAAATTAGCCAATAAGCTAACAGTAGGTGCAAATATGAGTTATTCAACGACTAAACAAGTTGGTGGTTTCTTTGGCGAAAATCAATTTGACGGAGCATCTTCTTCATTTGCAAGAACTTTATTTTTAGCGAGAAACTGGGATTTTAATTTACCTTACGAAGATCCTGTTACAGGAGCTTCTGTGACACCTAACGGAACACAATTCGACCATCCACTTTGGTCATGGAAACATGATCAAATCAAAACACATACGGATAGAATTGTTTCCGGGCTTAATCTTAATTATACTTTTAATGAACATATTTCTGCTTCATTTAGAGTCGGTATGAATAAATATACTCTAGATAGAAATCAAATACGTGATATTAATTCCAGAGCTGATGGCGGGGTAGGATCTTTAACAAATGATAAATTTAGTAATGAAGATATTGAATCTACACTGTTAGTAAACTTTGATTACAAATTATCAGATGATTTCGGTTTAAAAGCCATAGTCGGTACCAACATTCTGCAAAATAAAAACTCAACATTGACATTCTATGGAAAAGAGTTTAAAGTACCTAATGTTTTTACTTTTGCAAATACACTAAATATTTCAAATATTGAAGATGAAAGATTTGAAAAGAAAAGTTCCGGTATTTTTACAGATGTAACATTCTCCTATAAAAACTATTTATTTTTAAATGCTACTGCAAGAAATGATTGGAGCTCATCGCTACCAGAAGAAAACAGATCTTATTTCTATCCATCAGTAAGTGCTTCATTTATTTTGACAGATGCACTACAATTGGATAGTAACGTTTTGACATTCGCTAAAATTAGAGGTGGTTGGGCAAAAGTGGGAAGAGATGCTCCAGCTGAATTTACTAGTGCAACATTCGTTTTGGGTGATTCTTATAATTCAGTCCCAACAATTGGAAATCCAACAGATTTGGGAGACCAACATGTAGAACCTGAATTTACTGAAGAAATTGAAATTGGTACTGATTTAGAATTCTTCCAAAGAAGAATTGCATTAGGATTAAGCTTGTATAAAAAAACTTCAACTAATTTAATTACACCAATTGCAGTTCCTAGTTCCAGTGGATATTCTCAATACAATACAAATCTAGGTGCTATGGAAAACAAAGGGGTTGAAATTGAATTAACTCTTGTTCCTATAAAAACTAATGATTTTAGATGGACACTATTTACCACTTATACTAAGAACGATAATACAGTTACTAAGTTAAAAGAAGGTTTGCCTAGATTTTCATTGCTAACAAATACACCAGCTTATGTAGAAGTTGGACAGCCATATGGGGTGTTTTATGGATCAAAATTTGCCAGAGATGACCAAGGAAATTTTTTAATTAATCCAAGTGGCGGGGCTATTATAGCTGATCCTACACCAGGAATTATTGGAGATCCTAATCCAGATTTTAAAATGAGTTTTATAAACACATTTAAATATAAAAATTTCACTCTGGGAGCTCAATTTGACTTTAGAAAAGGTGGAGACATATCTTCATCAACTATTGAGGCTTTATTAGGAAGAGGTGTTACAAAAGATACACAAGACAGAGAAAAAACATATATTATTCCAGGATATTATGGAGATAGTAATGGAAAACCATTATTAGATGCCTCAGGAAACAAAATTCCAAATACAGTACAGCTTAGCATGAATGAATTGTATTTCTCTCCTGCTGGTGGAAACACTTTTGCAATTAATAGTGTTGATGAAGCTGATATATATGATGGAACGGTATTTAGATTAAGAGATGTGACTTTGACTTATGATGTGCCACAAGATCTACTTAAAAAGACTCCTTTTGGACAAATGTCTCTAAGTTTCATAGGAAGCAATCTTTGGTATTTTGCTCCAAACGTTCCTAAATATACTAATTTTGATCCTGATTCAACTAGCTATGGATCCTCTAATGTTCAAGGAGTGGAAGTTTCAGCAGCACCAACAGCAAGACGATTTGGAATTAAACTTAATTTAACATTCTAAAAAGAAAAATATGGAACTTTTTAAAAAAATAAAAAATAATAAAAACATTTTTGTTTTATTATTGACTACAACTTTTTTTATAAGTTGTACTAGCGATTACACCGATGTTGATACTGACACTGATGGAACAACAGTTGCTCCATTAGATCTATTGTTGACAAATACACAAGTAAGTCTAAAAAACATAAATGATTTTAATAACTATACAGGAACTCTCCTTTCTGTTTATACACATCAAACAACAGCAAGAGAAGAGCAAGATCAATACGGTGTTAGAGCAGATAATGCCAACTTGCAAAACGATTGGGATGCTTTATATTTGAATCTGACTGACATAGAAACCTTAATTAAACAAGGGACTGAATCTGGAGATTTAGTGTATGTTGGAATTGCTCAAATGGAAAAAGCTTACTTGCTGTCTGTTGCTGTTGATTTGTGGGGAGATGTACCTTATACTGAAGCTATAAAATTAAAAGATGGTGTAATCAGTCCTAAATTTGATAATCAAAAAGATATTTACACTGCTATTTTCGCTCTGATAAAAACAGCTAAAACAAATATTGCTTCAAATGCGGGTGCAAAAAAACCTGCCAAAGACGATTTGTTTTATGGTGGCGATACAAGCAAATGGATAAAATTTGCCAACTCCTTCCAACTAAAACTATATAATCAAGTTAGACTAACTGATATTTTTGATCAAGCTGGATTTAATGCATTAGTTGCAGAAAATAATTTTTTCACATCATTGGCAGACGATTTTCAATTTGTCCACACAAAAAATCAAACTCCAAACGATGAAAGAAATTCATATTTTCTTGAATCTTATAACAGTACACAATTTTCTACTTATCAAAGTCCCTGGTTTTATGAAATTTTAAAAGGAATGAATCCAACAATTCATACAAATAATCCAGATCCTCGAATTCCTTACTATTTCTTTAACCAATTGACAGCAGGCGAATTCCCTCCTGATCAAGGTGATCAGGCGACAGGAGATCCGAATGCAGATTATTGGGACAAATCAACAGGATTTTTTACTATTCGATTTGGTAGTACTGGACCAGACAGAGATCATAGTGCTGAAAGTTCATATACTTATCCTGGTATTTTCCCTACTGGAGGAAGATTTGATGACGGTGAGGGTTTCAGTTTAAGCACATTAAGCGCAGGTAGTGGTACAGGAGTTGCACCACATAGAATTTTTACTTATGCTGAATTTTTATATGTTCAAGCTGAGTTAATCCTAACAGGAAAATTAAGTGGGGATGTTACAGCAAAACTACGTGAAGCTTTGGAGGCTAGCTTCGCTAAAGTAGATCAAGTAGTTAAAAATAGTGGCTCTACTCAAAGTATACCTGTATTAGTAGGTTCACCAGCTGTTACCACTTTTATCGACAATATAATAACAGAATTTACGGCTGCTAGTGCTGATAAAAAATTAGAGATAATTATGACGCAAAAATGGGTGGCAACATATGGTGATCCTATGGACCAATATACTGATTATAGAAGAACAGGATATCCTGTTTTGGCAAATCCATTGAGTACAACCAAAGAGTATCAATTAAATAATGGAGATGGTTTTCCATTAAATGATTCTCAAACCGTTCAAAATAATCCGTTTCAACAATCTTTTTATTGGCCGCAAAATGAATTAAACTCTAATCAAAATGCGCCAGCTCAAAAAAATCCTGGAACTTATAAAATATTTTGGTCAAAATAACTAAAATCAAAAGAACATGAAAAAAATCAAATATATAGCCATTCTGATTCTGTC
>NZ_DATIDY010000051.1:0-4034 GCF_035456085.1 Flavobacterium sp.
ATTGCTATGCAGATTAATGGTTCCAATATAAATGGTTACGTCGTTGACAACAAAAATGTATTTGGTTCGCCAGGCAATTATCTTGGGAAAAAAAGCCAGGAAATAGTAGTTCATGACAACGCAAAATTACTCACAGTTCTAGCATTAGACGGTGGAGTGTTTAAAGGCATAAATCTTCCTAACAAAAATTTCATTATGGGGGATCTTGCTGGTGAATTTGTAGCAAAAATGGATAAGGATCAAAAATCGGATTTGCTCTTTAAAAATGGAAACGCATTATGGGTGGCAAACCTTGACGAAACTGCTGGTGTGGAAATACAAAACATTGTTCAGATGAATGTCGATATCAATGGATGGAAATTACAGAGCAGTGATATGTTTGTAGTAGCAGGAAACTTTTTGAATCATCCTAACGAGCAGCAGTTATTAGTTGTGGCGAAGTAAAAATAGTATTGATAAATTATTAATTGTTTCGGAGACATGCTGAGCAGGGGGAGTAGATTTTGAAATTTTATGATTTTGAAACGCGATTAATTATAGTATTCTATTTTTCGTTCAGCGACTAGTGTTGGTTCTCCCTCTTGTTTGCCCTCCAGGAACATATTGCATTTTATCCAGTTGTTGTGGCTGTCGTATTCGTAGTTGTAGTAGCGGGTTTCTCCATAAAGACCAAGTCCACCAAGACCTGGAATAAATTCCTTCTTAATAATATCGCCTTGCTCGTTATAGGTCTTTTCGAACTTTTCATTAGCATTCGCTATACTCCCTGGACCCGATACATAGCATTTCACCATTTCTACATAATCTTTGGTGGGGTGATAAACATAATCTTCCTGGGCGACTATTTCCCCACAACTGTACATAATGACCTGAATGATACGCCCCTGCTGGTCATAAGCATACTTTAATTGCAAGTCGTCGCAAAAACCGCATTCTGTTCCCAAATCTGTATAAGACATATCTTTACCATACGAACCTGGAATGATTTTTTGGTTCACCACCTGTCCTTTGGAATTGTAGGCAAATATTTTGCGAGTAAATAAATCTTTTTCACTGCGGTTTTTATTTAACATTGCCTTGCCCCTAATCACATTAAACTCTCTTTCTTCAGTTATCCTACCTTGTTTATCATATATATATAGGTATACATCTTCCCAATTATTCTTCCATACTTTATCGGCATCTCCAAATACATTGTCGGCATTTATGGCCACAACCCGATTCAGTTTTACCAATAAATTATTAGTTCTTACCGGATAATAGGGTTTTAATGCAGTTTTACACCTGCTTTTCTGGCTCCAGTCTTTTTCGTCATATGTGTAATCGTAGGTTCTTTGATGATCAATTGTAGACAAATAGACCTCTTCTGCTGAACCAGAATCCCAATATTCAGATATTATTCTGCCCTGCTTGTCTACTTCAAGATATCTATAGTCTCGAATATCGTTGTGAATTATAAAACGCCCTATTTTTTTTTCGGTCAATCCTTGCTTGGGTTTAATCTTGAAATAGACCGTTTTTACGGAGTCTTTCAAATTTTTCCGAGTACTGGCACTCTGTTTTTCCGACCATAAACCACTGTATTTTTTATCGTTTTGGGCATTAATGTCAATTGAGAAGAACGCAAAGAAGCAGAATAGATATTTATAAAAAGGTCTCATATAACAGTTTTTAATTTTCTAGTAAAAATAACGTTATTTTATACAATCCTAAGTAATGTTATGTTTATCAATTATTTGAAAAGTGAATAAGCAAAAAAGCTGCGCAAAATCGGATGACTTGCGGAGCAGGGGAGTAGCTTTTTGAAATTTTATGATTTAGAAATTTGATTAATTATAGTATTCTATTTTTCGCTCAGCAACCAATGAAGGTTCTCCTTCTTTAGTGCCCTCCATATAGATATTACATTTTATCCAGTTGTTGTGGCTGTCGTATTCGTAACTATAATAGTATTCCTTAATTTCCAATTTTTGTTTAGGATTATTAGGGATAAATTCTTTTTTTATAATATCTCCCTGTTCGTTAAACGTTTCTACAAAGTTTTGGGTAGGATTAGACATTTCTCCCGGTCCGGTGACATAGTATTTTACAGTTTCTACATAATCCTTAGTAGGGTGATAGGTGTATTCTTCTTTGTCAACTATTTTACCACAACCATACATAATTACTTGGCTAATACGCCCCAATTGATCATATTCATACTGCAATTGTAAATCCTCACAAAAACCACATTCTGTTCCCATATCCGTATATGCTCCTATTTTTTCACCTCTTAATCCAGCTATAATTTTCTGATTGATTACCTGACCTTTATCATTATAAACAAACAATTTACGGGTAACTAAATCTTCTTTTTTGTGTTTTTTATGCAGTGTTTCTTTTCCTGATCTATAAACATCATATTCTTTTTCCTCTATTATTCTTCCTTGATTGTCATATATATATATATATATATGCTCATTATAATTCGGCCATATTTTACCGTCTTCACCAAATGCATCTGCTTTTTTGGGAACTTCAATTTGATTCAGTTTCACTAACAAATTCTGATTATATACTGGATAATATTGCTTTAAAGTAGTTTTGTATTTGCTTTTTTCCAGCCAGTCTTTATCATTGTATTCGTAGTTGTCTGATTTTTCAGGATCATAAGTTTTATATTCTCTGTCAGGGACTACACCGTATGATCTGGCTTTATGTCTTTGAAATTCATCATAATAATAATCAGATCTTCTTATATCATTATCCATAATTACTTTGCCTTTCTGAGAATCAGATAAACTTTGTTTGGGTTCGTTAAATTTCATTTGAACAGATTTTACCGAATCTTTTAAGTTCTGACCACTATAACTGCTACACTTGAAAGAAAACAAACCACTATATTTTTGATTGGTCTGCCCATTCAAAACAATTGAAAATAGCGATATACTGTAAAATAAATATTTGAAATGAAAATTCATAAAAAAAGAATGTTTGTTTTTCATGAAATATAGCAACTATTATTCCAAAATTTATTTTACTTGATTCAATGTCATTAAGTTAAGGGGAAGTAATGATTTTACTAAGATTGTCGAGCTACTTGATGAGATTCCTCCCCTGTCGGAATGACAAAACAGTACGGTTTAGGTATTCAATATCACACAAGTTTATTATTCCGACGGAGGAGGAATCTCATAATACTAGAACGCAAATATCTCTCAGGCATTGAAAACAATCATGAAAAATCTTGACTTAATAGCATTGTTCTCGCGCTTAAAATAAGACAATTTATATTTATAAACGATATTACTTGTTTTCGGATACAAACTAAAAAGCTGCTAGAAATAAATCTAACAGCTTTTTTTAAACAAAATAATCTAAAAACCTTGTTTAATAAAATTTTATAACGATACTCCTCTTTTCCAAGGAATAAATACATCTTGTTTGAGTTGATCTGCTTTTGTTTCTATGTTTCCGCTCGCCAATTCTATAATATAATCTACGATTTCTTCACCTACCTCGGTAATAGTTTTTTCTCCAGTAATTACAGTTCCGGCATTAACATCGATAATATCCGACATTCTTAGCGTTGTAGTAGTATTCGAAGAAATTTTCACAACTGGTGCAATTGGATTTCCCATCGGATTTCCTAAACCTGTAGTAAATAAAACAACTGTTGCTCCTGATCCAACCAATCCTGTGGTACATTCAGCGTCATTTCCTGGCGTATTTAGAAGATTTAAACCTGGTTTTGAAATATATTCGCCGTAATCCAAAACATCTACAATAGGTGCAGTTCCACCTTTTTTAGAAGCCCCTGCCGATTTCATGGCATCGGTAATCAAACCGTCTTTAATATTTCCTGGAGATGGGTTCATATCAAACCCAGAACCTGCATCTACAACTGATTTTTCAAAGGCTTTCATCAAAGTTAAAAACTTATCTGCTTTTTCTTCGTCCACGCAACGGTTCATCAATTCTTGCTCAACGCCACATAATTCCGGGAACTCTGCCAAAATGGTTTTTCCTCCCAAAGCTGCAAAAATATCTGAAAC
>NZ_DATIDY010000052.1:0-6042 GCF_035456085.1 Flavobacterium sp.
TTGGTTTTGCTTGGATGGAATATTTTCCATCAAAATCTGATTGAGTTCCATTTTTTGTTCCTTTTATTAATACACTCACACCTGGTAATGGCATGCCTGAATTATCAGAAACAATTCCTGAAACAGATCTTTCTTGCGCAAAGGAGATTTGCGCCATTAGTACTACAAGGAGCACTAATAGTCCATTGAACTTTAGTTTCATTTTTAAATATTTTGAATTAGTCTGGCAAAAATCATAATAATTTGTTAACTATCCTAAATATCTTTAGCTTTTTTTTTGATGTACCTACAATTTAACATTAAACCTTCATAAAACGCCTATTTTATTGAGATATTTTATTGTTGACTTGTTGTCTTATTTGTTGTAATGAAACGAAATCTCTATGAATTTTTACTATTTTTAATAAAATTCATTGTTATATATTATATTGAATTTAAAAGTTTTGTTGTTTTTTTTTGTTAAATAGAAAGTTTTTCTCTTGATAAAAAGAGTTAATTTAATGTTTGTAAAAGTTAAATTGTTGAAAAATGTTTCTTTTGTATCTGTGAAAATTTGGTTTGAATTAAGTTGTATTAAATTATTAAATCAAGACAGGTTTTATTTACACCTAATCTGTTATAAACGGTTTATAATAAAAAAACATCAGGTTTTTAGAGCATAATAATAGTGTAATTGTTTTTTTCTAACTGCTGAAATTTATAAACAATTATTTAAGTTAAATGAATTTAAAAACTTGTATGTATTTCTAATTTGTAGTCTGTGTTTAAAAGAAATGCAGTATTGTTAAATATTTGACAAAAAAAACCACCAGCTTTGCTGATGGTTTCGAACAGAAATTATCTTTAAAAGAATTAATATTCATCTTCTTTGAATCCAGTTCTTTTTGTTCCTGTATAATTATATTTAACACCTGGTTGATTGCTAAATTCAACTGTAAATGAAATTTTATCCACAGTATGGCCTCCTTTTGATGTACCAGCCATTTTCTCAATTTTACCATTTGTAATTGTTACAGTTCCATATGTACTAGCAGTTGATGCTTTTCTCAAATTAGGAGTATTTGGATCTGAAGAAAAAGTACCATCAGTAAGATTGATAGTAAATTTTGATTTCAATACTTCTGAAATTGGATTAACAGGTACTGTGGAAGTTTGTGACAAACCATTGTCATCTATAAACATAGTGTTATCATTTGCGGATGTATTATAAGTAGAGAACTTAATGGATTTGTTAACAACTGTAGCACCGCTCTTAACATTTACATTGATCCACCAGTCACCAGCAAAATTTTCGGTGGTTGTACCACCTGCTTCGGGATCTCCTCCTGCATCACATGATGCGAAGGAAACCGAGATAAGAATACCAATAAGTATTTTTATAATGTTGTTTTTTAATATTTTCATTTTTATCGAATTAATTTTACTTCAAATATGTTTGTAATTGATAGTCTTGTACTTTTTTAATAGAATAATATTATTTATTCCACCAAATTTTAGCAGTAACATCTAACAATTTTGGAGTATTTGGATTATAATTTCTTTCAGATAGCGGATAAGGGATCCTTTTAGGGAAAGTTCCATTAGCAACAATTACGTCCGGGCTTGCAGTAAAAGCAAATTGCCCTCCTTTATAAGCTGCATTGTTTTGTGCCACAGTAGAAGTTCTTGGATAATCAGTCCTGTTTTTTTCGAAGAAAGCTTCAAATCCGTTTTCCGGGAAACTCGCTACCCATTTTTGAACAATGATTGCTTCTAATTTTTGTTCAAAAGTTCCAGCAGATGGATAGGCATAAGCACCATTAATAAAAGGAGTTGCACTTGCAGCAGTTAAGTTGTTTTTCTTAAAGCTTTCAATAATAGCTGCATCGTATTTTGCTTTTCCACTCGCACCTGTTCTTTCCAATGCCTCAGCTTGTAAAAACAAACTTTCTTCTCTTGACAATAAA
Organism: Flavobacterium sp.; assembly: GCF_035456085.1. GTDB lineage: Bacteria > Bacteroidota > Bacteroidia > Flavobacteriales > Flavobacteriaceae > Flavobacterium. The sequence continues at coordinate 1,947 of NZ_DATIDY010000052.1, forward strand.
TACACTGGTTTTTTAGCACCATCATAAATTTTAGATGCATCAATCATTGTTGTAGGATCAGATGTTGTTTTTGAACTTTGGTAATTTACTGCAGGTTGTGAGCTCGTGGTAAGACCCATGGCCGGATATCCTAAACTTGGGTTAGCAGAGTAATTTCCTTGATCCTGAAAAACGTATGCTTTTGTAGCAGTACTAGTTGGACTCCAGTAAATGAATGGATCTTTTCTTGGGTCTGCATTGTCATTTAAGAATTGACCTAAAGTTCTGCTTATTCTCATATTTGTTCTAACGTTTAGCTTATAGTTAAACTCGAACAATGGGTTTTCGTAGTTTGGGTTTACTGAACCTGCATTACCAGTAAAGTTAGCTTGAGCGGCATCAGTGTCTAAGAAAGAAACAGTTGGATCTGCTAATAGTGCCGCAATACCTGCATCACACACCGCTTTGTTTTTCTCAGATTGTCTAATGTAGATTTTTAATTTCAACGTGTTGGCAAATTTTTTCCAGTTAGCCATGTTTCCACCAAAAATAAAATCGTCTTTACCAGGAACAAGTCCTTTTGAAGTCGTCAAATCTTTAGAAAGCGCATCGTTCAAATCTTTGATCATCAGTTCATACACTTCTTCTCCTGTATTGAATTTTGGAGTAAGTATTTTTGGGTTGCAACCTTCAGTATATGGAATATCACCATAAAAATCGGTCAATACATGCGAACCCTGAACATATAAAGTTGTAGCAATTAAATAGTAATTCCAGTTACCTTCAGCCAAAGCTTTTCTTTGTACAGCTTTGATGTCACCAAGACCATCATACATAGAGTTCCATGCATAGTTGTAGTCGTTAGTTGTTACATTGTAAGAGTCTATATTTCTAAACTGGTTTGCAGCAGAAGATTGGGTGTAATATTGTGCCCAAAATCCTCCAATGATTGACATTATACCTCCTTCTGCTCCTACAATCCCAATTATTCCTGCAGGAAGTTGAGAGGATAGAGGTGTTTCTTCAGGAGTTAAAGAATCAGGCTCTACGTTGACGTCTAAATCAGTGCTACATCCCATGAATGTAGTTGATAAAATCAGTATGCTTATAATAAATTTTTTCATTTTCTTTTTATTAGAATGTTAATTTAAAACTTGCCCCATAAGATCTTTGAGAAGGGTTGGTTGCAAATTCTCCGGCTTCACTCAATAAGCCATCTCCATAAGTTGATAATTCAGGATCAACATATGGGTTAGTGTCAGGCGTCCACATAAATAGATTTTTTCCGTAAAAACTAATGCTTGCACTTGAAGCTTTTAATTTTTGGGTAAATGATGATGGTACGCTGTATGAAAGAACTATGTCTCTCAAACGAACAAATGTTTTATCAATTACATGTTGTGCTTCTATAGCCGGATTTGAAGTAGTATTCCAATAACTAGTTATTTTACTCGTATTCATTGGAGTGGTGTTTTCAACATAAGTGATGTTTCCAGATGCGTCTTTAACCTCATTTACCGAGTTCGGGATGATGTAAGTATTTCTTCCGTTAAATGTGGTTTCTATTCCATTTCCAGAAAATTCATTTATTCTTTTTGTGTATGAATACATTTCGCCACCTTGTTTCCAGTCGAAACTAGCTCCCAATGTGAAATTTTTGTATTTGAAGTTATTTTTCAATCCCATTACGAAATCTCTTTGAGATGTTCCTACGTTACTTTGGTTATTTACATCATACGCATAATATCCAGTAGAAGCCGAAACGACAGGTTTTCCATCTGGTGTTAATGAAGGTGCAAAAGCTTGAAACATACCAAGAGGCTGTCCTTTTACGGCAACAAAATTAACTCCATACATTGAAGCTAAAGTCAATTTAGGTAATCCGTAGGCTAAATCAAGTACTTCTGATACATTTTTAGTGAATGTTGTTGTCACATCCCATTGAAAATTATTTACTCGAACAGGTACTAGATTCAAAACAATTTCGATACCTCTATTTTGAAGGTCTAAGATATTGTCTGTTTGAGATGAGAATCCTGTTGAACCAGCCAGTGGTCTTGAGAATAATAAATCAGTTGTTACTTTATGGTAAACCGATAAATCTAAGTTAACTCTTTTTTGGAAGAAATTACTTTCAAATCCTACTTCGTATTCCGTTGTTCTTTCAGGTTTTAGATTTGGATTTCCAAGGTTTCCTGCAAATTCATATCCGTTTACTCCGCCTAATGGAAGTAGGATGTTTCCAAATCCTAAACCTGCATTTCCAGTAATCATTGATGAATAGGTTTGATAATAACCAGTATCATTACCAATATTAGCGACACCACCTCTTAATTTGATAAATTGATCTGGTGTGTCTAATACAACAGCACTAATGTTTAGTGAAGGGTAAAAATAAGAGTTGTTTCCTTTTGGAAGTGTAGATGTCCAGTCATTTCTGCCTGTTAAAGTTGCAAAAAATTTATTTTTATATGAACCTTCCACAGAAGCAAATACACCATATCCTCTTCTTAAATAATCGTCTTGAGCTACAATAGGAGATAATATAGTATTTGACAACTCATAGAAATTAGGAACATCTAAGTTAGTGATTGATGCTCTTAATGAAGAACCACTACGTTGATTGCTATTAATACCTGCCATTGCACTAATGTTGAAGTTGTCATTAATTGCAGTGCTATAAGATAAATTGAAGTTGATATCAGCTTCAATATTTTCGACTGTTTTTTCTGTAACGCCTCCAACAACTGGTGCTTTTCCATTATCAGCATTTGCAGAACCTGGAGAATAGCTCATTATTGCACCATAGGATTTGATTTTTTCATTTCTGTAATCACCACCGGCTTGATAGCTAGCTACCAATTTGTCAGTGATTTTGTAGCTTAAATTTACATTTCCAAAAAATCTGTTTCCTTGGATGTTCGTAGCATTTTCCTGTAAATCCCAATATGGGTTATTTACATATGGAGAATAGAGATTACTTGGTGAATTGTATGGATTGTTTTTGTAATCCTTTAATCCTACAATATTAATATCTCTAGGTGTTTGTGCCAGTGCTTGTGCAACAGTTCCTCCTTCAGTAGTACTACCTTGCCCCGTGTTTACTACATTTTGATCTTTGTTAATGTAGTTTACGCTAGTTTTTACAGTAAGTTTGTTCGCTGAAATACCAGCATTTAATCCTATAGTATTTCTTTTGTATAAATCGGCTTCAGTTGGAAAAACACCATCTGAATTTACACCCGAAACGTTCAAAGAGAAATTTGAATTTTCTCCTCCGCCGCTCACACGAACGCTATTTGTGAATGTGGTTCCTGTAGTGTAAAAATCTTTTATGTTATCTGGTTGTGCAACATACGGTTTTGTTTGTTGTACGCCATTAATCATAGCTCCCCATGGTCTTGTTTCGCCATTGTATTTAGCTCCCCAAGAACCGTTTTCATTACTTGCAGTATTAGTTGCATTTGCTGGTCCTGACCAAGCTGAGTATGATTCATTGTACCAACCTTGTCCAAATTCGTTTTGTAAATGTGGTACTCTTGATACTTGATTAAAGTCTGTAGAAGTTAATATATCAATAGAAATTTTAGACTTGTTTTTTGCAGATTTTGTAGTAATTAAGATTACACCATTTGCTGCTCTTGAACCGTACAATGCCGATGCTGCTGCTCCTTTAAGGATCGACATGCTTTCGATATTATTTGGATCTAAATCACTTATTCCATTTCCTGAATCAAAACTTCTTGTAGAGTTTGTTTTTCCATCAGCTGTTGTTCCTCCACCGTTATTGCTATTGTTGATAGGTGTACCATCTACAACATATAATGGGCTGTTGTTTGACAACGAGTTAAAACCGCGGATGATTACTTTTGAAGCAGCACCGGCTTGTGCTGGAGTGCTGATATCAACACCGGCAACTTTTCCTGATAAGGATTCAAACACGTTTACATTGGCAACATCGGTAAGATCTTTAGCGCCCACGCTAGCAGTTGCATAACCAAGGGATCTTTTTTGCTTTTTGATTCCCATTGCTGTGGTTACTGTTACGCCTTCAAGCTCAGTAGCTGCACTTGAAAGGTTAATGTTTATCAACGTTGAACTCGCTTTGCGTTCTTGA
>NZ_DATIDY010000053.1:0-11198 GCF_035456085.1 Flavobacterium sp.
ATTCTATGTCTCTATGTGGTAAAAAATAATTTCACCCAACGCGTTAAATTATTTTTTCTTAATTAGCTCCTAAAAAAATAGAACCTTATGAGTGCAGTAGCCGAAACGACACAACATCTCGAACCTTTAATTACCGATTTAGGATTGATTCTAATGACGGCAGGAATTGCTGTTGTTATATTTAGAAAACTCAAACAGCCATTGGTACTTGGGTATTTGATTGCTGGTTTTTTGGCTGGAAATCATTTTGATTTTTTTCCTTCGATAAAAGATATTAAAAGCGTCGAAGTTTGGGCAGAAATTGGAATCATCTTTTTGCTATTCAGTCTGGGATTGGAATTTAGTTTCAAGAAACTGATGAAAGTTGGCGGCACTGCATCTATTACTGCAGGGGTTCAAATCGCGAGTATGTGCGCTATCGGGTACAGTGTGGGACAATGGCTGGGTTGGCCAAAGATGGATAGTATCTTTCTGGGCGTAATCCTATCGATATCATCGACGACTATTATTTTAAAATCCTTTGACGAATTGGGTGTAAAGACACAAAAATTTGCCGGAATCGTTATTGGTTCGCTGATTGTTCAGGATATTCTTGCCATATTGATGATGGTTTTATTATCAACCATTGCGGTGAGTAATCAGTTTTCAGGGAGCGCTCTTTTAATGTCGGTGCTGAAATTGGTGTTCTTTCTGGTGCTTTGGTTTTTGGGCGGGATTTTTATTATTCCAACCGTTCTCAAAAAAACCAAGCATTTACTCACTGACGAAATGTTATTGATTATCTCACTGGCTCTTTGCTTGACAATGGTTATTTTTGCTGCAAAAGCTGGTTTTTCACCCGCACTTGGCGCTTTTATAATGGGTTCAATAATTGCCGAAACTACTCAAGCCGAACACATTGAACATTTAATTAAACCTGTAAAAGATTTTTTTGGCGCTGTATTTTTTGTATCGGTTGGAATGTTAATTGATCCTAATGCTTTGTACGAGCATGCTCTTCCTGTAATTGTTCTTTCTATGGTTACTATTTTGGGGCAATCGATTAGCTCAACTTTTGGCGCTTTATTATCGGGACAACCTCTAAAAGAATCTATCAGAACGGGAATGAGTTTGTCACAAATTGGGGAATTCTCTTTTATTATTGCAACTTTGGGAGTGACATTGAACGCCACCAATTCTTTTTTATATCCAATTGTAGTGGCTGTTTCGGCAGTAACGGTTTTTACGACTCCGTTTATGATTAAATATTCATTGCCTTTTTCGGAATATTTGGCGCATAATTTGCCTCGAAAATGGACTAAACGAATCGAACGTTACTCAGCCAGCACACAAGCAATAAAAACAGTTAGTTTGTGGCAAACGGTAATTAACGCTTTTTTAATTCAGGTCATTGTTCTCGTGGTTATCATCATAGCTATTATATTGATTTCTGCCCGATTTATTGTGCCATTAGTAAATGATTATCATTTAGGAAATTCATTTGGCGCTTTGATAATTTTAGCTATTCTTTCGCCGTTTTTATGGGCGCTAGCTTTTCGAAGAGTTGCTGTGGCCGAAGTCGAACAATTAATGCGCGACCGCAAATCTCGTGGTCCTTTGACGATGTTGTTTTTCATTCGTATTATACTGTCTATTTTCTTTATTGGGTTATTATTAAATATATTTTTCTCGCCTAGAGTTGCTTTCATCGCATTGATAATTGCCATTATAATCTATTTAATTTTTCATAAAAAACTGCACTCGCAATATCATAAAATTGAGAATCACTTTCTAGCCAATTTAAACGACAGAGAAATTGCCAAAGCCAAAAGAAGCCGAAGCGATTTAACTCCTTGGGACGGACACATGGCCTTTTTTGACATTGCTGCGGAATCAAACATTGCCGGCGAAGCATTGAAAAACTTACAAATCAGAGAGAATTTGGGTATTAATATTGTCTCAATAAAACGTGGCGATGTTATGATTCATATTCCGGAAGCTAACGAGCGTATTTTCCCTGGTGATGAAGTCTGTGTCATCGGGACTGATGCGCAAGTTCAGGAATTTAAAAAATATCTCGACCAACATGAAATGGATCTTTCTCCTGAGGTAGTTGAACCCGATATTGTTCTTAGACAAATCGAATTAAAGAATCATACCTTTTTAGGAAAAAGCATTAAAGATTCTAAACTGCGCGAAAAAACAAAAGGTTTAATTGTAGGTATCGAAAAAAGAGGAAACAGAACCTTAAATCCTGAATCGAATGTCATCTTAGAAAAAGACGATATTTTATGGATTGTTGGAGACAAAAAACTATTGGCAGATTTGGCTCATGATTAGAAAATGAGTTCTAAGTTTCTAAGATTCCAAGTTGATTATAGCAAGCAAAAAAGCAAAGCTTAACTTAATAACCTTGGGTGCGAGAGTCTCATAAGGCGAGGCAAACGCAAAGCTATAAAGCAATAAAAAAAGGTGCAAGAATTCAATATCCTGCACCTTTTACTTTTAGACTCTCGTCTTATATTATCTCGAATAATTCGGAGCTTCTTTGGTAATTGTTACATCGTGTGGATGACTTTCATTAATCCCACTAGCAGTAATGCGAACAAAACGTCCTGAATCCTGCAAAGTAGCAATGTCTTTGGAACCACAGTATCCCATTCCTGCACGAAGTCCTCCAACAAATTGTTGCATGCTTTCGTTCAATTCTCCTTTGTAAGGAACACGACCTACAATTCCTTCCGGAACCAGCTTCTTAACATCATCTTCCACATCTTGAAAATAACGATCTTTTGAACCTTCCTGCATAGCTTCAACAGAACCCATACCTCTATATGATTTGAATTTTCTTCCTTCAAAAATAATAGTTTCACCTGGAGATTCCATTGTTCCAGCTAATAATGAACCTAACATTACGCTATCCGCTCCGGCTGCAATCGCTTTTGGAATATCTCCTGTATAACGAATTCCACCATCGGCAATTACTGGAACTCCTGAACCTTTTATTGCTGCTGCAACTTCAAGAACTGCAGAAAATTGAGGAAATCCAACCCCTGCAACAACTCTTGTCGTACAAATCGAACCAGGTCCAATTCCTACTTTTACACCATCAGCACCATTTTCTACTAAATATTGAGCTGCTTCTGGAGTGGCAATATTACCAACAATTACATCTAGTTTTGGGAATTTAGCTTTTACCTCTTTCAAAACATCCACCACCCCTTTGGTATGACCGTGAGCAGTATCAATAATTACAGCATCTACACCTGCATTTACCAAAGCAGTTGCTCTTACAACGGCATCAGGAGTAACTCCCAAAGCAGCTGCAACTCTCAAACGACCAAATTTATCTTTGTTGGCATTTGGTTTTTGAGTCAATTTGGTAATATCTCTAAAAGTTATTAAACCAACCAACTCCTTTTTATCATTTACAACAGGTAATTTTTCAATTTTATGACCTTGCAATACTACCTCAGCTTCTTCTAAAGAAGTTCCTTCAGCAACAGTTACTAAATTATCTTTGGTCATAATTTCAACAATAGGTCTTGAACCATTTTTTTCAAAACGCAAGTCTCTATTGGTAACAATTCCTTTAAGGATTTTATTTTCGTCTACAATTGGAATACCTCCAATACCATATTCTCTCATCGCATTTTTAGCATCCGAAACTGTAGCAGTCATTAATAAAGTAACAGGATCTAAAATCATACCAGACTCAGCACGTTTTACCTTACGCACTTCGGCTGCTTGCTGCTCGATAGTCATGTTTTTGTGCAAAACACCAATTCCTCCCTCTTGTGCCATAGCAATTGCCATAGAACTTTCGGTTACTGTATCCATAGCGGCAGATACAACAGGAACATTTAAAGTAATATTTCTTGAAAATTTGGATTTGATACTCACCTCGCGAGGAAGAACGGTTGAGTAATTAGGAACTAACAATACATCATCGTAAGTTAAACCTTCACCGACAATCTTTGAGTTATGTGCTTTCATGTTGCAATTTCTAGTTAAATTGCATGCAAATGTACATAATCTTAAGCTAAAAACCTCTTTATTAAACTATATTTTAGAAACAAAAAGTAATGGACAAAAAATTTACAACCTGTCTTATGAAATCTGAGAGCTTCACCTACCACTTCCTCCCGCTATAATATTAAGACCTATTTGAAAAGTGAGGGCATTTGCCTTCGAGACATCTTTCAGCGCAAAAAGATTGTCTGCCATTGCATAAAAATTGAACATTCCTATATTTGTCGTCAGTCCTAGTCCGACATTCGAATAAGAATACGAATCGATTGTATAAGTGGCTTTCACTTGCAATTTTTCAAGAATTCGTCTCCTGTAATAAGCAGTAAGGGCTACCATCGGTGTTTTTGGTGTACTCATTATAAAAAGCTGCGCACCAATACTATTTCGATACCAAGAATCTTCATCTGTTGCACAATTACATTCTGTTTGTCTTTCTTCTTCAAATGAATATTGAAAAGACGAATAAAATTTCACAGGTCGCCAAGTCGTATATTTATGATACAATGTATCCAACGGTATTGCGTCAAGAAAATCGTCATAGGCATCACCGCCTGTACCATCCGAATTGATTTCGGTAATTACCCCCTTAAAAGTATAATCACCTTTCCATGTGAAATTTTCGACTTGCTTTGAGTGTTTTATAATACCAACGTCAATTAAACTAGCCGTTAGCTGAATATTTCTTTTTGGATAGTAAGTAATTCCCAAGTCCACACCTACTCCAAGGTTTCCTCCAAAAAATGCGCTTTTGGTAATATCATGCTTTATATCACTTGCAGCATCTCCATCATAATTTTCATCCAAATATTTTTTTACGCCGGAGGTATTCAATTCTAAATCTGATTTAATGACCTGATCGTAAATCAAATCTTGCCCTTGACTCGTAACAAAATAACCTGAATTGTGTGTTGAAGTTCCATTAAAGACACTTGAATAAATTTTTCCGCGAGCTCCAAGAATTAGTTTTTCATTAATTTGTTTATTAAAACCGAGATGAAAAACATATAATAATTCTGCTTTGGCGCTCAAATCACTCATATCAAAAGACTTTCCCAAATAATCTTTATTTCCATATAAAGAAAAGATAGCATAATCTGTTGGTACAAAAATGAAAGAATCTAATTCCTGATACATTCCAAAAGACACGTACGATTTACTTTCCTCTCCTCCAAACCTAAATCCTGCGGTAAAAATTTCGAGTTGCTGATTGGCCGTGATATAATCTTTGCTATTGGTCGAAGCAACGATATTTTTAACTTTTGTTGTAAAATCTACATCATTATTAGCAAATAAATTATACGCATCAAACCCTGTAGAACCCACATTCGCCGAAATACCCGACAACAAGGGCACTCCAAAAAACCATTTGTATTTGACGTCCGCCCCAGGATTTGTCAAAAGACTTTGAGGTTGTGGCGTAAAATTATACAAAATCTCTTTATTCTGAGAAAAGCCATAAAAAGAGAAAAAAAAACCAATAAGGATTATTATTTTTCTCATTTTACATTGAAATAAGCAGTTAGACTTGAGCTCAATTCAACTCTGCCGGGAGTTGTTGGTGTTATTGGTGTTCCAGGTAACATCGTAACAGAAAAACCCATTTTGGCCGTATTTTTTATAATATCAACTTTGGCGGCGGTAAATATTTCTGTGTGCTCTACGACAATTTCGGTTCCATGCGATTCACCAATATTTAGCGGTAATGTGTAGAGAGGCGTATCATTTTCATCATAAAAAACAACCCTTAAAGCAAATCCACGCGCAATCGTATTTTTAACTTTAAAATACATTTCAGCTTTAACCAAATCATCCTTAACAAATTCTGTAGTCAAGAAATCAACTTCGGAAACAATCGAAACAAAAGGAACTTCTACACCATTATAAAGGAAATTTGTAGCTGGACCATTAACATATGCAAGATTGGTTATAAAAACGGGTTGTATATTGAAATCATCAGCTTGCTCGTAATCTAAATCACTACTACATGAAAAAAGGCAGCTTACAAACGCGCTAATTAAAATAATTCTTTTGAAAAAAATAAATTTCATATAGCTTCATTTAAATTACTGAATAACGATTTCTAAAAAAATAAGAATTTATACTAAAGTAAGAAAAAATTAAAACACTTAATTATCAATTACTTAAATAAAAAATTATTTTTTTTAATGAAATTCACCAAATAACTTCGAAGCTTCATTGTAGGCACTTTCGAAACTCATCGGACTACAATTGGTATTTTCTTTTTGAACTGTGAAATAAGACAGTAATTTCTCTGTAGGCATGTTACCTGTCAAATTATCTGAGGCCATTGGGCAGCCTCCAAAACCTTGAATCGCACCATCAAACCGGCGACAGCCGCCTTTGTAAGCGGCATCTATTTTCTCCAACCATTTATCAGGTGTGCTATGGAGATGAGCTCCAAATTCAATTTGAGAATATTGCGGAATCAAATGAGAAAATAAATATTCAATCACATCTGGGGTTGAGCTCCCTATGGTATCTGAAAGTGATAAAGTTTTAACCCCCATCGCTGCTAGTTTTTCAGTCCATTGGGCCACAATTTCAACATTCCACGGATCTCCATAAGGATTTCCAAAACCCATTGAAAGATAAGCAACAGTTTCTTTATTGGTTTTATCGGCAATATTTAAAATTTCCTCCAACGTTATCAAAGATTCGGCAATCGTTTTGTGCGTATTACGCATTTGAAAATTTTCTGAAATAGAAAAAGGAAACCCTAAATACTGAATAGCTGAATGTTGCGAAGCCAAAGTTGCTCCCTGAACGTTAGCAATAATGGCTAATAATTTACTTTTTGTTTTAGATAAATCAAGCTGTTCTAAAACCTCAGCAGTATCTTGCATTTGAGGAATAGCTTTCGTAGAAACAAAACTACCAAAGTCAATCGTATCAAAACCAACCCGTAATAAAGACTGTATATAAGCAGCCTTTTTCTCCGTTGGAATAAAGGTTTTTATGCCTTGCATAGCATCACGTGGACATTCGATAATTTTTATTCCCTTCATAACTATCAAATATATAAAAAGGTTTTGAGTTGTAAAGAAAGAAAATCGTTATGCCACTATTTTTTTGATAAAATTGCTTTATTTATTTCCTTAATTAATGCTGGACCTTCGTAGATAAAACCAGTATAAAGTTGCACTAAACTCGCTCCTGCGTCCAATTTTTCTAACGCATCCTGAGCTGAATGTATTCCTCCTACTCCAATAATTGGAAAAGCTCTATTGCTTTTTTCGGAAAGAAAACGAATTACTTCTGTAGAACGTTTACGTAGCGGTTTTCCTGACATTCCACCAGTTTCTACTTTATTTGCAGATGTTAAACCTTCACGGGACAAAGTAGTATTGGTAGCTATAACTCCAGCAATTTTTGTTTCCTTAACAATATCGATGATATCCAATAATTGAGAGTCGGTCAAATCTGGAGCTATTTTTAATAAGATCGGCTTTTGCTTTGGCTTTGCCAGATTCTCATTTTGTAAAGTTTGCAATAATTGTGTTAAAGGCTCTTTTTCTTGCAGTTCGCGAAGATTGGGTGTGTTTGGAGAACTCACATTAACAACAAAATAATCAACATAATTATACAAAGCTTCAAAACAAATAATGTAATCAGAAGTTGCATTTTCATTTGGAGTAACTTTATTTTTTCCGATGTTTCCGCCAATTAGAACTCCTTTGTTTTTCTTTAACCTTTCTACAGCTTCCTGAACTCCGCCATTATTAAAACCCATTCGATTAATAATCGCACTATCTTCTATCAAACGGAAAATTCGCTTTTTTGGATTTCCATCCTGACCTACAGGAGTAAGTGTTCCAATTTCTATAAAACCAAAACCTAAATCGGACAACTCTTGAAATAAAGTCGCTTGTTTATCCATTCCAGCTGCTAAACCAACAGGATTTTTGAACTTTAAACCAAAAACTTCAGTCTCTAATCGTTTATCGTTTACTTGATATAAAAATCTAAAAAGTGCTGAAACTCCTGGAATTTTTGAAACTATTCTAATTAGTGAAAAGGTAAAATAATGGACTTTTTCTGGATCAAAACAAAAAAGAATAGGACGTATTAAAATCTTGTACATAGTTCAAAATATTGATTGGTGCAAAAGTAAAGAAATGTTTTTAGTTTATTGGCATCAAAGCTTTATAAACACGCCTTCTTATCAAATTTTTAAGGCTCGAAAATAGCCTCAAATTTCTCTTAAAAAATAAAAAACGATACAGGAGCATCGCTTTTTATCTTCACCAACCAATTAACAATTAAATATTACTTTATATGACAGCTATACAGCTGTTTTGTCTTATCAAACTATCCTTTTCTTCTGACTAATTTTTTTAATTTACCACACTTACGTTTCGTTGAAAAAGCGTAAGTAAATTTAAGTAAAAAACAAATAACATTATAAAAAAAACAAAGAAAAGTATTGATTATCAGTTGTTTTTATTTAAAACATAAAATATTTACTGTAATTTTCATGGTGATAAAAGTATACATTGGATGCATTGATTTTTTAGTAAAAACTTAAAAGCATTTAACATTAATTCAATTATTTTCAATGTGCTTTCTGTATGGAATCTTATCACTATCAAGTCTATTCAACAACAAAAAAAAGCCCCATTTGGGGCTTTTACTTATGTATAATTAAGTTTTATTTACTCAAATACATTTTTCTTCTAGAGTACAATTCGTAGAATTGATCGTCTTTTAAATCATCTATAAACAAGATGCTTTCTCCTGTTGATTTCATCTCTGGTCCTAATGCTTTGTTTACATTATGGAATTTACTGAAAGAGAATACTGGTTGTTTGATTGCATACCCTTTTAACTGCGGATTGAAATCAAAATCAGTTACTTTGTTATGACCTAACATTACTTTGGTTGCATAGTTCACATAAGGTTCAGCATAAGCTTTAGCAATAAATGGTACTGTTCTTGAAGCTCTAGGATTCGCTTCAATTATGTAAACTGTATCGTCTTTTATCGCAAATTGGATGTTAATTAAACCTACCGTTTTAAGAGCTTTAGCAATTTTATGCGTATGATCTTTGATCTGTTGCATTACAAATTCACCCAAGTTAAATGGCGGTAAAGTTGCATTACTATCACCAGAGTGTACTCCGCAAGGCTCAATGTGTTCCATTATACCAATTATATAAACATTTCCATCAGCATCGCAAATTGCATCAGCTTCTGCCTCGATTGCTCCAGCCAAATAATGGTCTAAAAGCAATTTGTTTCCTGGAATCGTTTTCAATAAATTGATTACATGTTCTTCAAGTTCTTGTTTGTTAATTACAATTTTCATTCCCTGACCTCCAAGTACATAAGAAGGACGAATCAATAATGGAAAGTCTAAAGTATCTGCTAAAGCAGAAGCTTCGTCAGCTGTTTCGGCAATTCCAAATTGTGGGAAAGGGATATGTAATTCTCTCAATAAATCTGAAAAACGTCCTCTGTCTTCCGCTAAATCTAGTGCGTCAAAACTAGTTCCGATGATTTTCACCCCGTATTTAGATAGTTTTTCAGCTAATTTCAAAGCTGTTTGACCACCTAATTGAACAATAACACCCTCAGGTTTTTCATGTTGAATGATATCGTAAATATGTTCCCAGAAAACTGGCTCAAAGTACAATTTATCAGCAGTATCAAAATCTGTCGATACTGTTTCTGGATTACAGTTAATCATGATGGTTTCGTATCCACATTCTTTTGCTGCAAGCACACCATGTACACAAGAATAATCAAACTCAATTCCTTGCCCAATTCTGTTTGGTCCCGAACCTAAAACTACAATTTTCTTTTTGTCGGTTACAACACTTTCATTGTCAACATAACGCTCTCCGTTTGCTTTTTCGATTTCAGCTTCAAAAGTAGAGTAATAATAAGGTGTTTTTGCTTTAAACTCAGCAGCACAAGTATCTACTAATTTAAACACACGATTTATATTCATTTCCATTCTCAAAGCATGAACCTCACTTTCCAAGCTATTTGTCATATGAGCAATCTGTCTGTCAGCAAATCCTTTTTGTTTTGCTTCCAATAAAAGCTCTTTTGGTAAATCAGAAATTTTATAATTTGAGATTTCTTTTTCTAAAACATAAAGTTCTTCATATTGTTTCAGGAACCACATATCTATTTTTGTGATTTCATGAATACGGCTCAACGGAATTCCCATTGCAATCGCATCATAAATTACAAAAACACGATCCCAACTTGCAAAAGTTAGTTTCTCTATAATTTGTTCGTAGTTTTTATATCCTTTTCCGTCGGCACCAATTCCGTTTCTTTTAATCTCTAAAGATTGAGTTGCCTTGTGAAGTGCTTCTTGGAACGAACGTCCAATTCCCATTACTTCACCTACCGATTTCATTTGGAGTCCCAAAGTTCTGTCAGCACCTTCGAATTTATCAAAGTTCCAACGAGGTATTTTTACAATTACATAATCTAAAGTTGGTTCAAAAAGAGCCGAAGTTGATTTTGTAATTTGGTTTTGTAACTCATCAAGATTATATCCTAAAGCCAATTTAGAAGCAATTTTAGCAATTGGGTAACCCGTAGCTTTTGAAGCCAAAGCAGATGAACGAGATACACGAGGGTTAATTTCAATGGCAACAATATCTTCTTTTTCATCAGGTGAAACTGCAAATTGCACGTTACAACCTCCAGCAAAATTTCCAATACTACGCATCATTAAGATGGCATAGTCACGTAATTTTTGGAAGGTTTTGTCTGATAAGGTCATTGCAGGGGCAACGGTAATCGAATCTCCGGTATGAATTCCCATTGGATCCATATTTTCGATAGAACAAATGATTACTACGTTATCATTTTTATCTCTCAAAAGTTCCAATTCATATTCTTTCCAACCCATCAAGGCTTTGTCAATCAAAACTTCGTGAATTGGCGATGCTTCAAGACCTCTTGTTAACAAGGCATCAAAATCTTCTTTTTTATAAACAACTGCTGCCCCGGTTCCTCCCAAAGTAAATGAAGGACGGATAACCAGTGGAAAACCAAATTCTTGAGCAATTTCTTTTCCTTCTAAGTAAGAAGTAGCTGTTTTTGCCGGCGCAGTTGGTACTTTAATTTTTTCTAAAAGCTGTTTAAATTGCTCTCTGTCTTCAGTAATATTAATTGCGTTAACATCAACACCGATTAATCTTACT
>NZ_DATIDY010000054.1:0-17434 GCF_035456085.1 Flavobacterium sp.
GGATAAAGAAACTAAATCCAATCCTTGAATCTTAGATAATAATTGTCCCGGTTTAGAAAATTGCGGAGCGTTTAATTCACTCATTTGAGACAGTTTTAATCCTCGCTGTCCATGACAACTTTGGTGCATTCCTACTTTGAAAGGAAAATTACCCTCGAGACTTTCAATCTTTAAAACATCAGTAATAAATTCGGTTAACTCGTAGACTGAGGCTCGAAGTTTAGCAGCTAATGCTTCGTTGGTTTCGCTATGCAAATGCTCTTTGACATGCATTACACAGCTTCCGGAAGGACAAACTATGTAATCAAAACCTGCAAAATTATCAATGAAATTTGCATCACAACCTTTGGTTAAATGTTGGTAACCGCTATTTGCCATTGGTTGCCCACAGCAAGTTTGCTTCATTGGAAAATCGATATCACAGCCTAATTTTTGCAGTAATTCATAAGTTGCTATACCCACTTTTGGATAAAACTGATCCACATAACAGGGAATAAAAAGTCCAATTTTCATATGGAAATATTTATTGTTTTTTTATTGATTCTTAAATTAAAATAACGCGTTGGGTGAAATTATTTTTTACCACATAGAAACATAGAATTTATAGTTTTAAAAAAGAGTTAGATAACCGTTTCACTTCTCACATAGATTGACTATGTGGAAAATAGTGCTATTTCTATTCGTTCCTTAATGATTCGCTATTAAATCTATGTTTTTATGTGGTTAATTTTTTTTCATTTTTAGAATTTCATCCAACGGGTTAAAATAATAATGGAACCAGCTTTTTCATTCTGTAATTTTCTTTTAGAAACTGCGACGTAATTTGTTTATCCGAAATTACCATTGCAGCTCCCAAAGCCGATCCTAATGGCGAATGTGTAGACAACACTTTGAATGAACTAAAATGATGCGACATTAATTTCATGAAAACATCATTGTCTGTAAATCCTCCATCAATAAATATCTTCTTTATATTACTGTTTCCAATGGCTTTATTGATAGTGTCGATCTGCAATTCCATTAATTCAATCATCAATTGATGGTATGCTTCCTCAAAAGTATCGAACAACTCTAAATCAGTTCTATGTGGTAACCGTTGCAAAGAGATCCCTTCAAATTTAAAATAGACTGCTGGCATTTTAATCAATTTCAAATAAATATCTCTATCGAAAATCACGTCTCTGTGATACCCATATTCTTTTTGATAATATTCACACAGTTTTTCAACTTGTAAGCGGTATTCATTTCCCATAAAAAAACGGGAAGCTTTCACTCGTTTACCGTCAATTCGCAAATAATTCAGGCAATTATCTTCAATGTCTTCTTTGCTTAAACTTTCGGAATTAAAAGGATTTAAAGCAATGCTCCATGTTCCTGTAGAAAGCAATAAAAAAGGTTTCTTTTTGCTTAAAATATAAGGCAACAAGGCCGAAGAACTATCATGAATCCCAACACCAATTTTAATCTTTTTATCTTTATAAGTCGTATTTATACTGGCTGATGTAGGCACAATTGCCGGCAATATTTTATCAATCCCTTCATCGTGAACCCATTTATGATAATCTTCTTCATCATAATTCCAAAGATTCGTATGACAACCAATACTTGTGTACTCACTTACCGGAATTCCTGTAAATAAATACGATAAATATTGAGGTAAATGCAAACTATATTTTATTTGAGAAAATAACTCAGGCTTCGTTTTTTTGAGCCAATACAATTGCATTCCAGAATTTAGCATTCCAGAAGAAGGAGGCGAAGCTGTTGCAGCACCAATAGTCAATTTGTCACCATGCTTGGTATGAAAATCTTCTAAAATCTCTTTAGGAATATCTTTGGTATAATTATATAACGGAGTCAGTGGTTTTCCCTTGTAATCAAGATGTACTAAACTGGCACCGTAGGATGAAAAATTTAAAGTTTTAATATCAAAACGAGAATCTTCTAAAATGGTATCAAAAGTTTCTTTGATCCAAGAACGAAGCGTTTCAAGATTTTCTGTTTCAAATCCATCTTCATCAACCGTAAGCGGAAGATTTACATAATCACGGTATACTTCATTATAATCCTCATCAAAAAGAAAAAACTTTTTGTTTGTCTTACCAATATCAAATACTGCATTTACTTTAGTCATAACTTATAATCCTGTAGCCATTGTTTTAAGTCCTCTTTCGCTGATAAGTTCTTTTCTCACATTCAAACTACGATACAAAGCCACTGGATTTAATGCCGCACCGTTACGCAAACGAGCTTCGGCAACTAAGGCACGAACATCGGTACGGAAAGCGTTTTGCAAAATCTCCTGAGCTTTTACCACATCATTTTCTGCCTGAGCAATTTCTAATGCTTTTCTATCAACTGAAAGCGCTTGTGCATAAGCAATCATAATAGCTTCAACAGATTGCAATAAATCTTCCAAAGGATCTTTGATATTGTGAGAAGCATCAATCATCCAGCCTAAATCTTTGGCATGATTCATTCCGCGTGCATCCATACCTTCAACCAATTCATTAAAAATTAAGAATAATTGGTATGGTTTTAAAGCGCCGGCAGTTAAATCATCGTCACCGTATTTCGAGTCATTAAAATGGAATCCACCTAACTTATCTTCCATTAGCAATAAAGAAACTATTTGTTCAATATTTGCATTTGGCAAATGGTGTCCCAAATCAACCAACGTTTTAGCTTTATCTCCTAATTTTTTTACATAAGAATAAGATTGTCCCCAATCTGCAACAGTAGTGGAATAGAAATTAGGTTCAGCACATTTGTATTCTAAAAACAATTTCCAATTTGTTGGAAGAGCTGCGTATATTTCTTGTAAACTCTCTAAAGTATTTTCGTAAGCTTTTCTAAAATTCAATTGACCAGGGAAATTAGATCCATCAGCCAACCAAACGGTCAAAGATTCAGAACCCAATTCAATACCTTGTTTAATCACTTCGATATTGTGATCAATGGCTTGTTTACGAACCGCTTTATTTACATTTTGCAAAGAACCATATCGGTATGAATATTCAGAATTGGCCTGATCTTGAAATGTATTTGAATTAACCGCATCAAACAACAAATTGTGTTGCGCAGCCAAAGCTTTTATCGCTTTATGGTCTTGTGGAATATCCCAAGGAATGTGCAATGATATGGCTCCAGATGCATTGTTTAGTTTATGCAACAAACCTACATCTTCTATTTTTTCTTCTAATGAACGAGGTTCCCCGCCACCGGCAAAACGTCCAAAACGTGTTCCTCCAGTTCCCAATGCCCAAGATGGAATTGCAATTTGGAAGTCAATTAATTTTTGGATAATCGCTTCGCTATTGGCAATTTCAGAAGCGGTAAAAATCAATTTATTGGAATGACTTTTTAATAAATCGTCATTATGTGAAGCTATTTTGTGTGATTCAATTAACATAATTTTTTTATTATTAAAGTTAGTAATTTAAGTGGTTTTTGAAAGATACTAACGTTTGAATAAATCAAACGTTAGCTCCTTTTTTTAGTTTTAAACCAATAAAAAACCAAAAACAATTTATCTATAAAAGCCCATTGCTACTCCACCGTCTACATTCAAAGCATTTCCTGTTGATTTGTTCAACAATCCGCCTACAAATGCAAAACAAGCATTAGCAATATCATCCGGCAAAATAATTTCGTTTAATAAAGTACGTTTAGCGTAATAAGCTGGCAATTCTTCAACAGTAATACCGTATGCTTTGGCGCGACCTTCTGCCCATCCTCCTGACCAAATATTAGAATCGGAGATTACTGCATCTGGATTTACGGTGTTTACACGAATTTTATCAGCGCCTAGTTCAGCAGACATTAAACGTGTTAAATGTGCTTGAGCCGCCTTGGCCGAACCGTAACCAGGATTGTTTGGACCAGCTACAACAGCATTTTTAGAAACAATATTTATAATGTCTCCACCAAAACCTTGCTTGCGCATTACTTCGATTCCTGCTTTTGAAACAATGAATTGTCCTTTCACTAAAATATCATATAGTCTATCCCATTCTTCCAATGAATGATCTGCAATCGATTTTGAAATACTGATTCCGGCATTATTCACCACAATATCAACACCTCCAAAAGCCAAAGATGATGCATCGAATGCTTTTTCAGCACTTGTGTCGTTTGTCACATTTAATAAAGTACTTGCCACTGCATCTTTACCAAACAATTTGATAAATTCTGCTTTAGCTCCTGCCAAACGTTCTTCGTCAATATCATTTAAAATAACACAAGCTCCTTCTTCAGCGAATTTTTTAGCGATAGCTTTACCAATTCCACCACCTGAACCAGTAATCAATGCTACTCTACCGGACAATGCTTTTGGTTTTGGCATACGTTGTAATTTAGCTTCTTCCAGCAACCAATATTCTATATCAAAAGCTTCTTGGTGCGGCAATGAAGTATATTCTGAAACTGCTTCTGCACCTTTCATTACATTTACTGCATTCACATAATACTCTGATGCTAAACGCGCCATAGTTTTATCTTTTGCAAAAGTGAACATTCCAACTCCCGGATATAAAATCACCACTGGATTTGGATCACGCATTGCTGGTGAATTTGATTTTTTGCAAGTATTGTAATAAGCTGCATACATTTTTCTGTACGCTTCAAAAGCAGGAGTTAATTTTGCTTTGATTGCGGCCAAATCAGTCAAATCTTCGTTTGGATCTAATTCCAAAACCAACGGACTAATTTTTGTTCTCAAGAAATGGTCAGGACAAGAAGTCCCAAGAGGAGCTAATTTTTCTAAATCATTAGAATTGATGAACTCTAAAACTCTGGCATCATCTGTATAATGGCCGATCATTTTTCTTTCAGAAGAGCAGAAACCTCTTAAGATTGGAGCCACTTTTGCTGCTTGTAATTTTCGGGCTTCTTCGTTCAGGCTTTCTAATTTTTGACCTCCAAAAACCGGACGTTTTTTACCGTAATTGCTTTCTAAATATTCCGCGCATTTTTCAATTACTTCAAGCGTATTTACATAACTTTCGTATGCTGTATCTCCCCAAGTGAACAATCCGTGAGATCCTAACATAATCCCTTTTAATTTCTTTCCTTTTTGAGCAGCTTCTTCCAAACACGCTCTCAACTGAAGTCCTAAATCGAAACCAGGACGTTGCCATCCAACCCATCCAATTTCTCCATTAAATAATTCTTCAGTAATTTGCTTTCCGTCCTTAGCTGCAGCAATGGCAATAGCTGCATCCGGATGCAAGTGGTCAATATGTTTGAATGGCAAAAATCCGTGTAAAGGCGTATCAATAGAAGGTGCTTTTGAAGCTAAATCAAAAATACAGTGGTTAAATAATTCTACCATTTCATCTTCAAATTCAATTCCTCTGTATACATTTTCCAGGTTGCGAAGTCTGTCTAAATATAAAGCTGCACAACCCGATTTTGTTAATGTTCCGATATCTCCACCTGACCCTTTTATCCACATTACTTCTGAAGCTTCTCCTGTTAATGGGTCTTTATCGGTAATTTTTACTGAGGTATTTCCTCCTCCATAATTTGTTAATCGTAAATCAGCTCCCAATAAATTAGAGCGATAAATAAAAAGTGCTACTTCATCTCCGGCTAATTCTTTTGCTTTAGCTTCATCCCAAAGATAACTTACGTGCTTAAAAGTCATATTTTCAATATTTATATTTGACATATCTATTCAAAGTTTTTTTATAATGAGTTTCCGATTCCAACCAATACAATCGAAAGCATTATCAATCCGATTCCAACAAGAAAAGTATTGAATGTTTTTTTGGAAACGCCTTTCCATTCTTTCAAATAAAAGCCCCAAAAGTTAGCTGTCAAAATGATTGTTGCCATGTGTAAAATCCAGGAACTGGCGCCGTTTCCTAATTTGCTTTCGCCCATTCCATAAAAGAAAAATTGTAAAAACCACATGGTTCCTGCCAATGCCGAAAACATTATATTTTTGCTTATTGGAGTTCGAGTGTTAGTATAATCTCCAAATGTTTTATTTTTGAAATTCAGAAAAATACACCAAATGAAATTGGTTGTCAATCCGCCCCAAAGCACTACGATATACGTCACATTATTTTGAAACAAAGGGTTACAACCGCTAACTACTGCTGCTTCTGCCAATGGCTTTCCAACTTCAATTCCGAAATTGAAAAACGAGCTCAGAATACCCGAAATCACAGCGATGATTAATCCTTTTACAAGACTAAATTCTTTGTCTTTATCTTCATGTCCTACTGCAAAATCTTTTTCTTTCAGCATTCCTGCTTTTCCAGAAATAGCAATTCCAATCAAACAAACTAAAACTCCTAGTAAAACCAGTCTTCCGCCTGAACTGTCAAGCATATCAGTAAAAGAAATTTTACCTTCTGTTGGGTGAAAATTATAATAGATCGAAGGAACCAATGCGCCAAAAGCTGAACAAAATCCCAGTACGATTGAATTTCCCAATGACATTCCCAAATAGCGAACACCCAAACCGTAAGTCAATCCTCCAATTCCCCAAATCAATCCCATTGTAAATGCCAATGCTTTTATCGATGGAGCAGCAACACCGATGATTCCCATAAAATTCGGAATAGTCAAATATGCCGCAACCGGTGGCACAATAAGCCATGAAAAAAGACCTCCTATAAGCCAGTAACTTTCCCATGCCCAACCTTTTACTTTTTTAAAAGGCATATAAAAACTTCCTGATGAAAATCCTCCTATAGAGTGAAAAAATATTCCGAGTATTGATTCCATTGATTTAAAAAAATTATTTGGTTAATTTGGTTGTGATTTAGAATTGTAAAATAATTGAATAGCTAAAACAAAACTATCCTGTACTATCCTTTACTGCATATGATTTTATAAAAATACATTACGTATTTAAGAAAAAAACGGCAGATTTAACACTTATAATCATGATTGATGAAGGTTATGAAAAAAGTAAATTGATAATTTCCTTCAAGAAAAAATGTCTTCTATCTGTAAAAAAAGTCTTCTAAAGTTTTTTTTAACTTATTTTTTGAATATTATTTAAAAATATAGTCACTTTTTTGATAGACATATTATTTTAAAATATATATATTTGTGTAATCGATTACATTGTATTTGAATCTCAATAAAAATAAAAACAGAGATTCTACAAATAATAAAACGCTCGAAATACCATAAAGAATTACCCAAACCAAAAACAAATTTAAATCCAATAATTGCTATCTTTAATATAAAAATATCCTAAAAAACCCAGTCATGATTAAGATTATTAAGATAGATGAAGATTCTCGTATACCCAAATACAAACAAATTGTAGACTCTATTTTAACTAATATTTCTAATGGAAATTTGAAAATGAATCAAAAAATTCCATCGATTAATAGTTTTAGTGAAGAATTTTATATGTCTCGAGATACTGTTGAAAAGGCGTATAATATTTTAAAGGAAAGAAAAATCATAACCTCCATTCGCGGAAAAGGGTACTACATTACTGAAACCAAATTAGTTTCTAAAGTAAATGTGTTGTTTTTGCTAAACAAATTGAGTCCTTATAAAATGGCGACTTACAACTCATTTCTTAATACCATTGGTGCCAATGCGCATACCGATTTACAGATTTATCATGGCGATGAAACGCTCTTTTTAAATCTGCTTGATAAATATGAAGGGCATTACGATTATTATGTAATCACTACCCATTTTAAAACAGAAGATTTAAAACACTGTAGTTATACAGACGAGGTGGTAAAAGCCATTAATAAAATTCCCAAAGAAAAATTGGTAATCATGGATAACATCAAATTGGGAATGAATAATGATGTTATCAAAATTTATCAGGATTTTGAAAATGATATTTATAATGCCTTAAAAGAAGGCGTCGCAAAAATCCGGGAATATAACCGACTCATTTTAGTTTATCCAGACAAGGCCGTATATCCTTATCCAAGAAGAATTTTGCATGGTTTTAAAAAATTCTGCATTGAATTTGAAATCGATTATGAGGTTTTGAATGAAGTATATGATGATATGGTTCTTAAAAAAAGAGATTTATTTATCACCATTGAAGAATCAGATTTGGTGAGTTTGATAAAGCAAATCAGAGATAACAATATGAAATTAGGAAAACACATCGGAGTTATTTCTTATAACGACACGCCTTTAAAAGAATTGTTAGGCATCACGGTAATGTCTACTGATTTTAAAATAATGGGCGAAACAGCAGCCAGGATGATATTAAATAAAGAAATCGGGCAGATTAAAGTTCCGTTTAATTTTATTTATAGAAAATCCATCTAAAACAAACATAATTAACACTTTACAATATTATGAAATTCAAATTAAACAAATTATTATTCTTAGCATTAGGAATTACATTATCAAGCAGTCCCATAAGCCTTGCACAAAACAACAGTTCATCCGATGATTATTACGGAGTTGAATTTAAGATGAATAAAATAAACGAGCCAGTTATTCCAAATAATTCGGTAAGTATTGCTGACTTTGGCGCAGTAAAAGGCGGAACTGTTTTGTGTACTCAAGCTTTTGCAGATGCTATTGATGCGGTTTCCAAAAAAGGAGGAGGAAAAGTTATTATCCCTCCGGGAATCTGGCTTACTGGTCCGATTATTTTAAAAAGTAATATCGAATTACACGCTGAAACAGGAGCTTTGATAAAATTTTCTCCAAACAAAGATTTGTACCCACTTATCGAAACTAGTTTTGAAGGATTAAATACTTGGCGTTGTATCTCACCTATTTATGGAAAAAACCTAGAAAACGTTGCGTTTACAGGAAATGGAGTTTATGACGGCTCAGGTGATGTGTGGCGAATGGTTAAAAAAGATAAATTGACCGAAAGCCAATGGAAAGCTGTAGTGGCTTCTGGAGGAGTATTAAACGATAAAAAAACAAGTTGGTACCCATCTGAACAATACATGAAAGGGAATCAAAATGCGGATCAAAACGTTCGTGGTGATTTAAAAACAAAAGAACAATTTGAAGAAATCCGTGATTTCCTTCGTCCAGTAATGGTTAGTATTCAAAACAGTAAACGCGTTTTATTTGACGGACCTGTTTTTCAAAATTCACCTGCATGGAATATTCACCCGTTGATGATTGAGGATTTAATTATCAGAAATACTACTGTTCGTAATCCTTGGTATTCTCAAAACGGAGATGGTCTTGATGTAGAATCTTGTAAAAATGTATTGGTGGAGAATTCTAGCTTTGACGTTGGTGATGATGCTATTTGTATTAAATCAGGAAAAGACAAAGACGGACGTGACCGTGGAATTCCTTGCGAAAATATTATCGTTAAAAACAATATTGTGTATCATGGTCATGGTGGTGTAACTGTTGGAAGTGAAATGTCAAGCGGTGTAAAAAATATGCACGTTTCTAACTGTACATTTATGGGAACAGATGTTGGTTTAAGATTCAAAAGTAATCGTGGACGTGGTGGTGTTGTTGAAAACATTTATATTAAAGGTATTAATATGATTAATATTCCATCACAAGCTATTTCTTTTGACTTGTATTATGGTGGAAAATCAATTGCCGAAAAATTGGCTGAAGGTGGAGATGCTACAGCAAATGCTCCCGTTCCTGTTGACGAAAAAACACCTCAATTTAAAAACATCGTGATCAAAGACATTTATATTGATAGTGCCAAACAAGCAGTATTTTTACAAGGATTACCAGAAATGAATTTGGAAAATATCGAAATTTCAAATTTAACTGGTAAAGCAGACAAAGGTGTTTCGATCATTGATGCTAATCAAGTTAAAATGTCAGACATCAATTTAGATATAAAAGAAAGCAATGTTTTTCAAATATATAATGTAAAAAACATGTCTTTGAAAAACATCGATTTTAATTCAACTTCTCCTAGCGCAATAACTATAGACGGTGAAGGAAGCAAAAACATTGAATTGGTTTCGACACCAAAATTTAATTTCACTAAAAAAACAACCGTTGGGAAAAAAGTTTCTAAAGGTGCAGTGAAAATGTAAAAATTAAAGAGAAAACACTAGTCGAAAGGCTGGTGTTTTTTTTTGATGCCGTTTTGTAAATTAAACTTCACGAAACTCTAATTATTTGTTCCCAAACTATCTTAAATAATTCAAATGTTTAAATCTAAAACCAAGAGTACTGCTTTTTTTCTTAGTTTAATTTTAGGATTCTTTTCATTTCTGAATTCGAATGCTCAAACTAATGAAGAAAACTCAATAGAAATAAGCACCAAACCCTTTCTGGATGGTACCAATCATTGGTATCATATTGCTGATGAGACCAATATTGTAAATCCAGTACCCAATCAACCCGTATATGAAGAATCGGATTATACCAAAATAGCCGATAACATCATTTATTTTCAACGTGATAATGGAGGATGGCCCAAAAATTATGACATGAAAGCTATTTTGACTCCGGAACAAATAAAGGCCGTAATTTCATCGAAATCTGTTTTGCACACCACTTTTGATAATTCAACTACTTATACACATATCTACTATTTAGCTCAAGTTTATACGGCTACTAAAATTAAGAAATACAAAACCGCTTGCCTTAAAGGAATAGATTTTATTATAAACGCACAATTTGCAAATGGAGGCTGGCCTCAATATTACCCGTTAGAAAAAGGATATAGCCGACACATCACTTTCAATGATGGCGCTTATATGGGAATTATGAATATGCTGAAAAAAGTAATTACAGATGATCCGAATTTTGCATTTTTAGATCCAAAAACAAAAGAAAAAGTAGCTATAGCTTATCAAAAAGGGATTGATTGTATACTCAATTCGCAAATTAAAGATCAAGGAAAACTTACTGCCTGGTGTCAGCAACATGATGAAGTTACTTTGTTGCCTGCATGGGCCAGAAAATTTGAACCGCCAAGCATTTGCAATGGCGAAAGTGCACAAATAGTTTTATTTCTGATGGACATTGATAATCCAAATGAAAAGACAATTAATGCCATTCAAAGTGCGGTAAAATGGTTTTCGGATTCCAAAATATACAATACCCGAATCGAGACTTTTAAAGCTCCGGAATTTGAATCTAAATACAAAACCGTCACCGATGATCGTCGTGTTGTAACAGACTCTACAGCTCCTCCTATTTGGACACGTTATTATGAATTGAACACCGAAAAACCTTTGTTTTGCGACCGCAATAGTGAATATTTGTATTCTTTAGCTGAAGTAAGCCGTGAGCGACGCGCTGGTTATGCATGGTACACCTATGCTCCCGAAAAAGTGCTGGAAAAATATCATGAATGGCAAAGAAAATGGGCTCCAAACGATGATGTATTGAAATCATAAAAAATATAAAACATAAAACAAAAAGAGACGTTGCAATGCAACGTCTCTACATTTTAAACCCTTTTTTCTTTTATATATTCGATAAGAACGGTGCTTTTTTGCTATAGCTTTTGGATTCTAATTGTTCGATAAGAAACAAAGCCAGATTGGTTGCACTAATTTTATCGCCTAGACAATCTTCCAGATTTGCATCAACGTCATATTTCTCATCTGTTTGCTCAATCAAAGGAAGTCTTACCAAAGTCCAATCAACATTACTTTCAGAAAGTATTTCATATTCCTTTTGCTTATCGGCAGTGGTTTCGGGAAAATTTGCTTTCATCCAATCGGTGCCCATTTTTGTTTTTGGACCTTTTTGGTCAAAAGGCGTATCAACATTTAATCCCGTAATGACCAAATAACGATTGATTTTGAACTCTTCCATAGCTTTCAAAATATTTTGAGTTGAAGTGCTAAAAATATTTTTCTCACTATTGGGTACACCCAAACCCAACATACTGATTACGACATCGCAATCGTCCAGCAGCGTTTTTACGTCATCATAAGAATTTACATTTCCCTGAATGACCTGAACTGAAGAATTTTGCGTTTGGATTTTTTCGGGATTTCTAACAAGAAGTTTTAATTGGAAATCATGCTGCATTAATTCCTTCAAAAGGTATTTACCAGCTTTGCCTGTAGCGCCAATTACGGCGATTTTATTTTTTTTCATTATTTCTACTTATAAAAATTATACAATAAAATATCCGGCTAATCATCTCTTGATTAACAGAACTACTTTTCAAACCATCCGGTTAGTGAAAAGAAAATGGTACTATTTTATAATTAGATTTTAATACTGCAAATATATAAAATGATGCTGTTTTTATTGCGATTACTATTGATGATTTTTCTTTTAAATTCGCTTTATTTACAAAAAAAATATCTCCATAATCAATATGATTCATCGCTTAAATATGCTAAAATTCGACCCAAAATACTTTCTCTACACAGTGTTACTTTTGATTATAGAAATTTTAATTGCCGTATTTGTCCACGACGATATCATTCGCCCTTATTTTGGTGATGTTTTAGTAGTTGTTTTAATTTACTGTTTTATAAAATCGTTTTTGAAATTAGCTGTTTTGCCCGTTGCTGTTTTTGTGTTGTTATTTTCGTTTAGCATCGAATTTCTTCAGTATTTGCGTATTGTTGAAAAATTAGGTTTAGAACATTCAAAAATTGCGAGAACCGTAATTGGAACCTCGTTTGCCTGGACTGATATTATGTGCTATATTGTCGGAATTATTATTGTACTGATTTCAGAGAATTATTCGCAACGGAAAATTAAAAACCGTTAGAACATTTTTCAAAAAAAACAAACCAAAAAACCAAACCAAACCAAAAACCAATAAAATGAAAAAAATCATTATCATTATAATTTCAATTTTGACCAGCAGTGCTTTTGGTCAGAAGAAAACCGAAAATTCACAAGCAGCTTCTGAACAAGATACCATCATCAAGGTTGTTCAAGTCATTAAATATAAAGGCAAAAAAGATCCTGCATATTATTTGAATGGAGAACTTGTGAATCAAAGTATTTTAAAATTCATTGACCCAAATAACATTGAAAATATCAAAGTCGAGAAAGGAAATATTGAGATTGGAAATGCCCAATATGACGGGAAAATCATCATTGAAACCAAAAATAATTACAAACCCAATTTAATTTCGTTAAACGAATTAAGAAAAAAATATACCGAAGTAGACGAAAATTCAGCCATTTTTCAAATTAACAATGATATAATTGATGGCGATTACAATAAATATGTCGTAGACAAAAATTACATCTTGAAACTAACTATCAATAAGCTTGAAAATCGAAATTTAACGCTAATAAAATTGATAAGTAAATCTGAGGAAAACATAATAAAATCAAACGAAATAATAATCCGTTGAAAGCTTACCCATTTATTTGATAACTGGTAACTTTTTTAATTCTAAAACCTTAACAGGTTGAGGCTTCATAACTGACAACCCTTCGCCATCTGTTTGAGTTACATTTTGTGAAAAAATATGCAGTTGCGCTTTTTGTTTCCAAAGTGCTGCATCCAAATTGGGTTCCCATTGTCCAACAGAATAATTGGTTATATCTTCTAATTTCCATTCTTTTTTATCCAAATTAGCAGCTGCCAATGTTATTTTATTTCCTCTTTCTTCTGATCTAAAAAGTAAATACAACATGGATTGATTTACCAAAATTTCAGGGCGTGAAATCGGAATTCTTTTGGTTCCGCCGCCGCCAAGCGTAAAGCTGTTTTTTTGAAAATTAGTGTCAATCAAATTCCATTTTCCATTATTCAAATACACTACTTTATACTGTGGAATTTCATTTGTATTCCAATAACTTGCAATATAAGGATTGCCTTTTTCGTCCACAGTCATTGCAGTTTGATTGATTAAATTACTGTTTTGCGGAATATGCCACGCTATTTCGGCAGTAGCTTTTGTGATTGGCAAAGTGTATTTTTCGCCAGTTGATTTTTGCCATGTTTTTCCTCCATCTGCCGAAAAAGCATAACAAATATCATGATTCGTCGAAACGTCCCAGCTTTCGCGCCAAACCCACGAAAGATAAATTCCTTTTTGGCTAACACAAATTTGCCAATAAGCACTGCGTTGATTTTCGCCATCGAGCAAATTATTTTGCAAAGAAGTCCATTTTTGAGTTTTTACATCATAGGATTTCATCACCATATTTCCTCGTCCCGAAGCTCCGGACCGATAGCAAAATAATAGTTTTCCACTAGGCAAATTATGGAATTCGGGATAAGTTACTTTAAGCTCATTTTCGCCTGTCATCGCTTGTTCTTCTCCGAGTTCAAGACCTAATGGTTTCTTACTTCTGGCATATCGCAAATGTGTGTCGTGATGATCCCAGCTCACATGAAGATACCCCTCAATATCAATCGCAATACTGATACAATTGTGGGCATCTTTTACATTGCCGCTGTAAGGTGTGATTTGAGTTTCCCAATCATTGGAATTTAATTTTCGTTTTGCCAAAACCATTTTCCCATCAGGATTGTAATAGGCTGTAAATTGTTGATTTTTAAAAGTTGTCAATGCACTATTTCTAAAAATAACCGTATTGACTGAATTGTTACTCCAGCCCAAACCAACTTCGCTTTCTTTAGTTTCAACCTGCGCTTGAGTCAGAATACAAAAAAACAACAGCAATAAAACCAAAATTTTACTGCTGGATCTGTATTGATATAAACTATCTCTGTAATTCTGTCTCATATTATTTTATAAGCTTTTAAAACATTTTTTGAAAACCTTCACTTTTCACTTTCCAAGTTCCATCTTTTGGGAATCCCGGATTAGGCTCAGTAGTTCCTTCCCAACCGCCACACATCATGGCAATTGCTGTTAATAATCCGCCGTTTCCTGGAAGATACAATGTTAATCTTTCCGCTTGATAATTGTGACCATTTTTCAAATAGGTGTTGGTTGTTACATTCATAAACAGTGCGTCGATTGCTTTATTTGGCAAACCCAAACGTGCCGCACTCATTGCTGTCATCGGGAAATCCCAGCCCCAGGTTTTGTCCCAAGACCAAGTATCCCAAACCAAGTCGAAGGTGTTTTTCATTATTTTTTTGTCCAATAAAGAAGTCTCTGGAAGCATTCCAAAAGTTCCCAAAACAGATGGATGATCGGTTTTGAATTCAGGATTGGTATAAGAATCCTGCGCGCTTTCGGTTGCTAAATACACATTGTTTTGAACTGGCAAAGGCGACAAATCTTTCAAAACAGCTTCCCATTTTTCAGGAACGCTTTGGTTCATTTTCTTTTTCCATGCAATTGCCGTTTTCAGTCCCCAGTTCCAATAAGCTAATTCATAAGTTGGGTTAAAAGTCTGCATCGCAACAAAACGCTCTTGTGCCGGAATAACGCCTGGCCCTAACATATAGCGCTTTTTTTCTTTATCATAAAAAGCAAACGAAGCCATGAAATCTGCTGTAGCAAAAACTCGTTCGCTGTATTTTTTCAAAGTCGCTTCTGATTTAGAAGATTCGTACAACAACTCAGCATACGTAATAAAATGTGGCTGTTGCCAAATTAAAAATGCTCCAACTGATGACGGACTTTCGTTACCATCCGGGTCAGTCATTTTTTGCCATCTGGCACCTTCAAAACCTTGTCTTTTTGCTAATTTTTTAGCTTTATCAAAAGCATTTTCATACCAACCCAATGTATTTTCCAAGTATTGAGATCTTCCCCAAAGTGGAAAATGAACTCCGTGCCACCAATGCATTTCTAAGTGCGGTTTTCCATACCAACTATTGTAAGTCAGCCCAGTTTCTTGCGGAGGCATCGAACCGGCGCATTGAATTTTTGTCAAATATTGTGAAAGCACAACTCGGCGTTCCAATTCATTTGCTCTTTTATCTGTACTCCCAGCAAAATCAACGAATGCACCACTTTTCCAAAATTTTTCATAGCCTGCGACACTGCTTTTTTCAATTTCTGTAAATGAAGGAACAGCTCCTTTGTTTTTATTGGTTTGAATGAAAGAACAACTCAATTCTAATGTGTTAGTAGTTGATGGTTCTAATAGAAAATAATGTTTGGCTTTTTCTTTTAGTTGCGCAACTCCTTTCCATTTCAAATTAATATCATACGAAATACTGTCCATTTGGTGTGTAATCGTTGCTTCCGATTTATTTTTGATCTTTAAGATGCTTTTATAATCATTTTTCCCTTCCCATTGCGTTGCAAAATCACCCCATTCTCCTGTTGGAAACGGAATACGGACACGAATTTTCAAGCGTCCTTGTTTGATTAAATCCGATTCTACCAGAAAACCTAAAGCATCTTTTTCCTGATGACAAGCCGTAATCACGTTTACGGAAGTGCCTTCGACTTCAAAATAACTTTCAATTTTTCCAGTCCATAAATTCAGTTTTTGATTGATGGCTTTGATGTCTTCGGGTTTTACAAGACTTCCGTCTTTCTTCGTAATTTCAAAACCAATATTTCCCAATTGCAATAAATGTGGATTCTGACGGAACCAATCAACAGCTTCTTTACTATGCTTCGGCTCTTTGATTTGTGTCGAATACGAGACTTTTCGACCATATTGATCAACCTCTTTCAAGGTTTCCGAAAATTTATAACCGTTTACATTTTTGTAACTGTCCCATCCCCATTCAGCTTCGGTTCCCAATGGAATTCCTTTTTGATATTTCTCAGGAAAAGTTTGTAAACCGGTAGCATCAACCGTGTAAGCAAATTTTCCGTTACCGACACTTAGCGAAGCCAAAGTATCAATTTGAGTAATTTTAACATCGTGTCTTGTTACGACTGCTTTTCGGTCAATTTTTTCTTGAGCAACCATATTTATTGCTATTCCAAGTAAAAAAAGAGCACTAATTTTTAATCTAAAAAATGAATTCATAAATGATAATTTAATTGATTTTGAAAATAAATCCTGATGCCGTTTCGTATTTACCACCTTGTGAAGCCGTAAATAAGTACGTAGGTTTTCCTTTTTGAAATAATATTTGAGGACGTTCAACGCGTCCATATCTGTTCAAATGTTTCGGAGCTTCTGGCTGGGTAATGTATTTGCTAAGTTCCTGATAACCAATTTGTGGTTTTGACCAATGCATTCCGTTTTTAGACTCCATATACAAGCCTTTATCCATCCCGAAAACACCCATATCTCTCGCCAGCATTTTAAATTTTTTGTTTTCATACCAAACAAAAGCATCTTCGCATTGCTGATTATTCCCCATCTTATGAAAATCAACTACTGGATTTCCTTCGTATTTTATATAAGGTCCATACAATGATTTTGCAATCGCCAAACCATATTTTCTATTGCCCTTTATTTCAAACTTTCGATGAACATACCCTTCCTTATCCAATGATTTATAATACAGCCAATACTCACCATTTGGATGTTTTAAAAACGAAGGATTGGTCGTAATGTAATCGTCCCATTCCCCTTCTTTTCCAGGTTGTAACAAAGGTTCGTCAGGTCTTTTCCAAGGTCCGTAGAGTGAATCGGCTGTGGCCAAACCTATTCTTTTGGTATCAAATTTTCCATTTGAATTTCCTAAGTAAAACAAAGCATATTTTCCATC
>NZ_DATIDY010000055.1:0-20485 GCF_035456085.1 Flavobacterium sp.
TTTCAATGGAAAAGTATATGTTGAAAAAGAAGCTCAAAAAACAAATGCTTTTCAAAAAAGCAACAACATTCTTTTGAGCGATAAAGCAACTATCAATGCAAAACCACAATTGGAAATTTTTGCTGATGATGTAAAATGTTCCCACGGTTGTACTGTTGGACAATTGGATGAAACTGCAATGTTCTACATGCAACAACGTGGTATTCCAAAGAAAGAAGCAAAAGCATTATTGATGTACGCTTTCTCAAACGCAGTTATCGAAAACATCAAAATACCTGAATTGAAACAACGAATTACCAAAATCATCGCCAATAAATTAGGTGTAAAATTAGGATTTGATTTATAGAAAATAATTTATCCAAATAAATAACCCTTTCAGAATTTAAACTCTGAAAGGGTTTTATTTTTAATGTCTCGTCCTGAAATAACGATACACAAAATTGGCTAATTACTTTGTAATACTCCCCACAACCCCTTTCAACATCTTATTAAAATCAAATTTAGCATCCCCAGTCAAACCCATTCTGACAATAACCAAGTCCTTTGATGGAATGATGAATACTTTTTGTCCTTGAAAACCATTACAAGAATACATGTCTCTGGGAGCGTCTGGATAATGACCTCCTGCATTCAACCAAAAATGGGCTCCGTAATCTCCATTTGAACCAACAGTTGGTGTGCTTACATATTTTTCCCAACTTGCATCAAATATTTGTTCTCCGTTCCAATTGCCTTTATGTAAATACAATAATCCCAATTTTGACCAGTCTCTTGTCGTTGCCCAGCCATAGGAAGAACCTACATAATTACCAGCCATATCCGTTTCGATTAGCATCGAATGCATTCCGATTTTATCAATTAATGCAGAATACCAAAAGTCCAAATATTCTTGATGCGTTTTGAATTGTTTTCTTAAAATTCCCGACAATAAATTAGTTGTTCCAGAAGAATAATACCAATGTGTGTTGGGTTTAAAAACGGCAGGCTTTTCTAATTGTGAATGCGACATATCTTTAGACTGAAAAAGCATAATTGTTGCATCGCAAATTCGGTCATACGCCTCGTCCCATTCCAGACCTGAATTCATGTGAAGCAAATCATTTGTAGTGATGTTTTTTCGATTATCGTTTTGCCATTCTGGAATTGGAGCTGGTTTATAAATATCGAATTTCTTTTGTGATTGGAGTATTCCAAAAAGAGTTCCAGTAATACTTTTGGTCATTGACCAACCCAAAAGCATACTGTTTTTAGAAAAGCCAACAGCATATTTTTCTGCAATAATTTTGTCCTTATAGATTACCAAGACTGATCGTGTTCTTTTATTATCTTCGTCTTTTGCGTCGAATGCGTTTGTTACTGCCTGATTTAATTTGGCATAATCAACATTGCCAAAAAGAGTGTCTCTTGGTTCTAACTCCCCATAAGGAAATGGTAAGTTATTTTTTAACTGTATTCTTTTAGGAACTTCATAACCTTTAATTGTGTCAAAACTATCATCTATCAAAGTAGCTCCCAATCCTTGACGGTAAATAGCTTTCCACTTTTTTAAACCAAAAACGGTTGCTTCGGCATATTTTCCCGATTCATTAATTTGGTTAGAAGCCCAGCCTATAACATCAAAATCATTATCTGTTTTTTCTATAAATTCCAATGAGCGATTATCTATAAAATGAGCTGAAGCTACATTTTTGGCAGAAAATCCAGAGATCAATTCTAATTTTGGATAAGTGGTAAAGGCAAAATATCCCAAAAATAGGATAAAAAGGAAAATTGCTATTTTATAATATCTTTTCATGGCGAGAATATAAACTTTCTAATTTAGTAAAAAAAAGAATACAAAACTTACGGTTTGAAATTACTAATGTTAATCTGTTACTTTTTGAACTTAATTCAAATTCCTAACAGGCTTAAGATTAGTGACAAGAATTCAGCGTATTAATTTGATTCTTAATTCACATTCTTTGCCTATTAATTCTGCTTCTAAAAATTATAGTATTTAATCACACACCGGTTATGATCACTGCTGATTTTTTCAATTAATAATCATTGTAGCATAAAAAAGTAAATCAATTGTGTTACTTTTGTATTTAGAAAAAATCTAAATAAAGCGATGTTAGATATTCAAAAAATAAGAGCCGATTTTCCTATTCTTTCAGAGAAAGTGAATGGGAAACCATTAGTATATTTCGATAACGGTGCGACTTCACAAAAGCCGCAAGTTGTTATTGATGCTATTTCAAAATATTATAAAGAAATCAATGCCAATATTCATAGGGGTGTTCACACTTTGAGTCAATTGGCTACAGATGCGTATGAGGTTTCTCGTGCGAAAGTGCAAAATCATATTAATGCGAAACATCTTCACGAAGTGCTTTTTACTTCGGGAACCACTTTTGGAATTAATTTAGTAGCCAATGGATTTGCCTCGATTTTGAAACCAGGAGACGAAGTTTTGGTTTCATCATTGGAACACCACAGTAATATTGTGCCTTGGCAACTGTTATGTGAAAAAACAGGAGCCACTCTCAAAGTCATTCCGATGAATGAAAAAGGAGAATTAATAATGAGCGAATATGATAAATTATTGTCTGCAAATACAAAGATTGTAACCGTAAATCATATTTCAAATGCGTTGGGAACTATCAATCCTATCAAGTATATGATTGACAAAGCACACGAATTTGGAGCTGCTATTTTAATTGATGGAGCACAAGCGGTTCCGCATTTAAAACCGGATGTTCAGGCTTTGGATTGTGATTTCTATGCTTTTTCTGGACATAAAATGTGCGGGCCGACTGGAACTGGAATTTTATATGGTAAAGAAGCTTGGCTAAATAAACTTCCACCTTACCAAGGTGGTGGCGAAATGATAAAGGAAGTGACTTTTGAAAAAACTACTTATGCTGATTTGCCGCATAAATTTGAAGCCGGAACTCCTAATATTGCTGGCGGAATTGTTCTAGGAACTGCTATTGATTATATGAACGAAATTGGATTTGAAAATATTCAAAAGCAAGAATTGGAACTATTAGACTACGCCACAAAACGATTATCAGAAATTGGTGGACTAAGAATTTATGGAACTGCCGCAGAAAAAACTTCGGTAATATCTTTTAATATTGATGGAATTCATCCGTATGACATTGGATCCATCGTTGACAAACTAGGAATCGCAGTAAGAACGGGGCATCATTGTGCACAACCTATTATGAATTCATTTTGTATTCCAGGAACGATAAGAGCATCTTTTTCTTTTTACAATACTAAAGAAGAAATTGACGTTTTAGTAGAAGCTGTTAAAAAGGCAAAAACAATGTTGTCATAAAACAATCTTATCGTAAAAATGAAATTTCTATCCATCTTGTTTTTAACTTTACTCCTTGCTAAAAATTGTCAAAGTCAAAATAATCTGGATTTGGCAACGGCAAAAATGGAGTACACAGCCAATTCAAGGGGGGTGTATAATAAGACTGTAGTTGAAAATAAAACGATAGCTTATTCAAACACAAGAGATGGAAAACCTTCTTCAAATTCATTAACAGAAGAACAATGGAATGCATTAATCACAGAATTTCAAAAAGTGGATTTAGAGGAAATTCCAAATTTGAAAGCACCTACTCAAAAACGATTTCATGATGGTGCGGCAATGGCCAATTTAAAAATAACATACAAAGGAAAAACTTATGAAAGTCAAACTTTCGATCATGGGTTTCCTCCTGAAAAAATAAAAAATATAGTAAACACATTACTATCATTTTCAAAAAAAGAAAAATGACAATAAAAGAAATACAAGACGACATTATAGACGAGTTCTCCATGTTTGATGATTGGATGCAACGCTACGAATACATTATTGAGTTAGGAAAAAATCTTCCTTTGATTAAAGAAGAACTCAAAACCGATGAAAATCTAATCAAAGGCTGCCAATCGAAAGTATGGTTACAAGGTGAACAAAAAGACGATAAAATAGTGTTCACAGCAGACAGTGATGCTATTTTGACCAAAGGAATTATTGCAATATTGATTCGCGCTTTTTCTAACCAAAAAGCAGAAGATATATTAAACGCAGAAACCGATTTTATTGATGAAATTGGTTTGAAAGAACATCTTTCGCCAACAAGAGCCAATGGTTTGGTATCAATGATAAAAAATATTAAAATGTATGCATTGGCATTTGATGCTAAGAAAAATTAAAATTTACCATTAAGAGATTAAGAAAATTAAGTTTAAAGAACCTTAG
This sequence comes from Flavobacterium sp., assembly GCF_035456085.1. Taxonomy (GTDB): domain Bacteria; phylum Bacteroidota; class Bacteroidia; order Flavobacteriales; family Flavobacteriaceae; genus Flavobacterium. The sequence continues at coordinate 4,241 of NZ_DATIDY010000055.1, forward strand.
CAATTAATGGTTCAATAAAATAAAATTATGGAACAAGAAATAGACACCACAGAATTAGGAGAATCAATTGTAAAAAAATTAAAAACCATTTACGATCCGGAGATTCCTGTAGATATTTACGAATTGGGATTGATTTATGATGTAATGGTCAATACTGATCTCGAAGTAAAAATCCTTATGACTTTAACATCTCCAAACTGTCCAGTAGCTGAGAGTTTGCCAAGAGAGGTGGAAGAGAAAATCAAATCCATTGAGAACGTTAGAGATGCTGAAGTTGAAATCACTTTTGATCCGCCTTGGAGCAAAGATTTAATGAGCGAAGAAGCAAAATTAGAATTAGGAATGCTTTAAAAAATTTGTTTCAGGTTTAAAGTTTCAGGCTTCGGAAACTTGAAACTTTAAACTTTAAACCAAATGCACATGGAAGAAATAATCAACAAAGTAGCCAATAGTGTCCTAGAAGTTTTTGATTTGGAAGACTATTATCCAAAAGGAACTCGTACACAAATCGATATTTCCCAATGGCTTTATGATGGTTTTTTGTTAAAAGAAAAAGATTTTAGAGAACAACTAAATAATCAGGATTGGTCAAAATACCAAGACCAATATGTTGCCGTAACTTGTAGTACAGAGGCTATTATCCCGAAATGGGCAATGGTTTTGGTGACTATGCATTTGGCTACTTTTGCCAAAAAAATTGTATACGGTTCGTTGGAAGATTTAGATTCGTCATTGTATGAAGAACTGCTTCCTTCAATTGATTATACAGCCTATCAGGACAAACCTGTTATTATAAAAGGCTGTTCTAAAAAACCAGTGCCACTCCAAGCCTATATTTTGTCAGCTCAATATTTACAGCCTTATGCCAGAAGTATCATGTATGGCGAAGCCTGTTCAGCAGTACCTTTGTACAAAGCTCCAAAAAAATAATTTTAGACTTAAATTAAAATAAACAAAGACCTTTTCGCAATTGCCAAAAGGTCTTTGTATTTAAACTTATTTCGCAAGCTCATTACTAAACTAAATTCTGCTTACTTTTATTCTTCACTATCTTCTTTCTCCACCGCATCTTTATAATCAGGATATAAAAACTTGTTGTATGGAAAACGGGTAATATGAATTTTTCGAACTGCTTCGTAAACACATTCTCTGAACTCTTCGAAATTTTCTTTTTGAGAGGCCGAAATGAACAAAGCATTCTGCCCCCCCAAACGGTGCATCCATGTTTGTTGCCATTCTTCCAAAGTAAAATGTCTTGGCGTTTTCTCGGTCATCAAATCATCTTCTTCTATCGTTAAATGTTTGTAGGCGTCGATTTTATTGAAAACCATAATAACCGGTTTATCACTCGCCTTAATATCCAATAAAATCTGATTTACAGACTCAATGTGATCTTCAAATTCAGGATGCGAAATATCAACAACATGCAATAACAAATCGGCTTCGCGAACTTCATCGAGCGTACTTTTAAACGAATCTACCAATTGAGTTGGCAATTTTCGAATAAAACCAACTGTATCCGAAAGCAAAAATGGTAAGTTCTTAATAACTACTTTTCTAACGGTTGTGTCTAAAGTCGCAAACAATTTATTCTCTACAAAAACATCACTTTTACCAATGGCATTCATCAAAGTTGATTTTCCAACATTGGTATAACCAACCAAAGCAACACGAACCATCGCACCACGATTACTACGTTGAACCCCCATTTGCTTGTCGATAGTTTTAATTTTTTCTTTAAGCAAAGAGATTCTGTCACGAACAATACGTCTATCCGTTTCGATCTCTGTTTCTCCAGGACCACGCATACCGATACCCCCTTTTTGACGTTCCAAGTGTGTCCACAGTCCCGAAAGTCTCGGTAATAAATATTGGCATTGTGCCAATTCTACTTGTGTTCTGGCATAAGAGGTTTCAGCTCTTTGTGCAAAAATATCGAGGATAAGATTCGTACGATCTAAAATTTTACAATCAATAATTCTGGAAATATTTTTTTGTTGTGAAGGTGATAATTCGTCATCAAAAATCAACGTTGAAATATCATTTTCTTTTACAAAGAGACAAATTTCTTCCAGTTTTCCTGTCCCCACAAAAGTTTTAGGATTGGGGCGATCCATTTTTTGCGAAAAGCGTTTAATCACTTCCCCTCCAGCCGTAAATGTCAAAAACTCAAGTTCATCGAGATATTCATTCAGTTTTTCTTCGTTTTGGTTTTGAGTTACAATCCCAACGATAGCCGTTCTTTCAAAATTTATTATTTCTTTTTCTAACATATCTCTAAATAAGACTGCAAATTTAATGATTTTAATATTAGCGATTAGTACTTAGCAATTAGTAATTAGTCCTTAGTTTTAAATAGAAACATTTGGGCGTGACCCCGTTGAGAAAAGGGGCTTACTGTAGCATGCGCTTATACAGCCCCTTTCCTCAACGCGGTCGGGCTATCCAGGCTACGTTGGTAGCTTCTTCCTATCCCTCACGCAGCTCATAGTAAATTTAAGATTATGGTTCCTGAATTGACAAACTTAGCCTTCTGGTTTATAAAACCATTAGAAACATACGGTTTTACTAAAAATAATTAGGGTTTGTTGAAAAAGCATTACGATTCAAGCTATTGTCTAAAAAACAAGTGCAAAGTTTATCAATAATAATATTTAAAAACCTTACACTTAATTTTAAATTATTCAATAACAAATTTCACAATCTTGTCATTCCGTAGGAATCTAGCAACGAGTTCTACAAAGATTGGCACTTTTGATTGCTAGGATTCCTACGGAATGACAAACTGCTGGTTTTATACAGTACTTAGGAATTTTTTCAGCATACCCTAAAAATGCCTAGTTTTTCTGCTCCAAAAAAAAATACCCTTCTTTGCAGAAGAGTATCTTTTATATTGAAATTTTGTTTGTTCTATTTTTTAGAAAGTTTGGATAACAATCTTAGGAATTCGATATACAGCCAAACTAAAGTGATCATCAATCCCATGGCACCGTACCATTCCATGAATTTTGGCATTCTTTGTTCTACTCCTTTTTCGATTCTGTCGAAATCTAGGAACAAATTTAATGCAGCGATTATGATTACAAATACGCTGATTCCGATACTCATCATTGAGTTTCCGTAATGAACTGGTGTAAAACTTGTGAAAAGTGAGAACAACCAAGAAATTAAATAATAGGTTGCAATTGCCAAAGTTGCAGCAATAACTATTGATTTGAATTGCTCCGTTACTTTTACGATTTTATATTTATACAATCCAAGGCAAACTCCAAATGTTACGAAAGTTGCACCTACAGCTTGTGTTACAATTCCTGGATATTGTGTTTCAAAAATTGCAGAAACTCCACCGATAAACAATCCTTCGAAAAGTGCATATCCAGGAGCTAAATACGCGGAATATTGTGGTTTGAATGCAGCAATTACAACCAAAATTAATCCAACGATTGCACCACCAAATGCTGGTACGATTGGGTTCATTCCGTTGAAAGTGGCCCACCAGATTACGGTTGCTGAAGCGATCAATAATAAGAAAAGAATTAAACTTCTGTTGATCGTTCCTGACAAAGTCATGTCTTGATCATTTTCAATAACAACAGCATTAAAGGTATTTTCACTTCTGGAAGTTGCCTTAGAAAACGTTTTGTTATTCAAAAAAGGGTTGTTAGAATTCATAATTTTAAAGTTTAAATTTCATCAAATATAGAGTATATTTTCAAAAGACAATTTAAAAAATTTATTAATTTTTTTCTGCTATTTACTCGACAACCAAGCTCTAGGATTGACATAAGTTGTGTTTTGAGTGATAGCAAATTTTAAGATTGTTTTCCCGTCTCCAGTGGTTTTAATTTTGCCTAGTGTTTGTTTCATACTCACTTTATCTCCCTTACCAACGCTGACAGAAGTCAAATTTTGATAAATGGTAAAAAAGTCTCCGTGTTGCAACATAACAACTTTATTAACTGGCGAAATAATAATCACGCTACTCACAATGCCTGCAAAAACTGCTCTTGCGCTACCGCCAGAATCTGTTGAGAATTCTAGTCCGCTATTATGAATGGCCAACGTTTTGTATACAGGATGGAACTGATCACCAAAGCCTAACGAAATAAATCCTCGTTCTACAGGCCAAGGCAATTTTCCTTTATTGGCTTTAAAATTATCTGAGTCAACTTTTCCGTCTGGCGATAGATCGATTTTAGTTGTCGAAACAGGTTCAATTTTTACAACCGTTTCTTTAGTTGATTCTACTGTAGGTTCTACTTTTGCAATTGCTTTTTCGACTTCTTTTGGAATCGGAATTGGTTTTGGTGCAGGTTTAGAGTTGGCTTTTGCTTTGGCTGCTGCCAATGCATTTGCTTTTTCAATTTCTTTTTTCTTTTCTAGTGCTTTGGCTCTTTCTAAGGCAATAGCTTCGGCTTTTGCTTTTTCAAGTGCTGCTTTTTCTCTGGCTGCTTTTTCCCTTGCCGCTTTTTCTTTGGCAGCCTTTGCTATTGCCGCTTTTCTATTGGCTTCGGCGATTGCAGCACGAATTAATTTGTCAATTTTTCTATCTATTGCTTTGGATTCTAATTGCCTTTTCTTGATTTCTGCAATAATTTTGGTTTTATCTTTCTTTAAGGAAGCAACCAACTTTTCCTGCTCTTGTTTTTCTTTTTCCAAAGACAATCTTTCCTTGTCATTTTCTGCAATTAGATGTTCTTTGGCACTTTTTTGAACATCTAATTTGGCGTTATAAGTATAAAGAGTATACGTTTTTGCCTTAATTTCTTCTCCTTGTATTTTCCTATAATTGGTATATTGTTTCATATACTGTGCTCTTTTATAGGCTTGCAAAAAACTATTTGAGGATAATAAAAACATAGCTCTGCTCTCTTCAGAACGACTTTTATAGGATTGTACAATCATCTTAGCATAATCTGCTTTGAGTGATTCGAGCTCTTTTTCTAATTTATTTATTTGAGCTTGATTCTCAGAAATCGAATTTCCTAAAAGTGCTTTCTGTTTTTCGGTAGTAGCAATTAATTCTTCTTTAAGTTTGATTTTGTTTTTCTGTAAAACAATGGCTTTAGTAGCTGTTTTTTCTTTCTTCTTTACCGTTTGAAGTTTTGTTTCGTTTTCTAGAATTTCTTGTTGAATTTTAACTTTACGTTCTTCTAATTTTTTTTGTTGGTTATCTTGGCTCCAAAGTAAAGCCGTGGTTATTAGAAAGATAAAGCACAGAATTTTTTTAAACATCGCAAATTATATATAATGCAAACTTAAGCAATGATTTTATAAAAAAACAGCACTATTTTGTTTTTACAATAAAATAGTGCTGAGAATATTTTTTAACGGATGCTTACATATTATACAGCCAACTTGCAGGATTGTTATAGGTTGTGTTTTGCGAAATTGTAAATTTTAAAACTGTTTTCCCTTCGCCATTTGTTCTTATTTTTCCGAGACTTTGTTTGGTCTTTACTTTCTCACCTTTAGTCACATACACGTTACTTAAATTTTGATATACCGTAAAACAATCTCCATGTTGCAACATTACTGCTTTGTTTACTGGAGACAAAACCATGACACTGGTTACTTCACCTTCAAAAACTGCTCTAGCATTTGCTCCTTGTTCTGTTGTGATTTCTACTCCACTGTTGTTGATAACAAGGCTTGGATAAACTGGATGTGGCTGTTGTCCATATCCTAATGAAACAAAACCTTTTTCAACAGGCCAAGGTAATTTCCCTTTATTGGCTCTAAAATTATCGGCTAATATTTTGGCTTCAGCAGTTAAAACTATTCTGGCTGATGTATAGGCTGATGCAGGAGCATTTGGGTTTTCACTGGCTGCTTTTCTGTTAGCTTCGGCAATTGCTTCACGAATTAAACGATCAATCTGACGGTCAATTGCTCTTGATTCGGTTTGTTTCTTTTTGATATCTGCTGTGATTTTTTTCTTGTCTTTTTTAATGGAATTTACCAATCGCAATTGTTCTTTTTTCTCTTTTTCTAAAGATAATTTCTCTTTGGTATTTTCGGCTAATAGTTTTTTCTTTTCTATTTTTTGGGCATTTAACTTTTCATTAAAACCCAAAAGTTCGTTCGTTTTGGATTTAATTTCTTCACCTTGCATTTTTCTATAGCCTGTATATTGTTTCATATACTGAGCTCGTTTATAGGCTTGTAAAAAATTTTCCGAAGATAAGAGGAACATAGCGCGGCTTTGTTCTGACCTGCTTTTATATGATTTGACAATCATCTTTGCATAATCTTCCTTTAGAACCACTAATTCTCTATTGAGTTTATTTATTTTTAATTGATTAATGTACATATCGTTCCCGAGAATCTTTGCTTGTTTCTCTGTGGTACGAATCAATTTTTCTTTAAGTTTTATTTTATTGTTTTGTAAAATAATTACGCTGACGGCAGATTTTTCCTTTTTCTTAACCGAATTCAATAGCTTTTGATTGTCCAAAATCTCTTGTTGGATTTCGGCTTTACGCTTTTCTAATTTTTCTTGTTGCGACTCTTGCCCCCAAATTACTGAGGTCGTGCATAAAATAAATAGTCCTAAGAGAAATTTTCGCATTTTACAATTATATATGGGTTCAAATTTACTTAATTAAAATTCTTTTATAGTCATTTGGCACGCTATATGGAAAATTAAGCTCTTCGTTAAGGTTAATGCTATTATAACTTAAATAAATTTCGGTTTTACCTTTTTCTTGCTCCGCATTTATGTTTATATCCGTAGGAAATTGAGATTCATCATATTTTTTATAATCCGAATATAAAACTTCGACTTTTCTGTTTTCTGCTGGTTGAGAAATCTCCTGTTTACTTAGTAAGAAAGAACTTTTGTCAAAAAAGAAATATTTTTTGATGTTAGTCTTCGAAATATCTTCCAATCGATACGACTGATCCACTAATGAATCTTGATATTTCCCTTTCGTTAAATCATCCATTGCCTGACCTATCAATATATTTTGAATTTTTCTGAAATCCAAATCAGTGCCCAGCCATTTACTTAACGAACTAAAATCCCCTTCAAAATACGTACCGCCCAACTTTTCATAATAACTTACCGAAGATGGAGTGATTAAAGCTTTTGCCATCGTGATTCCCAGGAAACGAATGCTTACTAAAATCTTTTCATCTTTTTTGATTTTAATTTCGGCAGTTAAATTTTGGTTTTGTTTTTCATCATGATATTTCACATTCGATTTTATATTCAATGTTTTAAAATCGCTTTTATTGTCATAGAAATTTTTTACAATTCGATCAGCATTCATGCGATTCGAATCTTCTTTTTTGGTTTCTTCTACTACTTTTCCCTTCACTTTACATGATACCAAAAGTACCGAACTGCTCATGCAAATCATACACACAAAAAATAGTCTTACTAGAAATCTATTCATTATTTTTTTCCTTTTAATAATTGATTGGCTTTGTTAAAATATAATTCTTTCTTGGCAGTATCTCCCAAACCGCTATAAGCTTCGCCAAGTTGTATATTGAAATTGATTTCTAAATCTTTATTCTCAACTACATAATCAAGTCCCATTTCAAGAACTTCTTTGGCTTTTTTAAATAATTGCAACTGATTATTGGCTAATCCTGCGTAATAATAAAACTGCGGTTCTGCTGGAAAATTATCAATCATTGTCAGTGATTTTTTGAGAACAGGCTCGAACTGTTTAAGTTCGGTGTTAGCCTGAAGCCAAAGCAAGCTTCTTTCAAGATCAACCTCTGGACGATTTTTCTCTGACATTTCATAATACTTAATTGCCTTATCCCATTGCTTTTTGCTGTGGTACAATTTACCTATTTCCTTTGGAACATCGACAGTTTTATCATTTTTAAAATAGCCAATGGCATTATCCAAATCAGCTATAAATTGAGGATTTGCATTGGTAAAAAGCAAAAATTCATTAAGGATTCGATGTTTAATTTTGGAATCAATTTTTGGGCTTGCCAAAACTAAATTCATTGACTTTGCAGCATTTACACCATCATTTTTTTCAAGATAATTTTTAAACAAACTTACTTGAGCCCAAACTGATTCTGGTATTTCTTTTTCTAATTTTTTGGTAACTTCCTGAGCTTTTTCCTCTTCATTGTTGTTATTATATAAAAAAATCAAAGCAATATAATTGGATTCATCCTTAGGATTTTTATCAATAAGCGCTTTTAAATTATCAACTTCAGAATTTTGGAATTTTCCTTCAGACAAAATTTCCATTTTATACATTTCGCGTCTTTCCGTTTTTCCAACTTTCTCGTTCAGTTCATTTATTGCCGTCAAAGCTTTTTCATGTTGTTTGGTTAACATATAAAGAGAAACCAAATCTTCTTTATAATCCGCATCAAAAGGAATAAGTTTGTTGATGATTACTATGGCTTGATTGAAATCTTTGGTTTCGTAACACACGTCATACAATCCTACCCAAAACCATTTATTTGTCGGATCGATCTGAGTGGCACGTTCAAAAGAAGAATACGCATTTTTATAATCTTTAGAAGCTAAATAATTCTTCCCCATTTCAAAATAAATCGTAGCATTATTAGGCTTCAATTTTAAACATTGATCCAATGCCACTAACGATTTATCGTAATTCTCAATGCTTTTTTGAAAAATAGATTCATAGAAATAATCTTGAAATTTATCTCCTTCGACTTTAATTTCCTCAGGTTCAGTTTGCGCCAATATCGTAACTGAATTGCTAAGCAAAACTGAAAAAGCGAATATGAAAGTCCATTTTTTTGTCATTAGAAATAAATTGTTTTGAGAGCAAAACGATTAGTGAGAATCTCCTTTGCAAAATAAATTAAAAAAACAACAAAGCAGCATAATAAATACTTAAAAATGCTGCTTTTGTCTTTTTTTAATATCTTTTAAAATTATTCCAAAACAGAATAATCTCCAATACTTATACTTGTAAATTTCCCATCAAAACTTGCATGATTTCCGATCATTGCATTATCCAAAACGGCATTTTTGATATTTGAATGTGTTTGAATCAAACTGTTTTTTATGGTACTGTTTTCAACTTTGCAACCATTTCCTAATGAAACATTTGGACCGACAGTAGCGTTGATTAAAACTACATTTTCGCCAATATAACAAGGAGGAATTATAGTTGAATTTTCTAATTTCACATTTGAATCAACCAAATTAACTCCGTCGTTTTGAAGGAAACCAAGCATTCTTGAATTGGTTTCTACCGTAACATCCTTGTTTCCGCAATCCATCCATTCATCTACTTTTCCAGGAACAAATTTCATTCCTTTGGCCATCATTTGTTTGATTCCGTCATTGATTTGGTATTCACCGCCGTGAATAATGTTGTTATCTAACACCGATTGCAATTCGTTTTTCAACACCGCTACATCTTTGAAATAATAGATTCCAATTACAGCTAAGTCAGAAACAAACTCTTTAGGTTTTTCTACTAATTCTACAATTTCGTTATTGGCATTCAAATTGATAACACCAAAAGCTTCCGGCTGGTCCACTTGTTTTACCCAAATAACGCTATCAGCTGTGGTGTCTAAATCGAAATCGGCACGGATCAAAGTATCTGCATAAGCAATTACCGCTGGTCCACTCAAAGAATCTTTGGCACACATAATTGCATGACCTGTTCCTAGTGCTTCATTTTGGTAATAAATGGTGCCTTTTGCTCCTAGTTTTTGAGCGATAGCTATTAAATCATCTTCGACTTGTTTACCAAAACTTTCATGAATTACAAAAGCAACTTCGTCAATTTTTTGATTCAAAACTGCTGCAATGTCTTCGACTAATCGATGAACAATTGGTTTTCCTGCTACCGGAATTAATGGTTTTGGAATGGTTAAGGTGTGTGGACGAAGACGTGATCCACGTCCTGCCATTGGGACTATTATTTTCATTATTAATATATTAAGATTTTAGTATTAAGTATTAAAAACATACAGAATACTTATAGATGTTATTTTCAATTTTTAAAACTGAGAACTGTGACTAAACTTATTTTACTCCTGTACTTCCAAATCCTCCTGCTCCTCTTGACGTTTCAGATAATTCTTTAACTTCAATCCATTCAGCGCGTTCGTGTTTGGCGATGATCAATTGTGCGATGCGTTCTCCATTTTCAATTACAAATGCATCATTCGATAAATTTACCAAAATTACTCCTATTTCTCCTCTGTAATCAGCATCGACAGTTCCAGGTGCATTGAGAACGGTTATTCCGTTTTTAGCAGCCAATCCGCTTCTCGGCCTTACTTGAGCTTCGTAACCTATTGGTAATTCTATAAAAAGACCAGTTTTTACGATAGTTCTTTCTAATGGTTGCAGAGTTATTGATTCAGTCAAATTGGCTCTCAAATCCATTCCTGCCGAAGCAATTGTTTCGTAATTAGGTAAAGCGTGTTGTGATTTGTTGATGATGTTAATTGTCATGTTTTTTTTGAATGTAAATATATAGATCTTTAAATATTCTGCCCTCTTCAACAATAAAAATTCCCAGTAATAAAAAGAGAATATTTTAAATCAGAAGTAAATTATAATTGTTCAATTGTCTAGCTCATTACTCAGGTAGAACATCTTGCACTTTATTATTTAGCTTCGCAAAAAGTTTTGAATTGATTACAAAATTGAATAGTATGTCAAATAAAGGCGAAATCACTTTATCGATTAATACAGCCACAATAAAAATAATTATTGCGAAAACAAACAAAATAGAAATAAAAACCACTGAATTGGTTGTACTGTTTTGTAACTGATCGATACAACTGGACAGATAAGGAATTATATAATTGTTTTCGTGTAGTAAATAAACTGCCAAAGAAGAACTCGATAACCAATTAATTACTCGGGAATTAAACTTGAGTTTTGTAAAAATCAGAAAGAATAATATGGAATTAATCATTATACCTGCACTATTGTAAGGATAAAAGAACTGAATAATGATATGGGCAATTTTAGGAATATATAAGGTTGAAAAGAAAATCGCAACGAAAAGTAAAACATTGCAAATCAAATACAAATAAAAAAGCTTCTTTACGTTCCAAGAAGGTAATTTTACTTCAGTCCTCAGAAAGTTTCCTAAATAATAAATCAATACAAAATTTAAGGGGTTTTTCCCGTCGCTCAAAGAAGGAACAAAGTGACCAACGACAAAAGAAATTACAAGTAAAATTATTATAAAGAATAATTTTGTTTTCGCTGATTCGGTTTTTAATGGAATGTTTATCAACGGGCTAAGCAAGTACAAACATAAATAAACTGGAATAAACCACCATTGATAAGGTATTATAGATTTGATAAAATTTTTCAAACTAAATAAATCTGGGTTTATTATAGCACTAATGGTGTAAATTGCAATTGAATAAAATGAGCAATAAAGAAAAAGCCTCAAAAATCCTTTTATAGAAAACTTAATTCCCCAATATCCAGAAATCAACACAAAACAGATTACTCCAATATGCACTACAGGAATAAGAGAATTCACTATTGTCTGAGTTTTTTCTGGTGAATTTAATTCACTTAAACGAGCCATAAAATGATAAAAAACGATCATTACCATTGATATAACTCTTAGTAATTCAATATTTGAGTCTCTTTGTGATTTTACCATTTTTTCCAAATTTAAATTTGTAATTCCTTGCGTTAATTTTTAGCAGGACGTTTCATGATTCGTAAAAGTGTTTCTTTTTCATTATAATAAATAAACCACATAAATATAGCTAAAAGCAAAATTCCTACATAATAATTTTGATTAAAACCGTAGAAGGAAATGCACGAAAAACCAACTGATAAACCAAGATAACCTGTTATTTTTTTCTTGTCATAAGGAATTGGATAATATTTATTACCGAGGTAATAAGATATAAACATCATGCTTCCATATGCCGAAAGTGTTGCAATAGCAGAACCATAATAACTGTATTTTGGAATCAATAAATAGTTTAAAACTAAAGTAACTATAGCACCAACAATCGAAATATACGCTCCAACATGTGTCTTATCAATAAGTTTGTACCAAACAGAAAGATTGGTGTAAATCCCCAGAAAAAAATTAGCCAAAATGATTAATGGAACTACTTTCATCGCTTCCCAATAGGAAGAATTTGGAATCATAACTTGTTTTAAAAGATCTGCAAATACAATTACAAATAATAAAATTAAAGAACCAAAAATCACAAAATATTTGGTTACTGTCGCATAAGTCTGTTGTGCATTTTCATTGGAAGCATGGCTAAAAAAGAAGGGCTCAATTCCTAATGTATAAGCCGTTCTATACAATACCATGAATAGTCCGAGTTTATAACAGGCTGAATAAACCCCAACTTGTACATCGGCGATATTGGCAGGTAATAATTTGCCCAAAAGAATTTTGTCAAATTGCTCGTTAATCGCAAAAGCAATTCCTGCAATCATTATTGGCAATCCATAACGCATCATTCGTTTCCAAAGTTCGAAATCGAATTTCCATTTTATCGTGAAATAGTCTGGAAAAAGCACTACAAATGTTAGAAAACTAGCAATAATGTTGGCAAGAAAAATATATCCGATTTGAAAGTTTTCAATATAAATAGAACCCAGAAAACTATCCGGATCAGATGCTGATATACTTGGCAAAAACATCAGGAAAAATAAGTTCAAACAAAGATTTACAACTACGTTTCCAATCTTTATTGCTGCATAAAATATTGGTCTCTGATTGGCTCTTAGCTTCGAAAAAGGCACTATTACCAAAGCATCTAACGCCAAAATCCAAATAGAATAAGTAACATATTGGGTATCGACTCCCGACCAGGTTGCTAAGGAATTTCTAAATAATAAAGCAACAACTATAAAAAGTATTGTAGACCAAAAAATAGAGATGATTGTCGTTTCGACAACACTATCTTTATTTTTTTCTGCATTATAAAACCTAAAGAATGCTGTTTCCATTCCATAAGCGAGGATAACATTAAAAAAAATCATCCAGGCAAATATTATAGATACTTTACCATACTCTCCTTGAGGCAATAATCCTGTATAAAGTGGTACCAGTAAAAAACTGAACATTCTTGGTATTACTGTAGCAAGCCCATATATGGCTGTTTGTTTAAAAAGCTTTTTATATAATCCCAAAATGAAATGTATGTTAAATATTATAAAACAAAAATAACCATTTCTTTGGTTAAAACCTTTGTTTTAGTACTGAATAAAAATAAAACTGATATTGACTTTAGGTTAATCTATCCTCATTAATCATTTTTACAAAATGAAAACCTCTTGGTTCATAACCTTGATTATAATAAAAACGATGGGCAGTAAAATTCCCTGTAAAAGCATCTAATACAATGGCAGTACAATCTTCAGATTTTGCTTTTGCATCAAAATAATCGGTCATTAACTTTGCAATTCCTTTAGAGCGATGCTCTGGGTGCACTATAAAATTATCAATTTCAATATATTTTCCTGTCCATAGCTTTATAGCTGTCCAAAATCCCGAGATTCCCACACAAATATCTTCATTAAAAACTGCAATTTGTTTGTAATTATGCGGCACCATTGCCTGCAAATACAGCTCATATTTTTCTAAAGTCAGTTTTGGATACAAATTTTGCATGACTTTTATTTGAGCCAACATTTCCGGAATACTTGTGAGTTCAACGATTTTCAATGCTAATGGATTTTAAAATAACTGGGCAAAAATAATTAAAAGCAATGATACTGAAAACAGATATCACGAAGAACGAATATTGTTTTTAACTTAAGTTGAATAAATATACATTTTGCAACTACCGTTAATATATCATTTATATATTACTACAATTAATTTAGGATATTTTGAGATTAAAATATGGCTTTGTTTTCAGTGACATACTTTTAAAAATGGTTTTGCTTATTTACTCATCATTCAAAAAAAGTCGTCTTGCAAAAAGTTAAAAAACGCTAAAATAGGCATAAATTTTTTTCTAAAATTTCATAATACAACTAACAATCAATACTTAATAAACTATTTTGCTCCTGCCGAAATAAAATAAAAATAATTGAAATATCACTAAAAGTGGGTATTGCAAAAATCCTTTTTATGTCTGTTCTTTGTCAAAGTGAAATAGATAAAGAGGTTTATAAAGCTATTGGATCCTTTCAAAACAAAGCACAGGTAAAGCTAAGATTAACCTATAAAAAAAACGGAGCAAAAGGGTTTATAAAGCTAATCATTCCCTCAAAAAAAAGCATAGATTAAAGCTAAGTTTAACTATAAAAAAACAGAGCAATAGGGTTTATAAAGCTAAAGTTCCCTCAAAAAAAGCATAGGTGAAGCTAAGTTTAACTAAAAAAAACAGAGCAATAGGGTTTATAAAGCTAATAGTTCCCTCAAAAAAAAGCATAGATGAAGCTAAGTTATCTAAAAAACAGAGCAGGGGTTTATAAAGCTAATAGTTCCCAAAAAAAGCATGGAAGAAGCTAAGAAATTCCATAAAAACATAGCAAAAAGGTTAATAAAGCTAATTGTTTCCTATATAAAAAACAAAGCCCCAAGGATTCCCCCTTAAAAATAAATGAAGGCGTATAAAGCTACTTGTTCCTTTAAAAAAACAAAGCATAAAAAAAAGAGCCATTTTGGCTCTTTTTTCGTTACAAATAACTAGAGTTGAAACAATATTCTACCATGCCAAGTTAGACTTTATTGGAAAATCTAATTTATTAGTTACTTTATTAATTATTTTAGAATATTCTGATGAATTAATTTTGATGTTTTTTTGTGTTTATCTATTCTTTATAACAACCTTCATTTTGATATTCAGAAATATCATTATTCTTCTGAACACAATGTACAATTAGATATGTGCAGTAGTTTTACTGCAGATTCATTAGCATCTCCCTTGACCCTTTTATTAGGCTTGTACAATAATTACAATACGATAAAATCAAAAATTAACTTTAGGATCATCTTCTGTTTTTTTATCTTCAGGTGCACAATGATTTTTTATTATATCGTTAGTTACCTCTATATATTCTCCAATACTCGCTGAGTTTTCATCAATTCCTAGTCTTTTTTCATAGTTTTTAATTGCATTACTTAACATTTTATGATGTTCTTCAAAATATTCGGGAGAATAATTCCCCATCCTTACATCATATTTTTTATCTAATATCAATGTGCATGAATCAGAAAGAGCATAATGTGAATAGTTGAAATATTCACAAAAGGAAATGTTTTTTTGATCTAAACTATCTAATAATTTATTAAAAACGGCTAAAGTGTCTTTTTGTATGTGAACCTTAGAAAGTATTTCTTCTCTAAAAGCATCATTTACTTTAAATTCTTTTTTACAGCTTACTAATGCAAAAAAAGCAGCAAGTACCAATAATTTATTTTTCATATCTATTCTAATAATTATATTAAACTTAATTTTCCCCTTTTTCTTTTCGTTGAAATCTAAAATCTAAATATAAGTTTTCATCTGGATTGTTTTTGTTTCGCATTCTAATAATTCCCTCTCCATCTGCTAAGTGTAGCAAAGTAACTAGTTTTCTCTATGCTTTGTAATGATCTAATTTTTTTGAAACCTACGGATTGCTAAAAATAAAGTGAAGACAATTAACGTAATGATACTTAATACTGTCCATGTGGAAACCACAATTAGCTTTATATAAATAAAATACAAACAAAACATTAAAAACAATTGTAGTAAAACAAAATGGATCTTTACCATTATAAAAAATATTGCTTTTTTATTTTTCAGTGGGTATCCCAATGAATATGCTGTATATATTAATGAAGTAAAGCACAAAAATGTGGAAAACACAAATACAATAAAGAAAATTAAATAATCAGAAAATTTATGTTCTTGTGTTCTTAACCCTCCTTTTGAGTACGAAATTTTCAAAGTACTCCCAATAATTGGAACTGATGATGAAGTGTGGGCTGAAGACTCTACTCTAATTTTCTTATTATCAACAAAGAATTCAAACACAGGAACATTATAAGTAACCTCATACCGCCTTTTCATTTGAGAATCCGATTCTTGTTTAGTATAACTTCGATAAGAAACTATAGTTGCCTCATAAACATCTCCATCATAATAATTTTTCACTATCGAAAAAATACCGAAAGTCATTCCTAATGTGAAAAGATACAGTATGAAACTACTAATAATTAAAAATAAGAATGCGATTAGTTTAGCCAGGAAATTACTTTCTTCTCTCAGGCTCTTAAATTGCGGAATTGATACAATAAAGCTAAACAATAAAATTCCTGAAAGAAAGTATTTGTC
>NZ_DATIDY010000056.1:0-17760 GCF_035456085.1 Flavobacterium sp.
AAAATTCATCATCAGTTTCATATCTCAAAAACATATTTCAGCAAGAATTAAATTAGAAAAAATAATTCAATAATCCCATAAACTAATGCTATTTTTACTATACACAATAGCCATTTCCAATATGAAAAATCTACACGAAAAACTCAAAAAGGCAGATTACAAAAAAGTAAAGTTCACAATTACTAAAACCCAACACCTCCTAATCAAGGCAAAAATCAATGGTGTAAAAGGAAATTTCATATTGGACACAGGCGCTTCCAACAGTTGTGTGGGATTTGAAAGCATTGAATATTTTGCATTGAAAGCCGAAAATTCCAAAACCAAAGCTTCGGGTGCGGGAGCTACAGGCATGCTTACGCAAATGGCTTCGGGCAACAAACTCAAATTGGCCAAATGGAAGACGCGCAAGCTTGATCTTGTGATCTTCGATTTATCTCATGTTAACCAAGCTTTACGTCAATATAAAGTCAAACCTGTTCATGGTATCATCGGTGCCGATGTCCTGCTGAAAGGCAAAGGAATTATTGACTATTTCAATCATTGTTTGTATTTGAAGTAGTGTGCTTTTTTAGTGAAAAGTAAGCAACAACAGTACTCAACAACATCAAAATTCCTCCTAAAATGAACGGTGCTCCGGCAAATTTAAAAGGAACTGCGCTATGTGTAAAGTAATAAAATGTATTTGCCATCATTGGCGGACCAATAATTGATGATGCACTCATTAAACTCGTTAAAGTCCCTTGAATTTCTCCCTGTTCACTTGGTGATACTTTACTTGAAACCACTGATTGTAGTGCGGGACCAGCAATTCCTCCTAGACAATATGGAATTAAAAACACAAACATCATCCAGCTTTCGGTTGCAAAAGCAAACAATAACATTCCAATAGTATATAGTGCCAAACCGATATATATGCTCTTTTCGTTTCCTAATTTTGGATTAATCCAACGTACTAAAACGCCTTGTACAATTCCTACCAGCAAACCAATTATACCTAACGATATGCCTATCATCCGTTCATCCCAATTAAATTGATAAATCGTAAAGAAACTCCAATTGCTTTGAACAGCATGAGAACCCACATATAATAAGAATATCGCAACAATAAGACCAATTAATGTAGGATGCTTTTTCAAACCAATAATAGCGCCAATTGGATTAGCTCTTTTCCATTCGAAATCTCTTCTGTTTTCTTTTTTTAATGATTCGGGTAAAATGAAAAAGCCGTATAAAAAATTAACCATACACAAAACAGCTGCAGCATAAAAAGGAACTCTTGAACCATATTGTCCCAATAAGCCTCCAATAACTGGACCTACGATAAATCCTAATCCAAAAGCAGCCCCTACTAAACCAAAATTTTTAGCCCTGTTTTCGGCAGTACTCACATCTGCAATATATGCCGAGGCTGTAGTAATACTGGCTCCCGTAACACCAGCAATGATTCGGCCTATAAATAACCAGATAATAGTTGGAGAAAAAGCCAGCAAAAGATAATCTAAAGAAAATCCAAACAACGAAATTAAGATAATTGGTCTTCTGCCAAATTTATCGCTTAAATTCCCGATTACAGGAGCAAATACAAACTGCGTTATCGCATACGCAAACGTTAACCAGCCACCTATTTTGGCTGCTTCGCTAATATCACCATGAATAAGCTCTTCTATCAATTTTGGTATAACCGGAATGATAATTCCCCATCCAGTAATGTCGATTAACATCGTAATGAAGATGAAGCCAATCGCTGCAGATTTATTTTTTTGTAGCATAAAATTTGATCAAGAATACAAATAAACAAAAAAGACCGATGCTCTGAATAAAAACATCGGTCTTGTAAATTGAAATTATTTTAAACTATAGTTCCAATGCTTTTTTAGCATTTCCACCCATCAATAATTCTAATGGGTTTTCTAAAGCTTCTTTTACAGCAACTAAGAAACCAACAGACTCACGTCCGTCGATAATTCTGTGGTCATAAGAAAGCGCTACATACATCATTGGGTGAATTTCTACTTTACCGTTTACAGCGATTGGACGCTCGATGATGTTGTGCATTCCTAAGATTCCAGATTGAGGAGGGTTGATAATTGGTGTAGACAACATAGAACCAAATACACCACCGTTAGTGATTGTAAAAGTACCGCCAGTCATATCATCAACTGTGATTTGTCCGTCACGAGCTCTAAGTGCTAATCTTTTGATTTCAGCTTCAACTCCACGGAAAGTTAAGTTTTCAGCATTACGAACTACAGGAACCATCAATCCTTTTGGCCCAGAAACTGCAATAGAAATATCAGCGAAATCAAAAGCGATTTTGTGATCACCATCCATCATAGAGTTTACGTCTGGATACAATTCTAAAGCTCTTGTTACCGCTTTGGTAAAGAAAGACATATATCCTAAACCAAGTCCACCGTGTTTTGCTTTGAATGCATCTTTGTATTCATTACGAATCAAGTTGATTGGCGTCATGTTTACTTCGTTGAAAGTAGTCAACATTGCTGTCTCGTTTTTAGCAGAAACCAATCTTTCAGCTACTTTACGGCGCAACATTGATAATTTTGTACGTTCAACACCACGACTTCCACCTGTTGGAGTCCCCATAGAAGGTACTGCATTTACAGCATCATCTTTAGTTATTCTTCCACCTTTACCAGTTCCTGATACAGTTGCTGGGGCGATATTTTTTTCTTCTAATATTTTTTTAGCTGCCGGAGATGGAGTTCCAGCTGCATAAGAGGCTGCGGGTGCTGGCGTTGCTGCCACTGGTGCAGGTGCTGCTTTTGGTGCTTCAGTTGCTTTTGGCGCTTCAGCTACTGGAGCTGCTGCCGGAGCCGAACCTGATGGTTTAGCTGCATCAGTATCAATAAGACAAACTACTGCCCCAACTGCTACTGTATCACCTTCTTCAGCTTTTAATGTAATAACACCGCTCATTTCAGCTGGTAATTCAAGAGTTGCTTTATCTGAATCAACCTCAGCAATAGCTTGGTCTTTTTCTACATAATCACCATCTTTTACTAACCATGTTGCAATTTCTACTTCTTTAATTGATTCCCCTGGCGATGGGACTTTCATTTCTAAAATCATCTTATTCTTTGTTTAAAGTTTAATTTGTTTAAAGTTTCAAATTGGAATTAAACCTGAAACTTTAAACCTGAAACAATTCTTTTTTCTTATCTAAATAAATTTTTATCGAATACCATTCTGATAGCATCTGCATGGCGGCGTTTTGCTCTGGTATAACTTCCTGAAGCTGGTGCTGAATATGCTTTTAATGAAGCCAATCTCCATTTGATAAAATCAAAATTCATCAACATATAGCTGTAAGCTCCCATGTTTTTAGGCTCTTCTTGTGCCCATACATAGTCGTCTGCATTTGGATATTTAGCAATGATTTCTTTGATTTGCTCTGCAGGGAAAGGAAATAATTGCTCGATACGCACTACTGCTACATCATTTCTTCCGTTGTTTCCTCTTTCGGCAACAATATCATAGTAGAATTTACCTGTACAGAAAACTAATGTTTTTACATCCTTTTTGTTTACAGCTGCATCATCGATAGTTTCCTGGAAACTTCCATTTGCTAGTTCTTCTACTGTAGATACACATCTTGGGTCACGCAATAAACTTTTTGGAGAGAAAACTACCAACGGTTTACGGAAAGTTGTTTTCATTTGTCTTCTTAACAAATGGAAGAAGTTCGCTGGCGTTGTACAATCAGCAACATACATATTGTGACGGGCACAAAGTTGTAAATAACGTTCCATTCTTCCAGAAGAGTGCTCAGCTCCCTGTCCTTCGTATCCATGAGGCAATAACAAAACAATACCATTTTGGTTGTTCCATTTGTCTTCTCCACATGAAATATATTGGTCAATCATAATTTGCGCTCCATTAGAGAAATCTCCAAATTGTGCTTCCCAAATAGTCAATGAGTTTGGATTTGCTAATGCATAACCATAATCAAAACCAAGTACACCATACTCAGACAAATGTGAATTGAAAATATTGAAATTTCCTTTTTTGTTTTCGATTCCGTTCAACAAGATTACTTCTTCTTCAGAATCTTCTACTTTGACTACAGCATGACGGTGAGAGAATGTACCACGCTCTACGTCCTGACCTGAAACACGCACATCAAATCCTTCTGTCAAAAGTGAACCGTAAGCTAATGTTTCGGCAGTTCCCCAATCTATAGTATTGTTGTCGTATCCCGCTTTTCTGTCAGAAACAATTTTGGTTATCTTACTGATAAATTTTTTGTCTGCTGGTAATGTAGAAACTGTGTTAATAATAGAATCTAATGATTTTTTATCAAAAGTTGTATCTACTTTTTTCAACATGACATCATCAGAAACCTGGTTGAATCCTTTCCATTCATTTTGCATAAATGGGGTAATGATAGTCAAATTCTTTTTACGTGAAGCTTCTAAATTTTCTTCAAGATCCTTTTTATATTCTTTCTCAATTGCATTTACGTAATTAGCATCAATAACTCCTTCTGATAATAACTTTTCAGCATAAATATCTCTTGGGTTTTGATGTTTTGCTATGATTTTGTATAAAACTGGTTGAGTAAAACGAGGTTCGTCACCTTCGTTATGACCATATTTTCTATATCCTAATAAGTCGATAAATACATCACGACCATATTGCATTCTATAATCTAAAGCAAATGATACTGCATGAACAACTGCTTCTGCGTCATCAGCATTTACGTGTAATACTGGCGAAAGTGTTACTTTGGCAACATCAGTACAATAAGTAGACGAACGAGCATCTAAGTAATTAGTTGTAAAACCAACTTGGTTATTGATCACAATGTGAATAGTACCACCGGTTTTGTATCCGTCAAGCAATGACATTTGAATAATTTCATAAAGCAATCCTTGTCCTGCAATAGCAGCATCTCCGTGAACGGCAATTGGCAGAACTTTAGTAAAATCATTTGGGAAATATTTATCTTGTTTCGCTCTTGTAATACCTTCGATTACTGCGCCTACTGTTTCAAGATGTGAAGGGTTTGGAGCTAAATTGATGTTTATTTTCTTTCCAGACTTAGTCACTTTATCAGATGTAAGCCCTAAGTGGTATTTTACGTCTCCGTCAAAATATTCCTGATCGTAATCTTTTCCATCAAATTCTCCGAAGATATCCTGAGTGGATTTTCCGAAAATGTTAGCCAATACATTCAAACGGCCACGGTGAGCCATTCCCATTACGAATTGCTCTACTCCTTTTTCGGCAGCTTTTTCGATCAAAGCATCAAGAGCTGGAATTACAGACTCTCCTCCTTCTAATGAAAAACGTTTTTGCCCCACATATTTAGTATGCAAAAAGTTCTCAAAAGAAACAGCTTCATTTAATTTATTCAAAATAGCCTTTTTTTCATCTACAGAAAAATTTGGCTGATTTACGTTTACACTTAATTTATCCTGAATCCATTTTACAACGCCAGGATTTCTGATATACATATATTCAATACCGATATGTTGGCAATAAATAGATTTTAGACGATTTACAATATCTTGCAATGAACAAGCTGGCACACCAATGGCCTGAGCGGCATCAAAAACAGTTGACAAATCAGCAGATGATAGTCCAAAATTTTCAATATCTAAAGTTGGTGCATATGTTCTACGATCACGAACAGGATTTGTTTTAGTAAACAAATGCCCGCGTGTACGGTATGCATCAATTAATTTTAAAACATTAAATTCTTTTTGTAATTTATCTGAAACCAAACTACAATCTGCACCAGTCTCTACATATTCAACAATTCGTTGAACAGGGTTTTCGTCATTATAAGTTGTCATTCCAAAATCAAAACCTTGGAAAAAACTTCTCCAACTTGGCTCTACGCTATCTGGATTTTCTAAATATTGATCATATAATTGAGCAAAAAATTCGGTGTGTGCTGCGTTTAAAAATGAAAACCTATCCATAATATTTTTATTGAATATACTTTTGTTAAATAGTTCGGCAAAAATACAATAAAGCAATTATTTAAATCTATTTTTTTACGTACTTTTACGTAAAAATTTGTTAAAAAACGCCTCCAAGATGAAAAAAAACACGTCAACCAGCCTGTCAAAATTTATTTTTGTAGTAATTATACTGTTTATTAACGAAAACGTAATAGCTCAGTATTCGCAACCGCAACAATCGGCAAATCCTTTTTGGGAAAAAGTGCAATTTGGAGGTGGTTTAGGTATGAGTTTTGGAAGTGGTTATACTGATATTTCGATAGCTCCAAGTGCGATTTATAATTTCAATCAATATTTCGCTGCTGGACTTGGACTTCAAGGAAGTTATGTTTCGTCAAAAAATTATTATAGCTCCGGAATTTATGGGGTGAGTTTTTTAACGTACATCAATCCGATTCCTCAAATCCAGTTTTCTATAAATTTGAATGAATCTTATGTCAACAATCATTATGAATCATATTACGGCCAACCTGGCTATACCGACAACTTCTGGAATACCGCATTGTTTTTGGGCGCTGGTTATCGAACAGGAAATGTAACTGTTGGCGTTGCTTATAATGTATTGTTTGATGAAAATGACAATGTTTATGGTGATGCGCTGATGCCTTTTGTGAGAGCATACTTTTAAAGTTACTAAGATTCTGAGTAGCTAAGTTTCTAAGTTTTAAACCACAAAAAGAGCCCCTACAGATTTTTAAAACCTGTAGGGGCTTATATTTTAAGTTATTTAATTTTAAAGAAAACATTCGTAACTTAGCTACTCAGAATCTTAGAAACTTAGCAACTATTTATACTTATTCCTGAACCAAACCTTCTGCCATTCTCTTTTCAAAATTAAAAAAGCGACTTCTTCGGCAAGAATAACCAAATCAGAACCGTCCAGTTTTTTGATTTCGTTTTCGGAAACATCAATTATGTATAACAAATTGAGATATTCTGCAAATTTGTATTGAATGAGTCGGTAGATTTTTTCGTGCAATTGAACTTTTAATTCATCGGGAGTTATGCTTTTAGGGAAATCAACAGCCTCGTTGGCCAAATTGAAATCCTTGTTCAATTGAAGAATCAAATTAACGTAAAGCGCTTCGTTGTTGGCTTCTTGCAGTAATAAATCGGTATTTGCTGGCGCTATAAACATATTTTTCAATTTCAAATTTTCAATTTCAATGACAATTACAAAAATCAATAGCAATCAATGTAAAATTCAACTTTCAAAATTTATATTGTCATTGCCATTGATATTGAAATTTTATACTTTTCTACCCATCAGATTTTCCCCAAAAACTCTTAAAACCTCTTTTTTGGATGGATCAATATCCATTTTTTCTAAAGTCTCAAAAGCTTTAAAAGTATATTCTTTAATCGCTTTCTGAGTTGCTTCTGCAGCACCGGTTTGATTAAAAATAGCTTTTACTTTACTTATTTTTTGCTCATTATCATTAGAATGAATCGTAAATAAATCACTCAATTCCTGAGCTTGTTTTGCATCTGAATACTCAACTGCTTTCAAGTACAAATACGTTTTTTTATTTTCTATAATATCACCTCCAACTTGTTTTCCAAAAGTTTCCGGGTCACCAAAAGCGTCTAAATAATCATCTTGCAATTGGAAAGCTAACCCTAAGTGAAGTCCAAA
This sequence comes from Flavobacterium sp., assembly GCF_035456085.1. Taxonomy (GTDB): domain Bacteria; phylum Bacteroidota; class Bacteroidia; order Flavobacteriales; family Flavobacteriaceae; genus Flavobacterium. Next base: position 7,627 of record NZ_DATIDY010000056.1, read on the forward strand.
ATCGTAAATTAGATTGGCGTTTTCGGTTGAAGTATTTGCAACAATTGCGCCCATTTTCATCGCAGCTGCTACTAAAACAGCGGTTTTATATTCGATCATTTTGAGATATTCCGGAATTGTAACATCAGTGCGGGTTTCAAAATCAACGTCCCATTGTTGTCCTTCGCAAACTTCAAGAGCCGTTTTACTGAACAACTTGGCCAAATCCCTAAAAACATTTGGCTCGTATTGTTCAAAATATTGGTAAGCCAAAATGAGCATCGCATCTCCCGAAAGAATTCCGGTATTGATATCCCATCTTTCATGAACAGTTTGTTCGCCTCTTCGTAGAGGAGCATCATCCATAATATCATCGTGAACTAGTGAAAAATTATGAAAAACCTCAACAGCCATTGCTGCCGGAAGCGCTTTTTTATAATCGTCATCAAAAATTTCTGTTGTCATTAAAGTAAGCACGGGTCTCATTCTTTTTCCGCCTAAACTCAGAATATAATCTATTGGTATGTAAAGATTTTTGGGTTCTTTATTGATATTTTGACTTTCTAAATAAGTAATGAAAAATTCTTGATACTGATGAATCGCGTGCATAAAAATAAGATATAATTTACTTCCTGGAAGTTTAATAGGATTTGAAGGTTTCAAAGATACAATTCAAATATCAATTATTAAACTGAATATCAACACAAAATCCTCCTGTTGTTTTCTTAATAAAAAAAAATTAAAAAAAACATTGGAAACTTTATAGGTATTCAAAGTTTCCTTATTACATTTGCAGAACACAAGAAACTTTATTAGTGTTCAAAGTTTCCAAAATTCATTTAAAAATCAAATATTAGGAAATACTATTACTAAACTTATTATCATGGAAAATGCATGGGAGATTGATTCAAACGAATCAGACGTAATAATAAAAACTAAGCATTCGCTAATAAGCTACATGCCTGGGAAAAGAAACAATTTCAAAGGTCATGTCGCAATACAAAATAACGAAGTTGAGGACGCTTCAATAGAATTTTCTTTTAATGTAAATGATAAAAGCATAGCTTCAGAGGAAAATGAAGATTCTAAATTCACAGAATCATTCAACAATAACGAAGGTCCTTTGATACAATTTAAGTCTACTTCTTTTCAAAAAATAAACAACAACATCAACTTCCTGAAAGGATTTTTAACTATTAAAAACATCACCAAAGTTGTCGAATTAGATACCGAGTTTTTAGGCTTCAACAATTATGATGGTGTCGAGAAAGCTTCATTTGAAATCACGGGAAATATAAACCGTAACGATTTTGGATTGAATCGAAATCTGCTTCGCAAAAATAAATACACACCGGTGAGTAAGGAAATTAAACTTATTGCCAATTTAGAATTTACACACTAATTATTTACAGTAACAAATCAAACTCATTTATTAAACTAACTATTGAAGTGTGATTCCTGATCAAACTTCGATAGGAAAAGTTATCTCATAATGAAAGAAAAAATTATAATAAAAGCCAATCAGATGTTTCTTAAACAAGGTTTTAAGAGCGTAACAATGGATGATATTGCTAATGAAATGGCTATTTCGAAAAAAACAATTTACCAACATTTTTCAAATAAAATCGAATTGATTGAGGCCGCAACACAGTATCTGTTTGAAACTATATCGTGTGGCGTTGATGAGATTTACGCTCTAGACAAAAACCCAATCGAAGAAATGTTCATTATAAAAGATTTTGTATTAACAAAACTAAAAGATGAAGATTCATCATCTATTTATCAATTACATAAGTTTTACCCACAAATTCATAAAGAATTGATGTTAAAACAATTCGATAAAATGGGAGTTTGTGTTGTTGCCAATCTACAAAAGGGTGTCGACCAAGGATTGTTTAGACCAAACATGAACATTGAACTCATTGCTCGTTTTTATTACGCAGCCATGACAAACCTCAAAGATTTAGAGATTTTTCAGCCGGAAAAATTCAATCCAAAAACAGTTCAGGAAACTTATTTAGAATATCACCTTAGATCGATTTGTACCGAGAAAGGCTTAACCATATTAGAACATTTATTAAACTCAACTATATCATGAAGAGAATACTTTTATTAACATTCTTAAGCTTTGCTCTTACTGCGCAATCTCAAACAGCAGTACAGCCACTGACTTTAAAAGCGGCGATTACATACGCACTTGAGAACAAAGCCGAAGCCAAAAAAGCAAAATTAGAAATAGAAAACAGCGAATACAAAATTCAAGAAATCCGTTCGAGAGCTTTACCGCAAATCGCTGCCAACGGAAGTTTAACCTATAACCCTATTTTACAAACCAATGTAATTGATGGCGCCTTTTTTGGAGCACCAGGAACTTCAAAACAGATTTCTTTTGGGCAAAATTGGACTTCGGGAGCTGGAGTTTCGTTGAACCAAACGATTTTCGACGAAGCCGTATTTACCGGTTTGAGGGCCGCGAAATCAACTCGTGAATTTTACCAAATCAACGATCAACTGACCGAAGAGCAAGTGATTGAAAGAGTAGCCAACAACTATTATTCGGTTTACGTGCTACGAGAAAGGCTGACTTTATTGGACAGCAATTATGTGAATACCACAAAAGTTCGCGACATCGTAAAAGGGCAATTCGACAATGGTTTGGCCAAAAAAATTGATTTGGATCGTATCATCGTAAAATTGTCAAACATCGATACTGATAGACAACAAATCAAGAATCAAATTGATTTACAGGAAAATGCTTTGAAGTTTTATATGGGAATGCCAATTGAAGCAAAAATCGAAATCCCAAGAACCGAATTTGAAGTAACACCACATGCATTGACAGAAACTCCAAATACGGCAAACCGATCTGAATATTTGCTTTTGAAAAAACAGGAAGAATTATTAGAATACAATAAAGCTGCCGTAAAAGCTGAATATTACCCGACACTTTCGTTGGTTGCCGGATATAACTTCATTGGACAAGGACCTGAAATGCCTTGGTTTGCAAAACCTAAAGATGGTGTGTATTGGTCGGATTACTCTGCAATTGGATTGAATATGAGAGTGCCTATTTTTAACGGTTTTGGAACCCGAGCCAGAGTTAGACAGGCTGATGTTCAAATTCGTTCGCTGCAAGAAGACATCAAAGACACGCAGCTTGCCTTGGATTTGGATTACAGAAATGCGAAAACTCAAATAGAGAATAATATTAAAACCATTCAAACCCAAAAAGAGAACATGCGATTGGCTGGGGATATTTTGAGCAACACCAAAAACAATTACCTTCAAGGTTTAGCTTCATTAACAGATTTACTGGATGCCGAAAACGCATCACTCGAAGCACAAAACAACTATACCAGAGCAGTATTAGCCTATAAAATAGCAGAAATAACATTAATCAAATCAAAAGGAGAACTTAAAAACCTATTAAACTAAATAATAAGATGAAAAAGAATATAATAACCGCAGTTGTAATTTTGGGAGCATTGGCACTTATTGCTTTTACTTTAAATAAAAACAAAAAAGCAAACGCAGAAAAAATCGCCATTGTTGCTGAGAAAAATGCAAGTGTTGCTGTAAAAACTGAAGCAGTAAAAAGAGAAGAAGTCTCTCTTGATTTTGTTGCCAATGGAAATTTTGAACCTACACAGGAACTTACTTTTTCTGCTGAAAAATCTGGAAAAATAGTTCAAGTTTTGGCTAAAGAAGGTGACCACGTAACTGTAGGTCAAACATTAGCAGTTATGAGAGGTGATGTTATTAATGTAAATGCTCAAGCCGTTGAAGTTGCTTACATGAATGCAAAATCAGATTACAGCCGTTTTGAAAATGCGTACAAAACAGGAGGAGTTACCAAACAACAATTGGATCAGGCAAAAGTAGCGTTGACAAATGCTGAAGCTAATTACAAACAATCCAGAATCAACATTGGGGATACACGTATTAAAGCTCCAATAAACGGAATCATCAACAAAAAATATATCGAACCAGGATCTATTATTTCTGCTACACCAGCAACAGCTTTGTTTGATATTGTAAATGTTTCTAAACTAAAACTTACTGTTACAGTTGACGAAAGCCAAGTAGCAAGTTTAAGAATTGGAAATACTATCGCTATAAAAACAAGTGTTTATCCAGACAAAACATTTTCAGGAAAAATCACTTTCATCGCTGCAAAAGCAGATAGTAATTTGAATTTCCCTGTAGAAATCGAAGTTGTAAATAATGCCAACAACGACATCAAAGCGGGTATGTACGGAACTGCAGAATTTAAATCGGCACAACAAAAAAGAATCATGACTACGGTTCCAAGAAATGCATTCGTAGGAAGTGTAAGCAGCAACCAAGTGTTTGTTGTAGAAAATGGAATCGCTAAATTAAAAACAGTTACTGCCGGTAAAATTTTAGGTGATAAAGTAGAAATCTTAAGTGGTTTATCAGAAGGGGAAACTGTAATAACAACTGGTCAGATTAATTTACAAGACGGAAATACGGTAGAAATTATTAAATAGGCAAAAGTAATTAGGCAAAAGCCATAAGTAAAAGATTTTTTAACAATTAAAATAAAAATGCATATAGTGCTAGTTCTCTACTACTAATGCCTTTTGCCTAATGGCTAATAACTAAAACAAAATATATGAAATTAGCAGAAATATCCATAAAACGTCCTTCGTTAGTGATCGTATTGTTTACGATCCTGATTCTGGGAGGACTATTTAGTTACAAACAATTAGGGTATGAATTGATCCCTAAGTTTGACATGAATGTAATTACTATTGCAACTGTCTATCCTGGAGCTTCTCCAAGTGAGGTTGAAAATACAGTTACCAAAAAAGTCGAAGATGCGATTGCTTCTATAGAAAATATCAAAAAAATCGATTCCAAATCATACGAAAGTCTTTCTGTTGTAACCATCACATTAACTTCCAATGCCAAAGTGGATGTTTCTATGAATGATGCGCAACGAAAAATAAACGCCATTATTAGTGATTTACCCGATGATGCCAAAACGCCATCGCTTAATAAATTTTCTTTAAGTGACATGCCAATTATTACTCTTGGTGCGAATGGAAAAATGGATGAAGCAGCATTTTACGATTTGATCGATAAAAAAATTGCTCCTGTTTTGTCCCGTGTTCAAGGTGTGGCTCAAGTAAACATTATTGGTGGTCAGGAACGCGAAATTCAAGTAAACCTTGATGCCAAAAAAATGCAGGGATATGGTTTATCTGTACCACAAGTGCAACAACTTATCTTGTCATCAAATTTGGATTTCCCTACCGGAAGTATCCAAACCAGAAATCAAAAAATATTAATTCGTTTAGCGGGTAAATACAAAAACGTTGAAGAATTAAGAAACTTGGTAATTTCATCTGCAAATGGAGCTCAAATCCGTTTACAAGATATTGCCGATGTACAAGACACTCAAAAACTGGCTGAAAAAATTGCCCGTGTTGATCAAAAAAGTGCGATTATTTTACAAATCATCAAACAATCAGATGCTAATGCTGTAGCAGTAAGTGAATTGGTTGCCAAAACTATTACCAAATTAGAGAATGATTATAAATCAAATCATTTAGAACTAAAAACGGCTAAAGACAGTACAATTTTTACGTTAGAAGCAGCAGAATCTGTATTACATGATTTATTTTTTGCTGTATTATTGGTAGCATTCGTAATGTTGTTCTTCTTACATAGTGTTCGAAACTCTTTGATTGTAATGGTATCGATTCCGGCTTCGTTAATTGCAACTTTCATCGGGATTTATCTTTTAGGATATACTTTGAACTTAATGAGTTTACTTGGTCTTTCATTAGTAGTAGGTATTCTTGTGGACGATGCGATTGTAGTTTTGGAAAATATTTACAGGCACATGGAAATGGGCAAAAGCCGTATCCGTGCTTCTTATGACGGAACTGCCGAAATTGGAGGAACTGTAACTTCAATTACTTTGGTAATTGTGGTGGTATTTTTACCAATTGCAATGAGTTCAGGATTGGTATCTAATATTATTACGCAATTCTGTATGACCGTAGTAATTTCGACTTTATTATCTCTTTTGGCTTCGTTTACAATTATTCCTTGGTTGTCTTCTCGCTTTGGAAAACTAGAACATTTAGAAGGTAAAAACCTATTCGAAAGAACTATTCTTGGATTCGAAAATTTATTAACTCGTTTTACCAATTGGGTTACCGAAATACTAGAATGGTGTCTGGATCATTATTGGAAAACCATTGGAGTTGTAGTTGTATTATTCTTTGCATCAACTATAGGTTTAGTTGGTGGTGGATTTATTGGAGGTGAGTTTTTCGCATCTTCAGATAGTGGTGAGTTTTTAGTTCAAATTGAAATGCCAAAAGACGCTTCGGTTGAACAAACCAACTTTATGACGCAAAAAGCAGAAGCGTATTTGAAACAACAGAAATACGTTAAGAGTCAATTTACCACTATTGGACAAACTTCTGAAGGAATGGGAGCTTCTCAAGCGACTGCCTACAAATCGGAAATTGACGTTCAAATGATTGACCAAAAAGATCGTACCGATGATGCTATGGTATATGCTGCAAAAATCAAACGTCAGTTGCAATCTGTTTTAGTTGGTGCCAAAGTAAAAACAGTTCCAGTTGGTATTACTGGTACTGCTCAAAATGCTACTTTGGGATTAATTGTAACAGGTTCAAGTACGGAAAGTGCAATGGCCTTTGCAAAATTAGCAGAAGCAGAATTAAGAAAAATCCCTGGAACTACCGAAATCAAATTAACCGTTGAAGACGGAAATCCAGAAGTAGATGTTAAAGTAGATCGTGATAAAATGTCGGCTTTGGGGTTGACATTGCAAACTGTTGGTATGACGATGCAAACTGCTTTCAGTGGTAACACAGATGGAAAATACAGAGCTGGTGATTATGAATATGATATCAACATCAAATACAATGCTTTTGATAGAAAAAACATTACTGATGTTAGTAATCTGATTTTTATAAACAATCAAGGTCAACAAATCAAATTATCACAATTTGCGACTATTACCGAAGGTTCCGGACCAAGTCAATTGGAACGTAGAGACAAATCGGCTTCGGTTACTGTTCAAGGTCAAAACGTGGGGGTTCCAACTGGAACTATCGTTCAACAATGGCAAAAGCAATTGGATAAACTGAAAAAACCAACCGGTGTAGATTACATTTGGGGTGGAGATCAGGAAAACCAATCCGAAGGTTTTGGTACTTTAGGAATTGCATTGTTAGCCGCTATTATTTTGGTTTACTTAATTATGGTTGGATTGTATGACAGTTTTGCTCACCCGTTTGTGGTACTATTTGCTATTCCGCTGTCGTTCATTGGAGCGATGTTAGCACTGGCATTAACTAACAAAACATTAAACATCTTTACCATTTTGGGTATTATCATGTTGATTGGTCTGGTGTGTAAGAATGCAATCATGCTTGTCGATTATACCAATCAACGAAGAAAAGCTGGTGAAACAATCCGTAAAGCTTTAATTCAAGCGAATCATGCTCGTTTACGTCCGATCTTGATGACGACAATCGCGATGGTTTTCGGTATGTTCCCGATTGCATTGGCTTCTGGAGCTGGTGCTGAATGGAAAAATGGTTTGGCTTGGGTAATTATTGGAGGATTGATTTCATCTTTATTCCTAACCTTAATCATTGTTCCGGTTATCTATGAAATGATGGAAAAATTAATTGCGAAATTCTCTAAAGGAGAAAAAATCGATTACGAAGCCGAAATGGTTGCTGACTATGTTCATGAAGAATTAAGTGAAGACGGTTTTAATCCAAAGCATACACATTAATACTTTATAATACTCATCTTAATAATAATTCAAAAGCCTGTTCAAATTAATGAACAGGCTTTTTTTGTTATGTTTAATATGTGATATTTTTCATCACAAATTAGCGTAGTATTTCTATTTAAATATCTTTAATCCGATTCGCTACTGTTTTTTTGCTGGTTCATTTTGGTAACCAAAGCTTTCATCCGTGCTGCCTTATCTCTTTTCTCTTCTTGAAGCTTTGCTTTTTTCCGATTGAGCAGTTTGGTGTGCAAAGCCTTGTTTTTCGTGTTTTTTTCAGGTCCTTTTGGCATGATCTCTATTTCATATAATTTCTTTGCAAAGATACAAAAGACTGCTCTTTTCCAGATAAATCTATCAATAAAACAAATCCTGAATCTCTCAACAGAGTTCATAAAGGGATTTTTTTTAGCACAAAAAAGGCTGCCAAATTAATGACAGCCTTTATAAAAATAGTATTTATTTACTTTATAGAACTACTTAATTCGCTTAGATCTTTAGCTTTGATATTGTAGCTCATAATGTCATATTCTCTGTAAACAACCTCACCTGTTCTACCGTTTACAACACTAATGAATTTCTGTGAATTCACTTTGGTATACATTAAATAATAAAAGTCTTCTGTTGCATTTAAGATTTTCTCATTAAGCTTGTCTGTATCTATGAATTCTGACTTATAGCTGTATTTTTTAAGTAAATCATCAGGGCTTTCTCTTTCAGAATCAGTTCCTCTAAAGGCATCATATTTTGTTTTAAGATAATCCGGAATATAAAGAGTCGAAGTTTTTAATGCTTTTATCTTCTTTTTATCATAATCTGAAGCGTAAGCAAAACTGTACCATTCATCTTTAAGCGTAGTATTAACAAATTGGAGGTAATTTTTCATAAAACCTAATTTATAGTTATATAGGTTTTCACCTAAATTATAAAATGTTTTACTGTTAATCATTCCCCACATACCTTCTGCATTACCGCCAAAAAAAATAGCTGCTACTTCATTCGTATCATATTTTGTTTTGTCGTTTTTGACTTTAATATCAGAGTAATAATAATACTTATAAAATAGATGCAAATACTCGTTAGTTATCCCAGAAGTACCTGGTGCAGGACTGCTGGTGACAACATCTCCTTTAAACTCAAAAATAGCATATTCCTCAGTGAGATAATTTTCCTTTGTTTTTTCATAATCTTCTCTGGAAACAACAATGTATTTGTTTAGATCCCAAAACGAACTGAGCATTTTTTCAAACTCGGGAACTTTAAAATCATCGATTACAAAAACAGTTTTTTTTGCTTTAATAATTTTATAATCTCCCTTTTTAAAATCGTCAAAAGGTCCACGATGGCTTCTGCCAACAGAAATTTGAGCTGTAACCGATAAGCTTACCAACAGAATTGATAAGCTTATAAATTTCTTGGCTGTTACCATTAAAAGAACGATTTTTTATATCTTCCTTGAGGATTCATTCCACCACAACATATTCTAATGATATCCACTAATAACCATATACCAATACCTCCTAAAGTGAAAATAAAAAATATGTTTATTACAGTTGGTGTTCCTAAATACCATCTATGGGCAGCTAATAAACCTAATGTTAAAGCAAGAACTAATGCAATTCCTTGACTTTTTTGGTCCGACACTACTGCAGAAAAGGATGCATTGTCATCTTCATTATCAGCAGCTGCTACTGTATTAGAATTCGTGTTTTCAATTTTATTTGCAACAGGCTGAACTCTCTCTACTGGAAATGAGGCAAATACAAAATTGGTAAAAAAGGCAAAAAATAAAAGGGGGGCAAAAATTTTAAATTTCATTTTTAAAGGTTTTATTTGTTGTTAAATGCCCGCAAATATAGAGTAATTACCCAATGAAAAATTTCTTTTTAGTACTATTTTTTCTAATAAATTCATCCTTGATTTTTTCTCAGGAATATGAGTTTACTGGTTTATTAAAACTCAATAAAACCACAATTATATCCTATCATTTGGCTTTTACAGAACGTGATGGCAAAATTTCTGGTCAATCGATTACGGATCTTGGAGGTGATAATGAAACAAAAAATAAAATAGAAGGATTTTATAATAAAAAGACAAATGAATTTAGTTTTACCGAGAAAAACATCATCTACTCAAAATCCAAAATAGTTACAAATGATTTCTGTTATTTGAGTTATACCAGCAAATTAAAACTAACTGAGAAGCAGAAAAAAATTTCCGGGAAATTTAAAAGCTTTTTTAAAGATGGAAAAGCGTGTTTAAATGGAGAGATAGATTTGATTGAATTCAAAAAAGCTCAAAAAAAGATTCACAAAATGAATTCAAAAATTCAGAATTCAAAA
>NZ_DATIDY010000057.1:0-14898 GCF_035456085.1 Flavobacterium sp.
GTTGAATGAAACAAAAGTATTTTTAAAAATTCATAAGTAGTTGATATATAGTTACTTTGAAGCTAAATGCAATTAAGTGCAAAGGCTATTTATCTATCTCATAATCAGGTGGTCCCTGGTTCGAGCCCAGGTGGGACCACTTTTAAAAACCGTAAATCGCTTATAATTAGTGATTTACGGTTTTTTATTTTCTTAATTTGTACGATTTTTGTATTGCTGGGTTTTGTTTTTCCTGAAAAACTATTTTTTTTCGCAAAAAAATAGTTTGATAAGTTGCGGAGAAAGATAACGATCAGGTCACTTTTCTTTGAGATACTACTAAAAACTAAGGCAACTCGCAAGGGTTGCATTTTTTATTTTAGTCATCGAATTACTCATATTGCCAAATTTTATTGCTTGTTAAAAGACAACTTATCGATTAAAAATATAATTTTTTTGTTTTCAACTTGTGTATAACTTTTGGGATCACTCGTTTTTAAAAAGGCCTATTTATTTATTTTTAGACAAAATTTGACAAGTCAATAATAGTAATATGAAGTTTGGGGAACACATAAAACAATTACGTGAATTAAATCATCTATTACAAAGGCAATTAGCCAATGCTTTAGATATGGACACTGCAATGCTTAGTAAAATTGAGCGAGGCGAAAGGAGGGCAAAAAGAGAACATATTCCAATATTTGCATCACTTTTAAATACAAATGAAAAAGATTTGTGCACAATTTGGTTAGCAGATAAAGTATATGAATTGATTAAACAAGAAGACAATGCTACTGAAATTTTTAAAGTAGCAGAGGAACAAATAAAAGCAGATATAAATAAACATTCGTCTAAAAAGAATGTTGTTAAGTTTTAAAATATTCTTCAATAATAATAAAGAAAAATGAAATCAAAAAAAGTAAAAGTTGAAGAAAAAGAAATAAAGAACATTGAGGTAAACGAACCAATAGAAAATGTTAATAGAAGAATTGAGGATTGGACAATAAAGAATTTTAGCAACCCTAATGCGACAATACGACTTGCAACAATGTTTAGTGGTATTGGCTCAATTGAACATGCTTTAAAAAGATTAAATCTAAAAGAAGAAATAGTCTTTGCTTGTGATAACGACAAATATGTAAAACAAAGTTATTTCGCTAACTATGAGATTGCAGAATCAAGTTGGTATGATGATGTAAAAAATATTAATGGTAAAAAGTACATTGATAAAATAGATTTATTAGTGGGTGGAAGCCCATGTCAATCTTTTTCAATGGTAGGTAAACGAAAGGGATTTGATGATACAAGAGGTACTTTGTTCTATGAGTTTGCAAGAATAGTAAAAGAAAGTCAACCAAAAGTATTTATTTTTGAGAATGTCAAAGGTTTAGTGAATCATGATAAAGGGAATACCTTTGAAGTGATAAAAGAGACATTTAAAGAGCTTGGGTATAAATTTAAATATAGATTATTAAACTCTAAAGATTTTGGTATTCCACAGCATCGTGAACGTATTTTTGTAATAGGTTTCAAAGACCATTCTATAGATTTTGAATTTCCTGAACCAATTCCACTAGAATATAAAATGCAAGATTTCCTTGAGGATTATACTGAAAGTAAGTATTATCTCAAAGAAAAAGGAATTAAATTCGTGACTAGCACAAAAAACAGAAACAAAAGATACACCCAAATCAATGGTGAAATTGCTTTATGTCAAAAAGCTAACCAACAATTTAATTGGCATGGCGATTTTATATTTGAAGAATCTGAATGTGATTTTAATGACTTTGTTTTTGATGTTAATGAAGTAGAAGAAAAATATTATTTATCAGAAAAGACTAAAGCATATGTTCTAGCTACAGGAACAAAGACTTTTAAAACAACTGTAGGTACTGATTTAGAAATAGCAAGACCAATTTTACAGTCTATGCACAAAATGCATCGTTCAGGAGTTGACAATTACGTTACTCACAACAAAGGAAAAATTAGAAAATTAACACCTAGAGAATGCTTACGTTTAATGGGATTTAAAGATGATTTCAAACAAGTAGTGAGTGACACTCAGATGTACAGACAAGCTGGAAACAGTATTGTTGCAAATGTATTTATAGCATTAATGAAACAAATGGACATAACTAAATTCGGAATATAATCATGGCAGATCCAATATGCAGATGGAGAAATCCTTACTTCAAAACGATTAGAGAATTAATTGAAACATTACCAAAAGAAAATCTACCGTCTATCAGAGGAAGAGAAATTACAAATCAAAATTGGGGGGAAGAATTTTTCGGAACTCCTTATCAATTAGCTTGTCAATTAGGATTATATTACGAATTTAATAATGAATTCATAACTAAATTTCACCATGCCCCTACACCGAATGAATTACACGGCTATCTAAGAAATTGGATTACGAAGTATTATGTTCCAAACCCATATACAAAAAAAGGTTTTGAAAATATTAAGCCTAAAATAATACATGTTGAATTTGCAAAAAAACTGAAAGCCAATAATGCAGAAATGGATTGGAATCAGGTCAAAAATGAATTATTTGAAGAGCCAATTGGAAATGATGATATATTAGTAAATTCTATCAACCAATATTCTGAAATTTTTGAAGTAAAAAACAACAAACTAAAATTAAAAGACGGAATCAAATACGACGATTTAGATAATTATATTTATGAATATAATTTAGGTGATCGAAACGATAAAAAAGCGTTTTTTGATTTCTTATCATTAGATATAAATAATGATTCCTTAAAAATTATTCAAGGAAATACAAATGCCATAGATGTAGATTTTGAGTTGATTAGTTCCGAAGATATAATTTCGCAATTCACAAAATGGCTAAATGCCAAACCTAAGAATAATTATTTTGACAATAATTATTCGAAGACGGTTTCATTTTTAAACAGATTGCAAGAAAAATATATAGAAACATTTGGCGTGAGTCCTTTTGATGTTGATTTTAAAGAACTGGATGGCTTCATTACAAAGTTAAATGAAAATATTTGGAATGAAAAAACCCCTTTCTGGTCTTACAGTTTAGCTACTTCAACTCATCTACCTAGAGCAATTCTCAATAAGGATAATTATCAGTCGTTTTTAAGGGACTTTAAAAAAAATCAAGATCAAAAAATTCAATCAAAAAACATCATTTATTACGGTGCTCCCGGAACAGGAAAATCTCATAAAGTTGATAAAGAAATAGAACAGTTAGAATCCAAATATTACGAAAGAGTAACTTTTCATCCTGAATTTGACAACGCATCTTTTATAGGGGGATATAAACCCAAATCTGTGAAAGTAAGATATGAGGATGAAACTGGGGAGTATTTTGAAAATGAGGTGCGTTATGAATTTGTTGCTCAATCTTTTACAAGCATCTATGAGCGTGCTTGGCAAGATTTAGACCATCAATATTATTTAGTTATCGAAGAAATCAATAGAGGCAATTGTGCGGAGATTTTCGGAGAAATTTTCCAGTTGTTAGATAGAACATCCAAATACACTGTTTCACCATCAACAGAATTAAGAGAATATTTAGAAGATTCATTCAAAGATAAAAATCATTTAGGTATAGCAAATGGTTTAAAACTACCACATAACCTAAATATTCTAGCCACTATGAACACTTCCGACCAATCATTGTTTCCAATGGACAGCGCATTTAAAAGACGTTGGGATTGGGAATACATACCAATCTGTTATACCCCTAATGTTGATTACGAAAAGAAGAATGATTCTTATGATTTTGAAATTGACATAGAAGATGGAAAAAAATACAGATGGATTAAATTTATTGAAAAAATAAATTTAAATCATATTAAAAATAATCCATCATTGGGTATGGATAAATGTATTGGTAATTACTTCATTAAACCTGATAATGAAAATACAATTTCTTTAAAACCATTTATAAACAAGGTAATTTTCTACTTATGGAATGATGTTTTCAAAGATGAAAACAACAAAGTATTCGAAGAGAACACTTCTTATGAAGATTTCTTCCCAATTAATATAAATGGGAAAAAGAAAATCAAAGAATTATTTGACAGAATTGAGTTACTACCTATAAAAACTTTAGAAATTGTAGAAGATGATTCTCAATTAGAACAAGTGGCAGAAGATCAAGAAGAATTTGAGTCATAAAAATGAAAATCCTAATTGAAAACGAAATATATCCAATAGAATTACTTCAAGAAGTATTCGATGATCCAAAGTTTTATAAACAAAACGGCTTGGATGGAATAATTACGTCTGTTGGGTATTACCATTCTTTTGAGAAAAATAGCTTGGTTTTTATGCTTCCAAAAGTCTTTATGAGAGATAAAGACAAAACAGTTTTTGGCTGTAAAAAAAATGAATTAGTTGATTTAATTACAAATGAATCCGTAAAGCACAAAACGCAATACAATTGGGTACGCCAATTATCGGTACATTTCTACAATAGTCTATCTGAATTTAAAAAAAGGTACAACGATACAACCATAATTCATAATACGGAAACATTTGAACTAAACACTAATTTAGGCGATAAAGAATATTCTTTTCTTGATTTACTATTAAGTTTTGTAAACTTTTATAAAAAGAACAAACAACAAATATTGTTCAAACACATAGAATTTGTTTCCAACCAAGCCAAAAAACCAAAATGGGAAAAAACCATTAGAAAATCCTTACCTATTTTAGCAAATGGCAAAACACCCATATATATAGAAATAACCAATAAGAAAAAAATAATAAATAACGAAGAAGAACTACTAACCTATTTCTTTTCTATTCTAAATCATCTAAATACACAACACAATCTTAACCTAAAAATTGATAAATCATTCAATCTTATAGATGGAAAACCTTTTGACACATTGTGCTTAAATGGTAGTGCCAAACTCAGAAAAATAAAACACCGTTATTTCAGCGATGCTTTAAAAAAAATGTATCGTTTGTGTGAATTGTATTTCGACCAATTTGACAAAAGTAGTATTAAACGAAAAAGAGAAGATTTCCTAGCGATAAGCAATTATAATATAGTGTTTGAGGATATGGTCGATAAATTATTTTCAGACGAATTAAAAACACTTGAAGTTGATGGTATTACAATCGATAAATTAAAGCACAATGACGATGGTAAAATTATTGATCATATTTACGATTATAAATCATTAATTGATACCAGCGATATTTTCTATATTGGAGATTCTAAATACTATAAATCAGATAATACAGCAAGTAAAGTATCCAAATACAAACAGTTTACTTATGCCAAAAATGTAATTCAATTCAATATTGATTTACTTAATAAAAATAATCAAAATCAAATCGGTAATTTAAGATATAGAGATAAAATAACCGAAGGCTATAATATCTCTCCAAACTTCTTTATCTATGGTTATATAGATGATGTTTCAAATTACGATGCGCATTCAATAACTAAAAAAGGAAGTCCTGTACCTTCATATCATTTTGAAGAACGATTATTTGATAGAGATACATTATTTGTTCATCAGTATAAAATTAATTTTTTATACGTTTTAAAGGCTTACACAAACTTTAATGAATCAGAAATTCTAACATTTAGAAAAGAGGTAAAAGAAACGTTTAGAGATAACTTTTTGGAATTTTTCAATAATAGTTCAGAATGTAAATTTGAATTTTTCGAATCCAATATTAACAAAAATGACTATTCTGATTTTGTCATTAATAATTTTAGAAAATTAAATGGGAAATGCTATTGTACTATTGATGAAAGATTGCTTCTAGCAAAACATATTGATGATAAAACTTTGGATTTATTAATGAGTAATTTTACAAAAACAGATAAATTAGAATAAATAATGTATGACATTCATCACTACAATCTCTCCAAAATTGGTGTATAATAGTGACTACATCATTACTCTATACACGTAGTGGCAAGTTAGGCGTAATTGTAAAAAAACTTAATTTTAACAAATGAAAATATACGATAAAGATTTTGACAAAGTAATTAATGGCGTTGTAGCTACTGGCTCTTTGACTTACAGAGAAGCAATTGAAAAGTTAACACCATTAATTAGTAAAACTGAATTTCAAAGGAAATTACAAGATAAAAAGTTTTATGAAAAACTCGAAAGAGACATTGTTAATGGTTGTGTTATGCCACCTATTACACTAGCTTTTGTAGAAAAAGCAATTAATCTTGAAACCCAAATAGAAAAAATTGAAACATATTTTAATAATGAATATGAGAACTCATTTGTTTTAGATGGAATACAAAGACTCAACACTTTATTAAGAGTTTCAAATCAAGAAAATTTTGATTTCGATAAAAAACTTTATTTCAACATCATTTTTAGTGACAAAGTTGACAAATTGCTTTATCGAATGATTACTCTAAATAACGGGCAAAAACCAATGACACCACGTCATCAAGTTGAAATGTTAATGGCTAATGTATTCAACTTTGAAGCACTTGGCATCGAAGTTCAAACTGAAAAAGAAAGAGCTGATAAAATCAAAATAAACTCTTTTAATAAATCTGATATTGAGCAAGCTTATCTAGCATATATGGCTAATTCGCCAATGGTAGACAATAAAAAAATCATCCAAGATAAAATGGATGAATTAATTGTAAATAAAATCATTTCGACTGAGCCTATAGACGATTCAGGAAATTTTGAAGATGTTATAAAAGCAATTGCTAAATTTCAAATTATTCCTGCAAATATTAAATGGTTAAAGCAAGCTAATAATTTAGTAGGATTTGCAGTCGGTTTGAAAACTTCTCACAAAATAATTTTAGATTTAACTCCAGAAGAGTTTTCAAATTCAATTGAGGTTTTTGAAAAGGCATTTTCTGATTTTAACCCATCCAAAATTAAGTTAGGTAAAATGAGAAGAGAATTATCTTTTGAATATTTTAAAAATTACTCAAAACTTAAAGATTTTGACACATATGAATTATTAGAATATTTTAGTGATATAACAAATGATTAACAGATACTCAATAGTTGATTCAGTAGCTAGAAACAACACGAAATATAAACACTTGAAGACTGAAGAAAATCCATCTCCTATTCTTAATATCTTTAGGCTAATTTCGGGTACTGTAAATATCAAAGATAATTATCAAGATAAAATATATAAGATAAGAGATAATAACATAAAATTTCCTACTGAAGAAAATCCATCTTTAAAGTATGACACTCTCCTTGAACAATTTGATGAAAGTGTATCATTAGAAGATTTAAATTATTTTTTCTTAAAAGCAAGAGCTAATAGAAAATTTTATAAATCAATTGAAGTTGAATTAATAAAATGTTTAATTGCTTATAAAAGCGATAAATTTTTAGAATCTTTCATTTATTTATACAGAATTATTGAAGGAATCTCTTACTCAATACCTTTAATCTTTATCTCTAAAAAAGATGATTATAATAAAACATACCACGACTTACAATCTTACTTTGGTAAAGATAAAGATGGAGAACTTCTATTTTTTAAAAGGTTTGTATCCGAGACTTTTAAAGATGAAGATTTTTACAGTTCCAACATTACAATTGATTTAAATTTAGTTGATATTGAAGAATTAAGACCTAAATATTACGAACTATATTTAAAGAAAGTAAATGAAAAATTTGTTTTAGACAAATCTGAAAACAGTTTCATTAAAATAAAATTCATAGGTTATTATGATTTATTAATTGAACTTAGAAATAGATTTTTTCACAATTTAAAAGGTAGTTGGCAAGAAAATTTTGATTCCACGGAACTAATGTTTCCAGACCAATTTTTTAAGCCAATCACTTTACACGGAATAAATTGGCTCTCAATAATATTGTTCGAAATAATAAAATTTGACCTTCAAAAAATAAAATAACAACTACGCCTAACACACGCTACAAGCAATTTGGGGATTTGGCTTAATGGAAAAATTGGTTTGTATTTGGAAGATTAGGCAAATCCGAAAGATAAGCTGATTTAATCCCAAACTGCTTGTAACGCGAGAACGTTAGTGGCGAGCATTCACCAAAAATGTAAAAAACAAACCTCTAAACAATTTAGAATATGCGCTTTGCTTTAATAGGTAACGATCGGACAGAAGCTCAACCAAAACTAAACGGATTGTGTTGTTGTTGTTCGAAGCCAGTTATTGCAAAATGTGGCACACGAAAAATTTGGCATTGGGCACATAAAAGCAAAACAGATTGTGATAATTGGTGGGAACGTGAAACAGAGTGGCACCGAACTTGGAAAAACAATTATCCAGCCGATTGGCAAGAAGTATCATTACTTGATAAAAGAACAGGAGAAAAACACATTGCAGATGTTCGTACAGTTCATAATCTCGTTGTAGAGTTTCAACATTCGCATATTAAACCTGAAGAACGAACTTCCCGAGAACAATTTTATAAAAACATGGTTTGGATAGTTGACGGCACACGTTTAAAATATGATTATCCTCGTTTTCTTAAAGGTAAAAATAACTGTTTTGAAAATACAATTTTTTATAATACCGACAATCCGAAAATATTTCGAGTTGATCTTGTAGATTGGTGTTTTCCGCCAGCTTGGCTTGAAAGTTCTGTACCTGTAATCTTTGATTTTCGAGGAGACGGATCAATGGACGATTCCGAAGGTTTGAGAAATACTCTTTACTGCTTATTTCCACAAGTTGGAAGTTACGCTAGAGTTGCAGAGATTTCACGAAAAGCTTTCATAAATGCAACAACAAATGGAGAATGGACTTTGAGAGTTGAAGAATTTATAAATGACTTTAGAAAACAAGATGAAGTAAAACGACGACTAGAGCATCAACAAACCCTGTCTCGTAATGTAAATTTTAGACAATTAGGAAGTCCTCTAAACCGTTTTATTTATAAAGGTAGACGACGATGATTTTAAAATATATAGTCGAAATAGTCGAAAATAATTCAAATGGCTCATAAAAATTGCCTGCCACTAACAACCGTTTGGCGAGATTGGGGTTTTAGGCTTAATGGAAAGTTGGTTTTGCATTTGGGATGATTTGGCTATTCCAAAAATATGGGTTAATTTAATTCCAAGCCTCTTAAAGCCACAGGGCGACATAATCTAATCATCATCATCGTCGTAATCAATTGGAGGTACAAAAGTTAGAGTAATTTCCGCATAACGTTGTACTTCTTTATTATCAATTGCAATTTCGCTTTGTTTGGGTACTATGTAGGGTAATAATTTAATGATAGTATCTAATCGTTCCTTTGGCTGTAATTTTGCTAGTAAATCGGCAATATTATCCAATTCATTACTAATTACATTTTGGATTAATTCCTTTGTTTCTGCTGTTGTGCGGTTTAATGTTCCTTTGGTTCGTCCGCCTGTTTTGTTCCTTTTCATATTTTCTATTTTTGTCTACTTTAGATAAAAATCTGCTAAATCAAAACCGTTTTCAAACTCGGTCGCTCAATCAATTCATTATCTGCAATTTTAAACTCTATTGCGTTTAACTAGATATCATATATCTTTAAATCAAAAAAAAACATATTAAAACTTGATACTGAGGCTTCCATTTTTTTATAACCTATAGATATCTGTATTATTATCGCTGAAAAATTGTATTGCTTTATATGATTCCTCTTTTGTCAATTCTAATCTTATCATTTTCCGTTCCTGAACCATTCGGAAAACTTCACGACTTCCCTCGGAAAAATCCCAATCATTCTTTGGTTGCCAATTTTGTAGAAATTCTTTGGTTCTTAGATCTATGCAAATATCTGCCAAATCGGTTCCTTTGGGGTAATCCATATTTTCCAATAAATCATGTACTTCTATATTGAAACCTTTTTTGTTTAACTCAATGGCCTTTTGCGACCAATCAGCATATTCACCTTTATCAGGGAAAACCTCTATTTTGCAATGCTTAATCGCTTTTAGGAATTTATAATTAAATCTACCTTTATCCCCCGTTGCTAACCATTTATATTCAGGTTTGAGCATTCTCATTATAAAGGCTGTTTTTGCACCTTCTACCAATGCTACTATACATGTGTCTTTATTGATTGTATGCAACCCATATAAGCAACGATCATCTTTGAATTTCCATAACTTCAAACAACATCTCATGGAGGTTATATCAGCATCGCCATTTTCTAGGTAAGAACGTTTACCTGTTTTTGGATCATATCCCATCACTTTGCCGTGGTACACTTTCCCTTGTTGGTCAAGTTCCCAAAATATTACTTTATCTCCGTCCCATGTACCTATTAGATATTTATTGATGGTCTCAATTATTATGTCATCAGGAAAAATCGTTCTTAGGAATTTGATAAAATTACTTATAGAATTATCCAATACGGTTTTTTCTACCAATTCAAGACTGTAATAAGTAGGGGGTAACGGAATTTCTTTTTTATCTATTATATCAGATGGTTCTACTATTGTACCAGCACCTAGAGGAAAATATTTATCGCAACTATGACAATATCCACAATTTGTGTGACCTCCAATTGGAGCAAATTTTCCATCTTTATTGCTTCTTCCGCAGGGACAATATTTTACAAATTTTCGGTTTTTGCTAAATTTGAATCGCTTCATCGGTTTAAAGGTTTAAACTAGTTTATTAAACTTCAAATTCAAGGTTTAAGGTTTAGGAGCCTATATATACAGCCAAACCTTAAACCGATAAATTTTAATATTCACCAAGAGTGTATGAGCCTTTTTTCTCAGCCTGAATTAGCCAACCTTTGTTACTGCATTCAGTAATTAAACCCTTAATTCGATTGTCAGCTAAATTCTTTTCAAATTGATTCGTGTATGCAAGCTTTATTTGGAGTAGCAATTGACCATACTTAAATTCTTTCTCATGACTATATACTTCGGTCAATAATTGGTACTTTTGATGGCTCTCTAAATCTGTTTCTTTACGTGAATTGTTAGTTTTTTTTATTGGCAGTTCATCCATTGAAACTAAAAAAGGCAGTCCATCTTCGTCAATCTTAAAAGCAAAAGTTTCAGGTTCACGATTTCTGCATTGTTGGGCTTCAACTATTGAAATTTCTTTATCATTCTCCAAAGCAGTAACAGAAAGAACTATTTCCGCCTTATTAATCAATTCGGTTCCAATATGCCCTCTTGCGTTATTATCTCCTTTATTTTGGTGCAGGACGGTTAAAATATAGAGATCTCTTTCCTCTGTCCATTTCAACAACTTTGTAGTTATCATGGTCGCTTCCCCCTCATCATTAATTGAGGTCACTAAATCTTTAATTCCATCAATTACAACAAACCCGATTTTATCATTTAAGTAAATTTCCGATTCGATAAATTGCAACCTTTCGGCTGGACTTAAGCTTCTTAAATGAAATGCATGTAAGTTCACAGGTTCCTCAATATTAATCAGCTTGCAGATACGTTTAACAGCATTCTGAACGTGATATTTCCCCTGCTCCGTATCAATATAGAGAACTTCATTTTTATTACTAGGCAGATAGCTTTTGAACCGATTTAATAAACTGTGGTTATTGTTTGATGCAGTAGCAACCGCTATACTAGTGAAAAATGTTTTTTTTGATTTAGCTTTGCCAATTATTAAACCAAAATTCCCCATAGTTCCTAGAATATCTTCACCTTGGTTTTTTGTCCTGCAAAGACTCCACGCGATTTTTGGAGGCACGATTTTTTCTTTTAAGTTAATTTTGAATTTCAGGCGATTAAGTACATGTGATTCTTCCGCTAGCTTTTCACTATGAGCACTGTTCAAGCTTGTATCAATAGCATCGATAAGACCTTTTGTATCTTTAAATTTTGTATCTTTGATTGGTTGAGTCTTCAAAGATTTCTCTTGGCTATGTGTATTTTCGGTACTCATGGCCTTATTTTTTTAGCGGTTTTAAACATTCTAGTAATTCCGCTTTTTTGTAGTATCTGCGGTTACCAATTCCATAAGCTTTAATTTTGCCCTTATTTGTCCAATGCCAGCAAGTACTCGAATTTATTTGTAGAAACTCGCACGTTTGCTCTCGGGTTAACAACTCATCAGGATTGTGAGTATTGAGATTTTTTTTAAAATCTTCCAATTGACTTTTAACGCCCTCATTGATAAGCTCGGCTAATGCTTCGGGTGTTGTTTGGATAAATTGTAATACATTCATTTTCAAAGTGTTATTTGTTATACTTTGCAAATGTCCTACTACAATGTGTGTCGAAAAAAGTGTTGAAAAAAGTGTTTTACGTGTTTTTTACGTGTTTTAAATTTTATTTCAATCCGTCTTCATAATTCTGACGGTGTTCGTCAATTTTTTCGTATTCTTTTTCTTCCCATTTTAGAAGTGCCTTATCGAAATTTTTTATTTCAATTTTATAATTATCTTTTATAAAAAATTTATACGAATCTTTCGTTGCATACAATTTATATCTTTTGCTATTGTATTCTTTCAAATAAAACCAAATATTAGTAATCTGTCTTATAGTTCCTTTGTAATACTCATCAAAAAGATATTTAAACAATTCAAAACAATCATTATTCCACAAATTAGGGTCATGCTTAGGGTGCAATACTTTTTCGAGCTCATCAGGTTTACCAGCTTGGAATTGTAGAAGTGGCAAACTATCAACCTCGACCATCTCTATTTTATCTATTTTGTTTTCAGTTTTTTCTGAAAAATAATCGAATAGTTCTTTTAGTATTTTGTCTAAATCTGATGAGAAAGTACCTAAAAAACCTAGCCAGTTTACTTCTTTCTTTAATTCAATGTACATACTTTTATAAGGCAGTATTTCTAAAGCATCATCGTCGCTAGAACTCCTTTTGAAAGCACAAATTTCTGCGATATTTTCGCTCCACACATCATTGAATGTTTGTATGCTAATATTTAATTCACGTGCTTTTAATTTTATCGGTTGTATTATGTTTACATCAATGACATTAAATTTGGCATCTATATCCAATTGCAGTACATCACTTCTTAATTTGTCATTGTGGTTTTTTGAGGGGCTTAATTTGCTGGATTCCGTACACAGCAAATTGTAGTCATTGATTATATCATCAAATCGTTTGAAGTTATTAATATTAGAGTGCAAAAACTTAACAAATTGCAATAAGGCATTTATTTTTTCTGAAATCATAATTTTACATAATTTATCTGCGAAATGCACGCGTTTAAAACAAAACTTTTTATACTTTAAAATACTTAAACGTTTCTTTTGCTAAATCTTTATTGCTTTTGCCGATATAAGTCAAAAACATCGCTTCGGTACTATGCCCAGTGATATTAATTAGTAAAGCTGTTGGTATATTTGAACCGTAAAAATTTGTTGCGAAGCTACGTCTTCCAATATGACTAGTGACTAAATCACATTTTCTAAATTCCTTGGTTTCTTTTCTAAAAATTCCGCTTTCGGGTTCGGTTTCTGTTTTCTTACTGCCATTAACCAAATAAGTAATTTTTGCAATCTCACAAACTGTTTTGATATAATCATTATACTTTTGGTCTGATATTGCATATGGAAACTCACCACCTCTTTTATTGAGTATCTCAATAACTTTTGGGTGTAATGGTACGGTCATAATTTTATTGGTTTTAACCTGTGTAAATTCGATTAATGGCTTTAATTCCCCCTTGTCATCCTTTTCGTATCTAATCATTGATTTGTCAAAACGCATAAAGTCCGATACTCTTTGTCCACAATAACACGAAATTATTAACCAGTCTTTCGCATTATCTAAGCTATCTGTTAATTTGATTTTCTTAATTTTTTCAATTTTCTCCAACTCATCAAAGGTTAAATAAACGCTATCTACTTTTTGAAACTTTGTTTTTATATTATCTAATTGATAGCTTATTTCAAGTCCATTTAACCTAGCGTGTTTGCAAATAGTTTTTACAAACTTTACCGCCCTTGCTATTGTATTGGGTGCATACTGGTTATTTATGCAGTACTTTTCAAATCCAATTTTATATTGGGTGTCTATATCAGCAATTAAGAAAGTTTTTTTTTCGTGTTCTTGATGTCTAATTAATAATTGCTTTATAACATTACATTTTTTGATAGTTCCGTTTGACACTTCATTTCGCTTTATTTCGATATAATAATCAACGTACTTTATTAATTCTTTTGGTAGTGCTTCGGCTTCTTGTGGTGGATCGTAATAGTTGTCAATTTGAGTTTGCAACCACTCTTTATTTACCTCATCAGGTTTAACAGAATTAAAAGCTTTTAAAATATGGTTTTCAATTTTATTAAGCTCTGTATTTACTTCTAATCGTTTATTTAAAAGTTCAGGTTCTTTCGTTCCTCTAATTTTTTTTGTTTTCTTATCGATTACATGGTTTCCATTCCAGTAGTCTTTTGATACTTCAAACTTTGTATTTACTCCAAATACAAAATCAGTTTCATTTAAACGAAACAATAAACGCAAATGCAAATTTGCTTTGTCTTTGGTTGAGCGATACAAAAAATTAATCGTTGCCATATTAAATGTTTTTTTGAGCAATACAAATATAATTTATTTGTACGGTACTTGTACGGTAAAATAAAAATTGTTTAAAACTATTGCAAACTAAACAAAAACAAAATACATTTACAAAGCATTGTTATTATTGATTTTATAAGTATTTTTAACTAAAATAAAGGAATTACAAAAGAGGTGTTTTTGTAGTTACAGTGGTTCAGGTGGGACCACTAGTAAAATCAAGCCTTTACAGTAATGTAGAGGCTTTTTTTATTTCTTGGGTACAACATAGGACAATAAATTTAAAAAGCTTTACAGGAAATTAGAAATCAAATACAGATGGGAAGCTATAGATTTTGAGAATCTATTGATAAACACAGGCAAAACATACATCCCAAAACTTTTACCCAATGTAGATTCTTTTAAAACAGCTTAAAAGCTTCAATCTTCTGTTAAACACCATAACTTAATTAACAATCAATCTTAAATTACTTTGACAA
>NZ_DATIDY010000058.1:0-19765 GCF_035456085.1 Flavobacterium sp.
CTATAAAAATCTGAGATTGATTTTTTTCGAAAGATATTCTTTCTAAATTTTTGAAACTAGCTCTTTTTTCATCTTTTTCTATTGGCAAATAACCATGAAAAGTAAAACTCTGTCCATTCATTCCTGAAGCCATCATTGCTAAAAGAATAGAGGATGGACCAACTAAAGGGACAACTTGGATTCCTTTTTCATGAGCTAATTTAACAATTACTGCTCCCGGATCTGCTACACCTGGACAGCCAGCTTCACTCATGAGCCCCATATTTTTACCTTCTAAAAGAGGTTTGATAAAATCCTGGTGCTCTTTCGGTTCTGTGTGTTTATTGAGTACAAAAAGTTTTAATTCCGATTGTTTTTTCTCAGGATTGACTAGCTTGATGGATTTTCGGGCAGTTTTGTCATTTTCAACGATATAATGATCTATTAAATCGACACTTCTTTTTATGGTTTGTGGTAAAACATCCATTGGGTCACATTCGCCCATGGTAGTTGGAATTAAATATAGTTTTCCAAAAAGAGGTGTAGGTTTCATAAGTTTGCCTTTGAATAATTTTGAGTATTTATATTTTTTATTTTTCGAAATATAAATTTTGGATTCTGTAAAATAATAAAGGCAAAGGTATAAAAAGTGTGACTGGTTTTACTCAGAATGATCTGAAATCAGTTTTTTTGCTATTATTTCACAAGCTTCGTCAAGCATTTGATAAACCGAATCAAATCCGTTTGTAGCACCATAATAAGGATCTGGTACATCAACATTTTCGTCTGGGAAAATAGAGTTTAAAATGAGTTGTACTTTGTTTTTGTGGGTTTCGTTTTGTGCCAAATGAATTACATCTCTATAATTGCTATTGTCCATTACGAAAATGTAATCAAAAGTATCAAAATCGGTTCTTGAGAATTGTCTTCCTTTTTGATTAGTAATATTTAAGCCATTTTTTTGAGCGGTTGCAATGGAACGTTTATCTGGAGAATGACCAATATGCCATGACCCTGTTCCTGCTGAATCTACAAAAAACTTTTCTTTAGGAAGTTTTGAGGCTAAAATGCCTTCTGCCAAGGGAGATCGGCAGATATTACCTAAACAAACCATTAAAATCTTAACAGGCATTGCTTTATAGCGTTAATTTTGAATTGATATCTTCGACATACTTTTTGAATTGTTTGTCGGTAGCAACTAAATTATCAACTGTTTTACAAGCATGTAGTACTGTTGCGTGATCCCGATCTCCAATTTGAGAACCGATATTGGCTAATGAAGCTTTAGTGAATTTTTTTGCAAAAAACATCGCTAATTGTCTGGCTTGCACCACATGCCTTTTTCTGGTTTTTGATTGTAAAGTCTCTAAATCTAATTGGAAATAATCGGAAACAATTTTTTGAATGTAGTCGATCGATATTTCTCTTTTTACATTTTTTACAAATTTTTCTACAACGCTTTTGGCTAATTCAATTGTCACTTCTTTTTTGTTGAAAGAAGATTGTGCGATCAATGAAATAATAGCGCCTTCAAGTTCACGAACATTTGATTTGATATTTCTCGCTACATATTCAATAATTTCGTCTGGCATATCAACACCGTCACGATATAGAATATTTTTTAAGATAGAAATTCTTGTTTCGTAATCCGGTTGATGAAGCTCTGCAGATAATCCCCATTTGAAGCGGGATAATAAACGTTGTTCAATATCCTGCATGTCGACAGGAGCCTTGTCAGATGTTAGGATTACCTGTTTTCCATTTTGATGTAAATAATTGAAAATATGGAAGAATACATCCTGTGTTCCTGATTTTCCTGAAAGGAATTGAACATCATCAATAATTAAAACATCAATTAATTGGTAAAAATGAATGAAATCATTTCTGTTGTTTTTCTTTACCGAATCAATATATTGTTGAGTGAATATTTCGGCAGAAATATATAAAACGGTTTTTTCAGGGAATTTGTCTTTAATTTCAACTCCAATAGCGTGTGCTAAGTGAGTTTTCCCCAATCCAACACCACCAAAAATCAATAATGGGTTAAATGAAGTTCCGCCTGGTTTATTGGCAACAGCCATACCTGCAGAACGTGCTAATCTATTAGAATCTCCTTCTAAGAAATTATCGAAACTATAGTTTGCATTTAATTGAGATTCGATTTTTAAGTTTCGAATACCTGGAATTACAAAAGGGTTTTTTAACTCAGGATTTAAATTTTTGAATGGAGCATCAACTTCTTGAGGTTTTACTGGACCTCTATTAGCACTTGGCAACTGTTCTGTAAACGGTTGTTTATTGCCATAAGTGTTTTCCATTTTAATTTTATAAAGTAACTTTGCGTTTTTTCCAAGTTCTTTGGTCAAGGCTACTTTTAATAATTTTACATAGTGTTCTTCTAGCCATTCGTAGAAAAATTTACTAGGTACTTGAATATATAATGCATTATCGGTAAGTTCAACTGATTTGATTGGTTCAAACCAAGTTTTATACGCTTGGTCTTGTATGTTGTCCTTTATGAAGGACAAACAGTTTTCCCATACTGATTGTGCAGTCTTGTTCATATATTTAGTTAAAATTATTTATTTTGGATGTCTATTTTCTTACAAAAAGAATGAGTAATTAATTCTTTTTTCGGGATAACAAATATGTGAACAATTATCTGTAAAAAAAAATATTTTCAGTTATAATTTTTGAAAAAATTGTTGTAAGAAGCTTTTTTAAATTTAAATTTTTAATCCAAAATTAATGAAAGATCATCAAGTTCAAGTCCGTGTGCGCTACTCAGAAACTGACCAAATGGGAGTCGTTTATCATGGAAATTATATTCCTTATTTTGAGATAGGAAGAGTCGAATGGCTTAGAAACAAAGGGATTTCATATAAAACGATGGAAGAAAGTGGCATTGGACTTCCGATAGTAAATATGAATATCAATTACAAAAAATCAGCAGTTTATGATGACTTGTTGACGGTGCATACTGTTTTCAAAAGTCAGACGTCTGTGAAGATCGAATTTGATTGTGCAATCTATAACGAAGCTAATGAGTTATTAACAACGGCTCAATTTTTACTAGTTTTTGTGTCTCTAAAAACAGGTAAACCTACTGCTCCTCCAGATTACATTTTAGAACTACTAAAAACTTTTGAATAATTATCAAATTGAGCTCTTTTTGATGAGAATTTATAATTTAATTATGTCAATTTCAAACAATGAATGAAAAGTGTCGAATACCATTTCGGCATTTTTTTTTCTGGTTTTTATTACAAATTTACCTATTGGTAAATTTGTGTCTTCATTTATTTCCATTTCCTGATTTACAATTTCCAATTTTTTTTCTTTTATTACTCGCATGACTTTATTCATGTTTTTATAATCAAATGAAATCCTGAACGAAACATCAATTGTTTTTTCGATAATTTCACAAGATTCCAAAGTGATTTGTGCCGAAGTTTTGTAAGCTGTGATTAATCCTCCAACCCCTAATTTTATTCCGCCATAAATTCGAACTACTACTATTAATATATTGGTAAGTCCAAAAGATTGAATTTGACCATAAATTGGAGTTCCAGCTGTATTGCTTGGTTCGCCATCATCATTAGCTCTATATTGAATAGTTTCAGTTCCTATTTGATAAGCATAACAATAGTGAACAGCGTGTGGGTGTTTCTTCTTTAAGGCTTCAATTATGGGTTTTACTTCCTCTTCTGTTTCTATTGGAAATGCATAACCGAAGAATTTGCTGCTTTTTTCTTTAAATAAAGTTTCTTCAGAAGGAAATGCAATAGTATTATAGGTGTCTTTCATTTTCAAAAATCAATGGCAATAGCAAAAGTCAATATCAAAAATTATTTAATTGCCTCATTTTCTAATTTTCAAATTATTCCTTTATCAAACAAATGAATAACATCTTCTTCGCCAACTTGTAAATTCCAAACTTGAAATCCAAGTGCTGCAGCGGCATCTGTGTTTTCTTTTTTGTCGTCTATAAATAAAGTTTGTTTTGCCTGTAATCCGTTCTGTTCAAGTATGTAGTTGTAAGCTTCTGGATTGGGTTTTCTCAAGCCAATTTCAAATGAGAAATATACTTTTTCAAAACATTGGTAGAAATCACTGTAAAATGAAGCTCCCGATTTTTGTTCAAAAGTGTCAATATGGATAGCATCAGTATTGCTCAATAAAAATAAGCGATATTTTCGCGAAAGCATTTGAAGAAATTCCAATCGATACAATGGAAAGTCTAATAAGATAGCATTCCAGGCTTTTGAAACGTCTTCGATCGAAGCATTATTTGTGTGTTTTTGAATTCCAGATAAAAAGTCCTCTTTGGTAATGGCTCCAACTTCGTACTGTAAGTTCAATTGATCTAAATCTTCATTCCATTCGGGAATACCAAGATTTTTCAAACCATCATGAGTTGCCTGTTTATCTAAATTGATAAACACATCTCCAAAATCAAAAATAATAGCATTAATCATGGTTTCTTAGTATTGTGAGTTCGTCCTTTTCAATTAATCGTTTTTCGAAATTCTTTTTTGGTAATATAGGGGCTTTAATTCCTTCTCCAAAAAATGTATTTCCTGTAAAAATTCGAGCTTCGTCCCAAATACCCGCATCAATAAAAGTCTGTAAAGTTCGAAGTCCTCCTTCTATGATAACCGATTGGATGTTGTGATTGTATAACGATTCAACAATTTGTTCGACAATATTTTGTTTAAAATTTATTCTTTCAAAGGTAGTGTTTTCTTGGAGAATAGAGTTTTCGGAATTGTTAAGGACGATGGTCTTTACCGAATTGTCAAAAATAGCGCTCTCTTTTGGAATACGATTATTTGAATCTAATACGATTCTGATTGGATTGTTGCCTTGCCAATCTCTCACGTTTAGTTTTGGATTATCATCAATAACGGTTTGGGTTCCTACCAAAATGGCTTGTTCTTCAGTCCGCCATTTGTGTGTCAATTGTCGGGAATAAGTATTGCTAATCCAAACTGGTTTTTTTTCTGCTTTTTCAAGAGGAGCGATAAAACCATCTTGAGTTTGAGCCCATTTTAATATAATATATGGTCTTTTCTTTTGATGAAAAGTAAAAAAACGTTTGTTGAGTTCATTGCATTT
Source organism: Flavobacterium sp. (assembly GCF_035456085.1). GTDB lineage: Bacteria > Bacteroidota > Bacteroidia > Flavobacteriales > Flavobacteriaceae > Flavobacterium. The sequence continues at coordinate 5,098 of NZ_DATIDY010000058.1, forward strand.
GTCTTCTAGAATTCCTATAGTGACATGAACTCCGGCTTCGATCAATTTTTTGATTCCATTGCCTGCTACTTTCGCAAAAGGGTCAACAATTCCGATTACCACATTTGGAATTTTATGCTTTATAATCAAATCACAACAAGGAGGAGTTTTTCCAAAATGACTACAAGGTTCAAGGCTAACGTAGATAGTGGCTTTTGTTAACAATGATTTATCTTGAACTGAGTTTACGGCATTGACTTCGGCGTGAGGTTCGCCTGCTTTTTTATGCCAGCCTTCGCCTATGATTTTGTCTTCATAAACAATAACGCTGCCAACCATCGGGTTGGGATAAGTCGTTCCAAGACCGTTTTTAGCCAGAGCAATGCAACGGCTCATATATTTTTCATGTATCTTCACTTTACAAAAATAGTAATTTTGAAATTAGGATTTAGTTTCAAAATTAGGATGTTTTTCCAGTTTACAATGGTTATTTTTGTTGTTTTAAATTAAGATATGATTATTAGAAAAATACAAAAAGAGGATAATCAGGCGGTTGCTGAATTAATAAGGAGTGTTTTTGACGAAATGAATATTCCAAAAGTTGGTACAGCCTACGAAGATCCTTGTCTCGATTTAATGTTTGAGGAATATAATAAGCCTAGATCTGTTTATTATGTAGTCGAAAGTGAAGGGCGAATTGTTGGAGGAGCAGGAATTGCGCCTTTGGCAAATGAAGTCGAAACTTTTTGTGAACTGCAAAAAATGTATTTCCTGCCTGAAACGCGAGGATTAGGAATTGGTAGCCAAATGATGGAAATGTGTTTGCAAAGCGCACGTGATTTTGGTTTCGAAAAATGTTATTTGGAAACAATGCCGTTTATGTTAGCTGCTCAAAAGTTGTATAAAAAATCAGGTTTCGAAAATATTTGTTCGCCAATGGGAAGTACAGGACATACAAGTTGTCCAGTTTGGATGCTAAAAGATTTAAAAATTTAATTTCTAATGCAAATAAAAGAATACAGAACTCAATTTATAGAAATCCTTAGCTCAATTTATGGAAAAGACGAAGCAGAGAGTTTTTTCTATTTAATATTGAAAGAAAAACAACAATTAAGCAGAGTAGATTTGGCTTTGCGACCTGATTTGGTTTTTACAGCTGAAGAACTTTTAGTTTGGAACTCGATTTTGGAACAATTGAAATTAGAAGTTCCAATTCAGTATTTGTTAGGAAAAACGAGTTTTTATGGATTGGATTTTGAGGTCAATGAGAATGTTTTGATTCCAAGACCAGAAACGGAAGAATTAGTAGATTGGATTATTCAATATCAAAAATTAAAAGATGAGAGTCAAAAAATCAAGATTTTAGATATTGGGACAGGAAGCGGTTGTATCGCTATTTCATTAGCAAAGAATATTCCGAATGCTCAGGTTTTTGCTCTCGATGTTTCTGAAAAAGCTTTGGCAACAGCCCAAAAAAATGCAGAGCTCAACAATGTAAATATCACATTTATCCATCAAAGTATTTTGGAAACCGAAGATTTAGGTCAGCAATTTGATATTATAGTTTCAAATCCGCCGTACGTTCGAAATCTGGAAAAAGTGGAAATCAAAAAAAATGTTTTGGATTACGAACCTCATTTAGCGCTTTTTGTAGAAGATAATGACGCATTAATTTTTTATAAAAAAATTGCCGAATTAGCTCTTAAGAATCTGACTAGTCCTGGGCAATTGTACTTTGAAATCAATCAATATTTAGGTAAAGAAATGGTTGATTTATTGGAAAGGATGAATTTTAAAAATGTCGAATTGAGGAAAGATATTTATGGGAATGATAGAATAATGAAGGCAGATTTCAGATAATAGATTTCAGATAATAGATTTCAGATAACAGATTTCAGATAACAGATTGCAGAAAGCAGGTTTCAGAAAGCAGATTTGAGATAATAGATTTCAGCTGTATTAGTTTAATAAAGTAGAAAGGAGGCAGATTTTAATTGAATTTATCTGGATTAGACATCATATAATTTATTAATTTACCAACTTCAAGGCTTTTTGAGGTTAAAGTATCAAAATTTTCTTGGTCGATATATTCACAAGCCAGAGAATATTCCAACCAAGATTGAGTTTCTGAGTTTTCAGCATCACTATCCGTTAATTTGGAAATGAAGTGATTTACATATCTTCTCTTTCTAGTTGCTTCAGCGATATTTACAGAAACACTTCTTGAAGAACGTCTGATTTGATCTGTTAGGGAATATTTTTCTTCCGTTGGAAATTTTTTCGATAAATGATAGATGGACATTGCTAATTCAAATGATTTCTTGTAGGCTAATAAATCTTGAAATCTCATAGTGTCCTAAATTATTAAGTGAAAGTTATTAGTTTTATTATTATATCAATAATCTATTTTAATCTACCTTCTGAATACTGTTTTCTGCAACCTGCCTTCTGCCGTCTGCAACTTGAAACCTACTCATAACGCAACGCCTCAATCGGATCCAAGTTTGCCGATTTCACAGATGGGTATAATCCAGAAACAATAGCAACAATGAAACTCGTTATAAAAGCAGCCATAATAGCTCCCCAAGGAATTACAAAAGCAAAGTTCATTGCAGATGAAATTCCAAAACCAATTAAAATTCCAAAAACAATTCCAACAAAACCACCAATTTGACCAATTAGTAAGGTTTCAATAAAAAACTGAAAAGCGATGGTTGTTTTCTTGGCACCCAATGCTTTTCGAACACCAATTTCACGAGTACGTTCTGTCACCGAAACAATCATAATATTCATCAAAGCGATAGACGATCCTAAGATTGTGATAATCCCAATAAGCCAAGAAGCGATACCTAAATATTGCGTGATGCTCAGTATTTTGTTAATCAAATCATCGCTTCGCACCACGCCAAAATTATTGTCTTTTACAGGACTTAATTTTCGGATTCTGCGCATAGCGCTAATCGCGTAGTCGGTTGCTGGGCTCAATAATTCTTTTTTTCCGACCATAACACTTATCGAATAGTTGATGTTAGGTGCTGTAAATAAAGAACGCGCCACTTGTATCGGAATCAAAACCCTTAAATCTTGGCTGTTTCCAAAGGTTGATCCTTTTTCTTTTAGCATTCCAATCACTTTAAATTTGGCTCCACGTATAGAGATTATTTTCCCAATCGGATTCATATCTTTTAAAATCCCTTTTTGAAAATCAGATCCTAAAACACAAACATAAGCATTGTTAGAAATATCGAAATTGGTAAAATTTCTACCCGAGTCGATTTCCAGTCCCGAATTGCCCAAAAAGTGTTCGTCAACACCCAAAACACTTATCTCGGGATCTGTTTTTGTGGCTTCATATTTTACTTCTGCAGTTGATGTAGCTGTGAAAGACAACGACGTTTCGGTCATTGGATAATTGTATTTATTCTTAAAAGCTACTGCTTCAGGGTACGAAATAATCGGGTTTATAACTTCACGTTCCCCGCCACCACGGCGTCGAGAAGTATTTTCGTATTGATTAATATTAAAAGTATTGGCACCCATTGAAGCAAAATCAGATGACAATGTATTTTCCAGTGCCGATACAACTGTCAAAATCCCAACTAGTGCAGTTATACCAATGGCAATAATCAGCACAGTGAGCGTAGTTCTTAGTAATTGAGTTCGGATAGAACCGAAAGCGATTCGGATATTTTCTTTAAATAATTTTAGCATCATGGTTGTTTGACACGAAAATACAATTTTTGTTACAGCTGTCTTTTGAGAATTTAGGAAATGAACAAAATAGTTTTAAGGAGCTATTTCCAGCTTTCGCTACAATTTTTTGTCAAAATAATTTATTTTCAATTGCCCAAAAGGAGCTTCCGTTGGTCGCTCTTTTGGTCAAGAAAATAATATTATTTTTTCCTGCAAAATTTTCACTACATCTGGGCTAGGCATTTTGGATAAATTTGGATTGACAAAGAATGGGTACACCTTTAAAGAATAGCCTTATTTTGATGATCAGAATACTTATATGTCTTATTATGATTAGCTAAAAGAAAATGATTTGATTTTTGTGAATGATAACAAAGAAGTAATTTGTTTCCCGCCAGCCCTGATAGCAGTGTAAATCCTTGTTGCCCGGGGTTCGGGGAACAAGATTGAAACGGATAGCAGGTTGTATGTTTCCAAGAAAACCAAATCTTTCTGCTCCTAAAATAAATAATTAGTTTTGTTTTTACTTCTTGGCTCTTTTTCTGTATTCTATTTTCTTTCCTTTTATTGGAGTAATAATTTTAAAAATAAGATATTTGCATTCTATTTAGGATTTCACCATTTTGTCGAAATCCGAAACTAAATTCTAAAGTAAAACAATGGCATCAAAACCCAGTATTCCAAAAGGAACTAGAGATTTTTCACCAGCAGAGGTGGCAAAAAGACAATACATTATTCAAATTATCAAAAGCAATTTCGAAAAATTTGGATTCCAACCTATAGAAACTCCTTCATTTGAAAACTCCGAAACGCTAATGGGAAAATACGGAGAAGAAGGCGATCGATTGATTTTTAAAATATTAAATTCAGGAGATTATTTGGCAAAAGCCAATGCCGAATATTTAGATGCTAAAGACAGTACGAGATTGACTTCAAGTATTTCTGAAAAAGCACTTCGTTATGATTTAACCGTTCCGTTTGCTAGATACGTTGTACAACATCAAAACGAAATCGAATTTCCATTCAAAAGATACCAAATTCAGCCAGTTTGGCGTGCAGATCGTCCACAAAAAGGGCGTTTTAGAGAATTTTTTCAATGTGATGCCGATGTTGTTGGTTCCAAATCGTTGTGGCAAGAAGTAGAATTGATTCAATTATATGACTCGGTTTTTACAGCTTTAGGTTTGCAAGGAGCAACAATCAAAATCAATAACCGAAAAATACTTTCTGGAATTGCCGAAGTTATTGGCGCATCCGATAAATTGATTGACTTTACAGTTGCTTTAGATAAATTAGACAAAATAGGCGAAGATGGCGTAAAGAAAGAAATGATCGAAAAAGGAATTTCCGAAGAAGCGATTATCAAAGTTCAGCCATTATTCAATTTCACAGGAACCATTTCAGAGAAAATTGAAAAACTTTCTGTTTTACTTTCTGCTTCCGAAGAAGGAATGAAAGGAGTAGAGGAGCTTCGTTTTATTTGTGATAATGTCTTGAATTTGGGATTGTCAACAGCCAATTTAGATTTGGATGTTACATTGGCGAGAGGATTGAATTATTATACAGGAGCAATTTTTGAAGTGGCTGCACCAAAAACAGTAGCAATGGGTTCTATTGGCGGCGGAGGTCGTTATGATGATTTGACTGGTATTTTTGGATTGAAAAACATTAGCGGTGTTGGAATCTCTTTTGGGCTTGACAGAATTTATTTGGTCATAGAAGAATTAGGTTTGTTCCCAGAAGCAGTAACTTCAACTTCAAAAGCATTGTTTATTAACTACGGTGAAAAAGAAGCTTTTTATTCAATGAAAGCCATTAAAGAATTACGTGAAAGTGGAATAAAAGTTGAATTATATCCTGATAATGCTAAGGTGGCAAAACAGTTTCAACATGCCGATAAACGATTTATTCCTTATGCGGTCATTGTAGGCGACGAAGAAATGAATAACAATCAATATAGTTTGAAAAATTTAATTTCTGGCGAACAGAAAAAAGTAAGTTTAAACGAACTCAAAGAAATTTTAAAATAACGAAAAAGGCTACCTAAAGTAGCCTTTTTTTATGGAATTAATTTAAATTGACTCAACATCCAATTGTAGATTTTGTCTTCTCTGAAATACCTTTCAACGCTGCCATGATTCCCACCTTTAACAATGGTAAAAGTAAGATTAGCATCTGGATTACAAGTTTGAATAGCCTTGACCATTTTTCTGGATTCCGAAAGAGGAACTATATAATCTTTGTTTCCATGAATAACCCACAACGGAATTGTTGCCAAGTTACAGGCATCTTTTGTGTTTCCTCCTCCACAAATCGCTACTGCAGCTGTTATTTTTTCGGGATATTTACCGGCAAAATCAAAAGTTCCGTAGCCACCTAAACTCATTCCGCAAACATATACTCTTGATAAGTCGGTGTTGTAATTATTTTGAACGTATTCTAAAAGTTGCAAAAGTTTATCTGGATTCCAGGCGCCATGAGCTACTTGCGGAGCTATGACAATCGCTGGAATCTCTTTTCCACTTTCGATCGCCCGAATTACTCCGTAACGTTTTACTTTGTTCAAATTAGTTCCAGACAGGCTTTTTCCATGCAGAAATAAAATAACCGGCGCCTTTTTATCTAATACGTCCTGATTAGGCAAATTGATCCAAAAAGGATAATCAGTTTTGTCGATTATGGATTTTAATTGGGCTTGAGCGGTTGTGATAAAACAAATAAGAAGTAAGGAAAATAAAATTTGGGGGCGCATTATTTTAAAATTATTTCGAGTTGGGGCTACAAATTTAGTTTTTATAATTAACGTTTTTAATAATTTTTAGATTTTAACACGAAAAATAGATTGGTATTTGGCTGTTCCTTTTTGAGTATTAACGAGAAGTGCTTTTAACTATTTGATTTTAAAATGGGTAATTATTTTTTTATTATTTTTAAGAAAAAAAAGATGAATAGAATCACACTCCTATTTTGCGCCTTTATCATCAGCTGTCAAGGACAACAGGTAAAACCCAATGATATTCCTCTTCAGGATGAGGTAAAAAGCTATACTTTAGAGACTATTGCAGACGGCATAAATATTCCTTGGGGAATGGCTTTCCTGGCTGATGGATCGATGTTGGTAACCGAGAAAAGTGGAATTATATTTCATATTAAAAACAAAGTAAAAACTGAAGTCAAAAATGTTCCTGCGGTTTATAACCGAGGACAAGGAGGTTTACTCGATATTGTATTGCATCCTAATTATGCAAAAAATGGCTGGATTTATATTACCTATTCTACCAAGGAAGGTGAAGGTAGTAATACGAAACTTATTCGCGCCAAACTTGAAAACGAGAGTTTAGTACAAATAGAAACTTTATATAAATGTGAACCCAATACTACCAAAAGTCATCATTTTGGTTCAAGAATTGTTTTTGACAATGAAGGTTATTTGTACTTTTCTGCCGGCGAAAGAGGTGAGCATTTTGTAAATCCACAAGATATTACTCGTGATAATGGAAAAATTTATCGTCTGAATGATGATGGCAGTATTCCTAAAGACAATCCATTTGTGGGCAAGGCTAATGTGAAAGAAGCGATTTATTCTTATGGTCATCGTAATCCTCAAGGTTTGGTGAAAAATCCAATTACAGGCGAAATTTGGGAACATGAACATGGTCCACAAGGTGGTGATGAAATTAATATTATCAAAAAAGGCGCAAATTACGGTTGGCCTGTAGTGACATATGGTATTGATTATGACAACACTATTATAAGCAAAGATAAACAGAAACCAGGAATCGAGGATCCAATTTATTATTGGCTTCCTTCTATTGCTCCTTGCGGAATGACTTTTGTAACGGGTGATAAATATCCGGATTGGAAAAATGGATTGCTTGTTGGATCTTTAAAATTCCAATATTTAGAATTGCTGAAATTTAAAGATAATAAAGTCATCAGCAGACAAAAAATCGCAACTGATATAGGGAGATTACGAAACGTTGCTCAAGGTCCTGATGGTTACATTTATATTGGAGTTGAAGGAAAAGGAATTTTGAAAATTATACCTAATCAATAAGGTGTAATTGCCTTTTGAGTAAATTTTGCGTTTCTTTGATTAAACAATTAAATATATGTAATAATGATTTCAAAAAAAAAGAGTAGTATCATACTTTTGGTTTTGGGCGGATTATATTTTTCAAATATCACTGCATTCACTACAAATAGAAATTATGTTTCTATTGCAGAACAACAAACATCTTTGCAAAAAAGTATAGCAAATGGTAAGGAGTTGTATGTCGAATTTTGTGTCCAATGTCATTTAGCGACAGGAAAAGGTAATGGAAGTACGGTTCCGCCTCTGGATGGTTCTGATTGGCTTACAAAGAAAAGAACCGAAAGTATTCATGCTATAAAATATGGCCAAATGGGAGAGATATTGGTTAATTCTAAAAAATACAATGGCGCAATGCCTCCACCAGGTTTAAGCGATGAAGAAGTTGCCGATGTGCTGAATTATGTTCAGAATTCCTGGAGCAATAAACAAAACAAGATGGTTACTGTAGATGAAGTAGCGAAGGTTAAAAAGTAATTTAATCTTTAAAAAAACGGTAAAAACTTATTTGCCGATTTTATAAAATAAAAAAAATGACAAGATTCATGATCTTGTCATTTTTTTTAAATTTATTTTGAAAGATATAATTATTAATTCAATTGAGAATGAAGTCTAAGAGATGTATGACTTAGATTTTGAGATACAGTATTTTCAATAGGCGTATGCGTCAGATTTGCTGACTCAGTATTCATTGGATATAATTTATCCAATTCTTTTTTCCTCGCGGTTTCTGCCTTCTTTTTGTCAGCACAAACCATTAAAAGAGCACCTAAAATAATAAATGCTACACCTACATAAATTGGTAACCCATTTGTAATTACACCAATAGCTTCATTAAGTGTTGAAAAAGCACCAATTAAAAACATTACAAACCCTGTTGTTCTCATTGTTTTGTTGATTTACTTGTTTTTGTTTATTTAATTTTCCGTTTTAACCGCAAATGATACTCTGCCTTCTTAAAATTGAGAAAGCAAAATCCATTAGTTTTTAGATGTCTTTTAGGATAAAAAAATATAAGGGTAATCTTTTTTTAGGCTAAATAACCAGCTAATGAAAGTATAAAACTTTGTAGTACAAACATATAACATATTATTTGATTTCGATTATAAATAACCGTTAAAATTTGTCATTAAATAGATTAAAAACACAATTTTATTTATTTTAACTAATTTTTACTTACAATTTTTATTAAAATCATAAAGTAGGATTATTGGATGAATGAAAAAAATTAAGACGAATAATTGATTTGAAGATTATTGCTTTTTGAATATTATTTTATTGGATTTCAAATACAGGTTTTTTCTTTCAGGAATAATAAATTTTATCTGAATATTATTTATAAGTGAAATTTAAATTTGGTAACTACTTATTGTAAAGTGAAGAAAGATTAAAATTATAATAAGGAGCAATATTTTGTAAAAAGGGGATGGATGATTTACTTGATTCTTTAGTTATAACCTATAATTACTTCAATAAAGTTATTTGTGAATAAAAAAACTTGATTAAAACGACAAAACCCGCTACTTAAATTTGTAATGGGTTTGTTGATACTTAAAATTCGCTTAAATTGAATATCGACTAATAGGGGATGTGTAAGTTTTAATTAGTAGATAATCATATTTATAGTAAAATTGACGGTAGAGAATTCGAACCTTTATTTGAAGATTAATGATTTTAGACGAAACCTAAATGGATATTCATTATCCAAATTCTTATGAACCAAGAAATCACTAGTAAAAGAAGATTATTACGAGCCTGTCTATTTATCTTTTACATGAAATTTGAAGAACCTAATTAAGAAACAAGAAACTAATTCAGTTCAATTGTAATTTCCTGAATTTTCTTTCAATTTAAACACTAATAGAATTTTCTTCGTAACTAAAAAATATATATTTTAGCAATCATAAAAAAATAATTCTAAATTATCCCAATTTTATGGATTTCAGCAAAATCTATAAAGACAATTTTATCTATAACCTACTAAATTTGAAAATAGCTCTACCCCAAAAAAAACATCTATTTTGTTATTACGTTTTTATGACTACTCTTTTCTTGAACAGCATAAATGCCCAAAATGAAATTATAATGAATGGGTTTTTTTTTCATCATGAGAATTATGATAATTATGAATGTGATCAAGGTGGCTATACAAGACTGACTCCTTTTTTTTCAGGTATAAGTTTTCCTGGACAAAGTGCCATCTGTAGTGATCCAAAATATTTTAACAGTTCCTACATTTCTAGTAATGATCATTCTGGTCACAATATGGATATGCTAGTAGTAGATGGAAGCACAGTTGGAAGTGGGAAATATTTTTGGAGAGGAGGCTTTAATGGTCAAGGATTTTGTGGACTAATAATTGGAAACGTGTATAGATTTAGTTATTGGATAAAATCTGTTTCAACATTAGTTACTGATCAATCAAACCAAGCTGATATTAAAATAGATTTTTCAAATGCCTCAGACATTACTTTAGTTGGAGCTTCTACTACTGTGGCACCACTACCAAGTGTGGGATGGCAAAAAGTAACTTATACTTTTAAAGCAACTGGGGATTGCGTCAATATTAATCTTTGGGATAGTAACACGAGTTCTGTCGGAAATGATTTTGCAGTTGATGATTTTTCATTATTGGAATACCCAACTTCATTATCATTAACCTATTCTATATCTAATGGCAATTGTGATACTACTCTATCCCCATATAATAACGGAGGTACTATTAAAAACTTTTATCTTATTGGGGATTCATATTCAAACTATGGTGGTCCTTTTAATAATTTATTGCCTGGAAATTATGTATTGTCCGCTGTTGCTCTCGACGATAATATTGTTTCAACAAATGTAGTAATTCCTCAACCAAGCGGTATTCAACTCACAATGAGTCCTGATGTAACGATATGTTCAGGAGAGAATACAACTTTATCTGTTAGTGGTAGCAATACTGAATATTATTGGTCATCAAAGCCAAACGACTCTAACATGTCAAGCCACACAGGTTCTTCAATAACGGTTAATCCATCGACTACTACAACTTACACCGCAAACTCATATGGAAACATAGGTAGTGGAAATCTTATTTACAATAGTGATTTTTCGATGGGAAATACAGGATTTGGTACATATCACATATATCATACAACCAACTTTGAAAATGTAGCAAATGCCTATGGAGTAGTAACTGATGGCGCTGCATGGGGAACCGGTTTTTCAAGCTGTGGAGATCACACTACGGGAACTGGAAATATGTTAGTGGTAAATGGAAATGATCATCCTAGTGCTGGTGTTGGGAACTCTTTTTGGAGCCAAAATATATCAGTACTTGGCACAACAGATTATGTATTTAGTTTTTGGATTAAATCTCTTTCCTCAATTTCGCCTGGAACTATACATGTTTCAATAAACGGCTCTATACAAAACGTATACCCTTATTTAGCCCCGAATTCAAATGCTTGTGGAGATTGGGTAAAATATTCTGTTAATTTTTTTTCAGGCTGGATTTACGATGGCATCAACATTCAATTATTAGATTCTAATACTGCATTTTTTGGAAATGACTTTGCAATAGACGATATTTCACTTACGGCTGCAACTTCTTGTTCTTCGAAAAGTGTAACTGTTACGGTCGACCCAGCAAAAAAAGCGGTTATAAGCCATAACTTAACAACTAATAAAAATGAAATAACTTTTAATTGGGACGCGTTACCAAATGCCAACTCATACAATATTAGCTACACTGTGAATAATGGAACAGAAATAAATGCAGGCTCTATTACAACAAACTCATTTACCGTAAATGGCCTTAATGCTGGTGATCTTGTAAAAATTGAAGTGAAACCTGTTGGAACAAGTTGCTTTGCTTCGGCAAATTATAAAGCAAATTCTTATACGCCATGCTCAATACCACTGGCAACTATAACTCAGCAACTCTCATGCACTAATCCTGTGGGAATAATAACAGTAAGTGAACCTTTGGGTTCACAGTATCAATACAGTATTGACGGACGTACTTTTCAATCCAATCCTATTTTTAATAATCTCCCTTTTGGAAATTATAAAGTAACATCCAAAAATATAATTACAGGATGTGAAGGAATCAGCGGAGATTTATCTCTAAATCAACCTGGCCTTAAACTTCCCAATATATCAGCTTTATATACTTATCAAAACTGTTTAGCTAATCTAACAGCAAGCTCCACTACCTCAAACACCTCTATTGTCTGGAATGGTCCAAATTTAGCAGTCAATAGTCCGAATCCAGCTGTTACGCCTTCTAGTGGGATCTATATTGCCACTGTAACAGATTTAGCGACGGGTTGTACTAACGATTTTTCTTTAGATGTCACAGCTCCAATTGCACCTGAACAACCTTCGGTCATAACAATACAACCAAGCTGTTTTACAGCAACTGGTTCTATAGAAATAACTACCCCTTTGGGTCTTAATTTTGAATATAGCATTGATAGAAACAATTATCAGTCCGATATAAATTTTCAAAATTTAACTTCATCAACTTACTTCATAACTACAAAAGACATTATAACGGGGTGCATTTCCACAATAAAACAAATAGAAATAAATGTTGCAAGAATAGCGCCACCTGTTCCATTATTAAATAATACTACCATTTGTAAGAACAGTATTAGCACAGCATTATCAGCTATTGCTCTCCCAGATGCAACTATAAATTGGTATGGCAAAAATGCTACTGGAGGAATATCTTCACAAAACGCAACCATTCCTGATACCTCTATATTGGGTTCAACTACGTACTATTGCAGTCAAACTTTAGGATTGTGCGAAAGCCCAAGAATAAGTATTGTAGTTAATGTGTCAGGTATAGCTTTGGTTCCTGATTTTAATGATTTGAAATACTGCTATGGAGATAATATTCCATTACTAAATACAACTTCCCCAAATGGAATAACGGGAAGCTGGCAACCTTCAACAATAAGCAATACTTTAAGTGGCACATATACATTTACACCAAACATCAATGAATGTGCAACACAAAAAAATATAACTGTAACAATTAATTCTCCAATCAATATTTCATTTGATTGGTCTGTCAATGAAGTATTTTCAGACTATCAATTTTTAACAATTACTACTCCAATATCTGGAGACTATCTCTATCAATTGGATTCAGAAACTCCTCAATCTAGTCCTGTTTTTGAAAATATAACACACGGACTTCATTCCGTAACGGTTATTGACTCTAATGGTTGTTCAAATCCTTTTACAAGAAATGATATCACAGTTATAAATTATCCTAAGTTTTTTACTCCGAATAACGATACTTTCAATGACTTTTGGACCATTCCGGAACTGCTTTATGATCCTAATGCTTTTATTGAAATTTTTGATCGTTATGGCAAACTAATTAAATTTTTAAATTTGAAAAATGCGGATTTATGGGATGGCACCTACAATGGAGTATTAATGCCCTCATCTGATTACTGGTTTGTAATACATTATAGTTTATTAAATATACCCAAAACCTATAAATCACATTTTTCATTAATAAGGTAGTTATCTTCATAATTCGGATCAAAATATATTGTTGTGGGGAAATATTAAAAAATCGATTTTTGTATTTTAAAATTATACACAAATGCAAGATTCCTTTATCGATATTCTCAAGTTGTTATTGCCAGAAATCATAGTAGACTACTTTGAGCTTACTTCTTATAAAAAAGGAGATGAAATCCTTCATTTGTATTTAAAGGAGATCAATTCGATTCCTAAAGAATATCGAGAATTTAAATTAAGTTCAAAAGGATTTTTTGAAGAGATAACCGTTCAGGATTTTCCTATCCGTGGGCACCAAGTGTATCTTCATATTACCCGCAGAAGATGGCTTAACGAAAATACGGGAAAAGTAGTTTTTAGAGATTGGAATTTAGTAGCAGACGGAACTCGTATAACACAAGAGTTTGCGTCTTTTTTAAAAGAAATCAATAGATTCTAGTCCAAATGATTGTAATGCCGTTGCCTCTTTCTATGGAGTATCTGGTAGAAATTTACAATATCAATACAAGGATTTTTTAAGCGATTTTAAAACTTGGGATCAAAAACCACATGCTAAGAAATGGCTTCTTTTTCCAAAAAACATTGGAAAACGTTTGTCAATAGACGAAACCTCTCTTTCTAATGGCGAACTCTACACTATCTTAACCAATAAAACAGGCAAAGGTCGAAAAGGAACTATTGTGGCTATGGTTGCAGGAACTAAGGCAGAAACAGTTATTTCAGTTATTGAAAAAATCCATCTTAAACAACGAATCTAGTGGGGGAGATCACTTTGGATATGGCAGGAAATATGGGACTTATTGCCAAGAAATGTTTTCCAAACGCAACCCGTGTCACAGACCGTTTTCATGTTCAAAAGTTAGCTACAGAAGCATTACAAGAAATTAGAATCACACATCGTTGGGAAGCAATAGATCTAGAGAATGAAGCTATGGAAAAAGCTAAAAAGTCCAATGCAAGATTCGAATTTAAAACACTTTCTAACGGAGATACACTTAGACAATTACTTGCCAGAAGCCGATACTTCTTGTATAAAAACAAATCGAAATGGACTCAAAACCAAATAGAGCGTGCTGCGTTATTATTTGAGTTGTATCCTGATATCCACAAAGGATACAATCTTACACAAGAACTTCGAGGTATTTTTGAGAATACAACCGATAAGGTTATTGGTTTTACAAAATTGGCTAAATGGCATGAAAAAGTACATCAATCAGGATTTAAATCCTTCAATACAATCTCTAGAACTATTATAAACCATTATCAAACCATCTTGAACTACTTTGATAACAGAAGTACTAATGCTTCTGCGGAATCTTTCAATGCAAAAATAAAAGCATTTAGATCAAAGTTCAGAGGCGTACGAAATGT
>NZ_DATIDY010000059.1:0-3062 GCF_035456085.1 Flavobacterium sp.
GCCAAATCTTCCCAAATACAAAACCATCTTTCCATTAAGCCAATTGCCCAAATCCGTTGTAGTAGCTGTTACTGGAGGCTTGTTTTGTCGAAATTACGTTTGTTAACCACAATTAAGCCAATTGACCATATCAATTGTAGAAAGTTTTATTGGCTGTTATAATTCAATAATTTTTTGCGCCGAATGGAGTTAATTTGGGTGTATTACTTTTTATCAATCCTGTTTCATAAAAAATTATTTCATTATCATTTTTTAATGCATCTTGAATAATACCTATTAATTTATTGTCTTTTTTATTTTCAAAAAAATACACTTTTTCTTCTCCTTGTTTATTTTTTATAATTAGTAAAAAACTATCATTTCCGAGGAATGAATTTATTTTGGATTCTATTTCTTTATTTTCTGACTTTTCCAATATGTTTTGATAATATGCAAATTCATATAAAAATTCTTTTTCTTTTTCTCCTTCTATTTTTTGGATTGCATTTACGTTTTCAATAAAATTCTTAATTTTTTCGTCGCCTTTCTTTGTCCATTTAATAAATGAATCTTGTCTGTTTTCAGTGTAGGATTCAATCCAACCATTTTTTTTAAGAATATCAACTAAACTATGTTCATAATCAATATATGATTTTGTTGAAAGTGTTAAGTCTTTTCCTTTGTTTTGGGAGCAACCGATAATTAACATACATAATAGAAATATAGTTGCGGTATTATTTTTCTGCGTTATCATTATCTTGTTTTTATACACTTTTATTTTAGATTATACTTCACACATCTGATTATCAACTTTCAGATTTTGGATTTCCCTGCAAATAGAGAACGTTATTTTTAGATTGGAATTATCTGCGTAATTTTAGCACAAGTCTCCAGTAACGTTCTCGCGCTACACGCGGTTTGGGACTAAAGTAGCGTTATTTTTCGGATTCACCAAATTCTCACAAATACAAGAACATTTTTAAATTAAACCAAATGCCCAAATCGCTTGTAGCGTGTGTTAGGAGAGGTTGCGACACGGACGAAAAGCACGAACGATTAGCCGTTCCGATTTTCGATTCCAATTTCGGCAAGCTTTTCCGCCTTCCAATTTTCCGTTCCAATTAGTTTCGGCATTTGAGTTTCAAACTTCAGTTAAACACAAAAAAAATCCGCTTTCGTTTGTCCGAAAAGCGGTTCACGTTTTGTTTGTCCGCAATATTTTCCACGCCCAATTTTCGTCAGCTAGCTTTAGACGTCTTTTTGTCTTTTCCGCTTTCAAAATCCTTATTAAACACATCTGTTGTTCGTCCACGGAGCAATCTCTCCTAACGTTCTCACGCTACAGCGGGTTTGGAACTAAATTAAGCCCTATTTTCGGATTTGCCAAATCTTCCCAAATACAAGACCATTTTTAAATTAAGCCAATTGCCCAAATCCGTTGTAGCGTGTGTTAGCAGTAGTACTTTATTTTTTGTCCGCATTATTTTCTGATATTATTTTCACTATTTCAAATAAGTTTGGATAAGCAGAGTTTACAATTGCACAATCCCAATTGTCATCATAACACATTGGATAATCTGTCATCCCACTTTTTGGAATTCCAATATTCTCTTTAGATAACAAAATTTTATTTGTTTTACTTGAATATAATTCAATATTTGTTTGAACTTTAAATTCTCCGTTCTCTTTGTAAAATTTTATTTTCGGAAAGTTTATAATAAAGAAGTTTTGTCTACCGTTGGCAATTTCTGAATATTTTTCTAAATCCGAAGTTGAATTTAATAATGATACTAAAACAATCCTTGGTTTTATTTTAAATGGCTTGTAAAGTCTGTATGAAATATATTCTCTAACAACAATTGATATATAATTGTCAATTGTCAGATTATCATAAAAATTTAGTTCGTTGTCAAACATTATTTTTGTGTAATCAGGTTGCTTGTTGAATTCTTCAATATTTGACTGTTTTTCTTTTAATTTCTGTTCTTTTTTAATAATTCGATTTTCTAATACTTCTTTTTTGAGTTTATTATATTCAGTTAAATAGTTATCGGAAACTTCAATTTTGTTTGGCGATAATACAATTATTTTCAAGGTATCTATTTGTTGTCCAAATGAAATATTGAAAACCAAAAGGCTAAATATTATTTTCAGTATTTTTACTTTCATAAGTTCAACTAAAATGTTTAATGGTTATTCTATTTTTTCGTCATCACGAGGTATTACTGCCAACGTTCTGGCGCTTGGCGAGGTTGCGAACTTCGTAACTGGATATTTTCGGTTACTACTAAATTTCTTGCGAAAGATAAAAGTGATTTTACCACATAATTCGCAATCTCGCCAAACGGCTGTTGTGTGCTGGTTTTTTTATTTATAATTTTTTTTCAGTTTCGTAAAATTCTGTAAGCATTTTATAATTTTCGCCATAAAAATAGTTGTAATTTATTTTTACTTCTTTTCCATTTTTTTGAAATATTATTTCTCCAAGTTTAATGCTTTTTACTTCTTTTAGTGAAATATTTTCGTCTTCTAAATAAATTGATTTATTGTCAAAAGTGACATTTTTAAATTTCAGAATTTTAGTGATAAAAGCAAAATAAAAAAATAGAATTAACAGTAAGCAAGTCAAAATTCCGCTTGTATCTTTTATTATTACACTGTAGATTAGAAAGCCTGTAAATCCAATTCCGATTATATAAATAACATAGACAAATATTTCGCCTAAAGTTGAAGTCAATTTATAATTTGTCTGCATTTTGATTTATTTTTTCGGAATAAGATTCCAAATCACTTTATTTATTTTTTCAGTTTTCTTTTCACCGTAAATTTTCTGCTAAACTAGCATACAACGTCTTGGTACTACAGCGGGTTTGGGACTAAATTAAGCCCATTCTTCGGATTTGCCAAATCATCCCAAGTACAAAACCATCTTTCCATTAAGACTATTGCCCAAATCCGTTGTAGCATCTATGTAAAAGCATAACTTAGAGTGACTAAAAACAAAGATTATGCAATTACACGATGCCTTAAGAAAACCAAAGATATTCATTGGCTTGGATATTCACAAAAAAAGCTGGACTGTT
>NZ_DATIDY010000060.1:0-20530 GCF_035456085.1 Flavobacterium sp.
TAGCAATGATGGCTTCAGGAATGAATGGACAGAGTTTTACTTTTCATGGTTATTTGCCAATAGAAAAAGATGAAAAAAGAGCTAGTTTCAAAAATTTAGAAAGAATATCTTTCGAAAAAAATCAATCTCAGATTTTTATAGAAACTCCTTATCGCAATAATAAATTGCTGGAAGATTTAATCCAAACATTGCATCCCGAAACCTATTTATGTATTGCTACTGACATCACATCGCCTACTGAATATATAAAAACCAAGAAAATTTCAGCTTGGAAAAAAGAGACTGTAGATTTACATAAACGACCAACGATTTTTATTATTCATAAAATGTAAAAAAACAAAGCTTTTCATCTATATTTAATCATATACAAACCTAACAGTGAATAAGATAAGTTTAAAAAAGTGATTTATAAATGTTTTTTTTGAGCTTTTTTACGTTTTTAATTTAGAAGGAATCTATAACTGGAAAAAACACTGTAAATATCTATAAAAAGGATATAACTCTATAAAAAAAACACTCAATAAACAACCTAAATTCTGTAAATATTCTACAGAATTTTTTAGTTTATTTAAACACATCTCATTTAATTTATTGGGTGCTTAAAAAATTTAAAGACTTTTTTAATTCGTCATTAGAAAAAGCCTGAATTAAATTTACAAAACAAGTACTTTTATATTTCTTATAAATTATTTTAAAAATGAGTAAACTCCCAAATGTAGAAACCAGCATTTTTACAGTAATGTCAAAAATGGCTGTTGAATATAATGCCATTAATCTTTCACAAGGATTTCCCAATTTTCCTGTTGATGAACGATTGACTCAAATTGTATCAAGAATATCTGCTGAAGACGTACATCAATATACACCAATGGCAGGTTATCCTCCATTGTTAAACAAAATTGCATCTTTACTAAAATCATCATATCAACGAAAAGTTTTTCCCGAAACAGAAATTCTTGTAACAGCTGGAGCAACTCAAGCAATATTTACAACGTTATTAGCTTTGCTAAAACCAAACGACGAAGTAATTATTCTGGATCCAAGTTATGATTGCTATGAAGCTCCTATTTTATTAAGCAATGCAAAGCCTGTGCGTGTCGCACTTAACGATGACTACACTGTTAATTGGAACACTATTGCAAATGCTTTTTCGGATAAAACCAAAATGATTATCATAAATAATCCTCATAATCCAACGGGAAAAATTTTAAATGAATCTGATTTAGAAAACCTTGAAATTCTTTTAGAAAAACACCCTAATGTTTTATTGCTTTCGGATGAAGTTTATGAGCATATTACTTTCGAACAAAAACATATTTCAACTCATACTAGAGAAAAATTACTGAATCGGTGCATTATGATTTCTTCTTTTGGAAAATCATTTCATGTTACTGGCTGGAAAATTGGCTATTTAATTGCTCCTGAATATCTGATGAAAGAAATCAAAAAAGTGCATCAATTTTTAGTCTTTAGCGTTAATAGCATTTGCCAAGTAGCCGTTTCAGAATATCTGGATTTGGTAAAATTAGAAGAAATTAGTCCTTTCTATCAACAAAAAAGAGATTACTTCAGAACATTATTAAAAAATAGTAGATTCCAACTAATGCCTTGCGAAGGAACTTATTTTCAAGTAGCCTCATATGCAAATATTTCAAACGAAAATGATGTAGATTTTTGTAAACGATTAATTACTGATTATGGTGTTGCAGCAATTCCGATATCCAATTTTTATGCAGATGGAAAGGATTTAAAACTAATCAGATTTTGTTTCGCTAAGGACAATTTCACTTTGGAGGAGGCAGCTAGAAGGCTAGAAAAAATATAGTTACTAAGTTGCTAAGTTGCTGAGATTCTAAGTTTTTTTTTAGCGTATCAATATCATTCTTTTAGAAACTTAGTAGCTTACCAACTTAAAAAAAAATTATGCATGCATACTATTTAATTTTGTTACATTTACAATTCTAAACAAAAAACATATGAATTATACCGACAAAATGTTAAGAGACGATGCTTTACAAGGCAAAGTTATAGTAGTTACAGGAGGCGGAAGTGGCTTAGGCAAAGCGATGACTAAATATTTCTTAGAATTAGGAGCAAAAGTTGCTATTACCTCTAGAGATCTGGACAAATTAAAAAAGACAGCTCAAGAACTGGAAACCGAAACTGGAGGCACTTGCCTACCCTTGCAATGTGACGTCCGCCATTATGAAGAAGTAGAAAATATGTTGCAAGAAACATTAAAAGCTTTTGGTAAAGTTGATGTGTTACTGAATAACGCAGCAGGAAATTTTATTTCACCAACAGAACGCTTGTCTGCCAATGCCTTTGATACTGTAATCGATATTGTTTTAAAAGGCACGAAAAACTGCACATTGGCCTTTGGAAAACATTGGATAGATACCAAACAAGCTTCATCAACTATCTTAAATATTGTTACTACTTATGCCTGGACTGGTTCTGCTTATGTAGTTCCAAGTGCAACTGCAAAAGCAGGAGTTTTGGCTATGACTAGAAGTCTTGCTGTAGAATGGGCAAAATATGGCATACGCACCAATGCGATTGCACCCGGTCCATTCCCTACTAAAGGTGCATGGGACAGACTATTACCAGGAGATCTTGCCGAAAAATTTGATCTGGCAAAAAAAGTTCCATTAAAAAGAGTTGGTGATCATCAGGAATTAGCCAATTTGGCTGCTTATTTAGTATCGGATTTTTCAGCTTACGTAAATGGCGAAGTAATCGTTATTGATGGAGGAGAATGGTTGAAAGGAGCTGGACAATTTAATTTATTGGAAGCTATTCCTGAAGAACTTTGGGACCAATTAGAAATGATGATTAAAGCTAAAAAAAGTCGATAAACAGACTTTTATAATCGATAAATGACGTTAAAAATTGTCAATAAAACCAAAAATTCAGCAAAAAAGAGAACTTAAAAGTTCTCTTTTTTGTTTTAGTAAGCACAAAAACAGTAAATAATACTCAGATTATTTATAGTAAGGAGATAAGTCTAAAAACTATTTGCTTTTGTTAACAAAATAGATTTTCAAAAACCATAAATAATTGTATTTTTACCGTTCAAAATTTAGAAAATAAATGGGCAAAATCATAGCGATTGCGAATCAGAAAGGTGGGGTTGGAAAAACAACTACCTCAATTAACCTAGCTGCTTCACTTGGTGTTTTAGAAAAAAAAGTATTACTAATTGATGCTGATCCTCAAGCAAATGCAACATCAGGTTTAGGCATCGATGTTGAAACAGTTGAAATTGGGACTTATCAAATTTTAGAACATAGTAATACGCCATTAGAGGCAGCAATTAAATGTTCCTCTCCAAATGTAGATGTAATCCCTGCACATATTGATCTTGTTGCAATTGAAATCGAATTAGTTGACAAAGAGAACAGAGAATATATGCTTAAAAAAGCATTAGAAAGTGTAAAAGATCAATACGATTATATCTTAATTGACTGTGCGCCGTCTCTTGGATTATTAACTTTAAATGCCTTAACAGCTGCTGATTCAGTTGTTATTCCTATTCAATGCGAATATTTTGCGTTAGAAGGTTTGGGTAAATTATTGAATACTATAAAAAGTATTCAAAAAATTCACAATCCAGATTTAGATATTGAAGGTTTATTATTAACAATGTTTGATTCCAGATTGCGTTTATCTAACCAAGTAGTTGAAGAAGTTCAAAAACACTTCAATGATATGGTTTTTGAAACAGTGATACAAAGAAATGTAAAATTAAGCGAAGCCCCTAGTTTTGGAGAAAGCATCATTAACTATGACGCAACAAGCAAAGGAGCAGTCAATTACATTCATTTAGCACAGGAAATTATAAAGAAAAACAGTAAATAGTTGTATGTCAAAAGCAATAAAAAAACAAGCCTTAGGTAGAGGTTTATCTGCATTATTGAAAGATCCAGAAAACGATATCCAATCCGTAGACGATAAAAATGCTGATAAAGTTGTTGGAAATATTATTGAGCTTGAAATTGATGCTATAGAAATAAATCCATTTCAACCTCGTAGTAATTTCAATGAAGAATCTTTACGTGAATTAGCCACTTCTATTAAGGAATTAGGTGTAATTCAACCTATTACTGTTCGCAAATTAGACTTTAATAAATATCAATTAATTTCTGGAGAGCGTCGTTTACGTGCTTCGAAATTAATTGGACTTACAACTGTACCTGCTTACATTCGTATTGCAAATGATAATGAGTCATTAGTAATGGCTTTGGTTGAAAACATTCAACGTCATGACTTAGATCCAATAGAGATCGCTCTTTCTTACCAAAGATTGATCGACGAAATTCAATTAACTCAAGAACAAATGAGTGAAAGAGTTGGTAAAAAACGTTCTACTATTGCCAATTATTTAAGACTTTTAAAACTTGATCCAATTATTCAGACTGGAATCCGTGATGGCTTTATCAGTATGGGCCACGGTCGTGCAATCATCAATATTGAGGATCATGATGTTCAGACAGATATTTACCAAAAAATAGTTAGCCAAAACCTTTCGGTTAGAGAAACTGAAACTTTGGTTAAAAATTACCATGAAAGTTTAAAACCAAAACCTGTTGTACCAGCAAAAACTTCTTCATTTGAAATTAATGATGAAGATGTAAGCACTTTTAATAAATACTTTGGAACAAAAATAGATATAAAAGTGGCTGGAAATGGTAAAGGAAAAATTACAATTCCGTTTCATTCTGAAGAAGACTTCAATAGAATTATAAAATTAATAGAAGGGTAGTGAATAAAATCGTATTCATATGTCTATTGCTTTTTCTTTTTGGGAACGCAACCACTTTTGCACAAGCAAAAAAAGAGGATGTTTCAAAACCTAATGACACGTTAAAGTTAGTAGAAATAGATCCTTTAACACCCGCAAAAGCTGCCTTTTATTCAGCGATATTGCCTGGACTTGGCCAAGCATACAATAAAGCTTATTGGAAAATCCCAATAGTTTACGGAGCAATTGGAACCAGTTTGTATTTCTATGTAGACAATAGAAAAAAATATAACGAATACCGGGATGCTTACAAAAGTCGTTTATCTGGGAATCCTGATCCAAATTACGCCTATCTTTCAGATACACAATTAATTTCTGCACAAGAATTTTATCAGCGAAATGCTTCGCTATCAGGTTTTTTTGTAATAGGTTTTTATGTACTTAACATTATTGATGCTAATGTACATGCTGCATTAAGACAATTCAATGTCAATCAAAGTTTATCTATAAGACCAGAAATAACTCCCGATGCTGTAACATTAAGATCGAATTTAGCACTAACACTTAATTATCATTTTTAGATTCGAAAATTATTCGTCTCTTTTTTAAAATCAAAAAAATATATCACACAATGAAAATTGCGCTTTTAGGATACGGAAAAATGGGGCAAGTAATCGAAAGAATTGCTTTGGAAAGAGGACATAAAATTGTTTTAAAGAAAGATGAGTTCAATACTTATGATGGACTTGAAACTGCTGATGTTG
Source organism: Flavobacterium sp. (assembly GCF_035456085.1). Lineage (GTDB taxonomy): Bacteria > Bacteroidota > Bacteroidia > Flavobacteriales > Flavobacteriaceae > Flavobacterium. The sequence goes on from NZ_DATIDY010000060.1 coordinate 5,509, forward strand.
CTATCGATTTTAGTGTACCAACTGCAGCTGTAAGTAATATTTCTAGCTGTTTTCATGCCAATGTACCTGTTGTATCTGGAACAACTGGTTGGTTAGAACATTATGATGAAATGATTGACCTTTGCAAAAAAACAAATGGTGGATTTATATCTAGTTCTAACTTTAGTCTTGGAGTTAATTTATTCTTTGAATTCAACGAATATCTAGCTAAAATAATGGCTCCATTTGACCATTATAAAGTAGAAATGGAAGAAATTCATCATGACCAAAAACTTGATGCTCCAAGCGGAACCGCAATTTCATTAGCCAAAGGAGTGATTGCAAACAGTAATTATTCAGATTGGACCTTAGGTAACCCAAAGGAAAATGAAATCCATATTGAAGCTATAAGAACAGGAACTGTTCCTGGAACCCATACAGTAACCTACAATTCCGAAGTAGATTCAATTGAAATAAAACACACTGCACACAATCGCGAAGGTTTTGCATTAGGCGCTGTAATTGCTGCCGAATGGTTAGCAGGAAAACAAGGTGTGTTCTCTATGAAAGATGTATTGAATTTAAATTCTAAATAACAATCTAAACAATTAAAATAGATTTAGATTTTTAAATCTAGCTTCTATTTTTAACCTCAAATTTTCAAATTATGACACTAACTCTTTGGTTTGTATTCTTCTTAGCTGTTCAGGTTATTCATTTCCTAGGTACATGGAAACTATATGAAAGTGCAGGTAGAAAACGTTGGGAAGCTGCAATTCCTGTTTACAACGCAATTGTTTTAATGAAAATAATTGGCCGACCAACTTGGTGGACTTTTTTACTTTTCATCCCAATCATTAATTTGATTATGTTTCCTGTTATTTGGGTAGAAACAGTTCGTAGTTTTGGAAAAAAATCAAGCCTTGATACTTTTCTTGCGATTATAACCTTTGGTTTTTATGTTTTTTATATCAATTATACACAACCATTAAACTATATCGCGGATAGAAATGCAAATACAGAACACAAAGCTTCTGACACAGTTAGCTCTTTGCTTTTTGCAATAATTGTCGCTACTATTGTACACACTTATTTCATTCAGCCTTACACTATTCCAACTTCTTCATTAGAGAAATCATTATTAGTAGGAGACTTTTTATTTGTGAGTAAAATGAATTATGGTGCCAGAGTACCAATGACAACAGTAGCAATGCCAATGGTACATGATACCATCCCAATGACCAAACAAAAATCATATTTAAATTGGCCACAACTGCCTTATTTCAGACTTCCTGGTTTTCAAACTATAAATAGAACTGATATTGTTGTTTTCAACTGGCCAGCAGATACTGTAGTCAAGTTCAGAGATCGATCTGGAGTTAGAGTAGACAAACCTATTGATAAGAAATCTAATTATGTAAAACGTTGCGTTGGTGTTCCAGGTGACAGTTTATCTATAAAAGATGGCTTGGTTTACATTAATGGAAAAGAATTAATTTTGCCAGAACGAGCAAAACCACAATTTTCATATAATGTTGCCTTAGATGGAAAAGCTCCTATTGACTTTGAATATCTTTTCAGAGATATGGATATTACAGATGGGGCTGGATTTTTAAATCAACAGACAAGAGACACATTGTTCATTAGTGCATTAACTGCAGCTGGCGCAGAACGATTAAAAAATGTTCCAGGAGTAAAATCTGTAAACAGAGTTATTTATAAAAATGGTGATTTGAGTGTTTTCCCGCATACTAAACCTTGGAGTCAAGATAATTTTGGTCCGATTTATATTCCACAAAAAGGAAAAACTGTTGCTTTGAATTTAGAAACATTACCTCTTTATAAAACAATCATTACTGATTATGAGAAAAATGATTTAAAAATAAATGGTAATGAAATTGTAATCAACGGAAAAGTTGTTACAACTTATACTTTCAAACAAAATTATTATTGGATGATGGGAGACAATCGTCACAACTCCGAAGATAGTCGTTATTGGGGATATGTTCCGGAAAATCATATTGTAGGAAAACCAATTTTCATTTGGATGAGTTGGGACACTAATGGTAAAGGTTTAAATAAAATCCGTTGGAACAGAGTTTTTACAACTGTTAATGGAGAAGGACAACCACAATCCTATTTTAAATATTTCCTTATAGCACTTGCAGCCTTTTTTATTGGTGAATATTTTTGGAAAAAAAGAAAAGCGAAACAAAATATCTAGTTAAAAAGTTTAAAGTTTGAGAGTGACAGATTACTATAAAACTCAAACTTTAAACTTTAAACATTTTAGCAAATGAATATTCTACTACATCCATCCTATTTTCCATCTATAAGTCATTTTGTCGCTATCGCACAATATGACAATTTAACATTTGAAATAGAGGATAATTTTCAGAAGCAAACCAATCGCAATCGCACTTATATTTACAGCCCAAACGGAATTCAATTATTAAATATTCCAATAAAACACTCTAATTTAAGTCATCAGAAAACAAAAGATATTAAAATAGAACAGGAATTTGATTGGCAAAAACAACATTTCAAATCGTTGGAAGCCGCCTATAGAAGTTCTCCATTTTTTGAGTATTTTGAAGATGATTTAATGCCTGTTTTCCAAAAGAAACATACTTACCTGATGGATCTTAATTTGGAAGCTTTTGACATTGTTTGCAAATGTCTGCGAATGAAATTAGAATTCGATACTACAACCGAGTATTTTCATGAAATAGAAGATCCGCAAGTTATAGACTTTCGATATTTAGTAAATGGAAAAAAAGATCATTCTGTTTTCGAATCTTATACTCAAGTTTTTGACGATAAACACGGGTTTTTAAATAATTTAAGTGTACTTGATTTGTTATTCAATGAAGGTAAATTTGCAATGGATTATTTAAAAAATCAAGTCCTTATTCGATAAAATACATTTTACAAACTCAAAAAAGCATAAGAAAAAAATCTTATGCTTTTTTTTATATTCATTTTTATAAGAGTTATTCCATCGACAATTTTGCCATAATTGGAAAGTGATCTGAGTTTTGAAAATCTGAAAAACTTTCAAACTGCTTTACTTCCATACTTTCATCAGCAAAAATATAATCAATACGGGCTGGATAATATTTAAATTTATAAGTTGCGCCGAAGCCTTTTCCGGCTTCCTCAAAACTGTCTTTTAATTTTCCTTTTATACTGCGGTAAACATATGAAAAAGCGCTGTTATTCATATCACCACAAATAATAACCGGATATTTACAATCTTTTTCATGTTCTTTGAAAATAGCAGCTTGTTCTTGCTGCTGTTTAAAGGCTTTACTGATTCTGATATATAGAAACTTTGATTTTTGCTGATCAATTGCATCTATATTTTCGGATATTTCGCCTACTTCGGGAGAAATTTTAATGGATTGCAGATGCATATTATACACTCTGATAATGTCTTTTCCTTTCTTAATATCAGCATAAACTACATTATTATTTGAATGAGGAAAAACTATATGTCCCTGATCAATAATAGGAAATTTAGAAAATATTGCTTGTCCCGTTTTAATTTGATCCCCTTCCATTAAAACGTATTTATATGGATACACTTTCAGATCAATATTAGCAGAATTAGAAAATTCCTGAATACACAATATATCAGGGTTTTGATTATTGATAAACTCCAAAATTGTGTCTGGAATATCATCCCTATCAAGCCATTTAAAGACATTAAACAATCTCACGTTATAACTCATAACAGTAAAATCCTTATCACTTTCCTTAAACTCTTTTGCCGAGAATTTATAAAATTTATTAAAAAAAGTAATTCCAATTAATAGCACCAGACCTGACAGAATCATTCGTTTTTTTAATTGAATAGCCCAATACAGAAAAAACAATCCATTAGCCAAAAAAACAATTGGCATAAACAAAGTCAAAACCGATAAAACCGGGAAGATTTTTGGTGCCAAAAAAGGGAGTAAGTAAGCAATGAATGTTAGTACTATCAGCACTAAATTCAAAAGATACATTCCTTTATTAAACCATGAAAGGTTCTTCATTTTTTAATGTATTTTGAACTTTTAAAAACAAAAGCTCTCGATTTACACTTTAATATTGATATAAAAATAAGTTATTTTCCAGCTTGAAACAAGAATTCTTTTTCTTCCTGATTCAAACTATCATATCCAGACTGACTAATTTTATCCAAAATCTCATCGATTTGTTGTTGTTTTTTATCTTTAACCACTATTTTAGAAATCGGTTTCTCGATTGGTTTTTTGTAATTTTTGTGTACTTTTTTGAACGGAGTCGATGGTTTTTTGAACAGATTAGTAAAGAAGTCTAAAACTGTACTTACTATTTTACTTAAATCAGTTCCGTTTTGAAGCAATTTCACATACATAAAACCAAAAAAAGCTCCTGCTAAATGAGAAATATGCCCTCCTGAATTTCCTAAACGAAATTGCATTAAATCTAATATGATAATTACTGCTGTAACATGCCATAATTTGACATTCCCAACCAATAACAATCTAACATCCATTAAAGGATTATAAGTAGTCGTGGCCACCAAAATAGCCATAACTGCAGCTGAAGCTCCAATTATAGCCCCACTTAAATGCATTAGATTAAAACCTAAAACAAAAATTAATCCGGCAAAAATAGTTCCTAAAATATATACACCTAAATACTGTTTGGCAGTGAAAAAAGTCAAAAACAAGTAACTGGCAAAATTCAGCACTATCATATTAAAAAACAAATGCAAAAAACCATCATGAAAAAAAGCATAGGTTAAAAAAGTCCATGGTTTTACAACAAAAACCGAGGGTTCAGAAGATAAGGCAATCCAATTAGGAAAATCAAAAGCTCCAACGCTATACTGATAAAAGAAAATCAACGAAACCAAAAAACAACCTATATTCCAATAGATCATTTTCATGGCAATACCACCTAATCTATATTGCATTTTCAAATCGTCTAAAATGTTCATGTTTTTATATTTTCGATTATTAAACTAAAATCTACAATTCGTAATTAACGGAATTTAAAATAGTAATTTAATTCCAACGGTTTTTATTAAACTGGTTTTTCTTCCAGTACCACATCATTGCAAAACCAATTATTGCACCTCCAATGTGTGCAAAATGAGCAATTCCGCTTGATCCTCCAAAAATCGAACCTCCAGAAACACCCAAATATAAATCAATTAATAATAATCCAGGAACAAAATATTTCGCTTTAATCGGAATTGGAATAAACATCAAAGCCAATTCAGCATTTGGAAACATAAAAGCAAAAGCGACTAATAATCCATATATAGCTCCCGAAGCTCCAACTACATTCCCCAAATAAGCCCCCATAAAAGCCTGAAAATCTGATGGGGTCAATAAATCCTGCCATCTGGTGTCAAATTTTCCTTCACCCAAAGTTTTTAGGATCTCAACTTTTGAATAACCATTGGCAATTAGAGTTTCCAGACCACTTTCAAAAAAATAATAATTAACAAGTGTATGCAATAATGCAGCTCCTAAACCACATGAAATATAAAAAAACACAAACTTTCTGCCTCCCCAGAAATGTTCCAATGCAGAACCAAAAGAATACAACGCAAACATATTAAAAGCAATATGCATAATGTTAGGCAATGGCGCATGCATGAACATGTGCGTGAAAATTTGCCAAAAATGAAAATCAGGATTTTCGAAAAAATACATCGAAAGCATTCTATAAGCTGGTTCCCCAACAATCATGGAGCCAATATAAAAAAGCACGTTGATTATTAACAACTGTCTTACTGTAGGTGTGATATTCATCATAAGGCAAACTTTTTATCTATATCTTCAACACGCATGGTGATGAAAGTAGGTTTTTGAAATGGGGATACATTTGGATCTTTACAGGCAAAAAGACCGTTAACTAAATTTTCCTGTTCTTTTTCGGTTAAATAAGCTCCTGTTTTGACTGCTAAACTTTTGGCCATTGATTTGGCAATTGTATCGTTTTGACTGAAGCTATTCTCCGGAATTCCATTATGCAAATCGCTTAATAATTGATCCAAAACGGCAGCAACTTCACTTTCTGTTGTATTTACAGGAATACCTGAAATAACAACATGATCTGAATTGGATTCTTCGAAAACAAAACCAATATTAACCAATGATTGTTGCAATTCTGCAATAAGTTCCATTTCGGTTGTAGAATAAAACAAATTTATTGGGAACAACAATTGCTGACTCGAAGCATGTTGTACCGTCATGTTCACCAGAAATTGTTCGTATAAAATACGCTGATGTGCTCTGTTTTGATCGACAATTACCATTCCGGATTTAATAGGCGAAACAATATATTTTTTGTGAATCTGATACGTTTTCTGAACAGCCTGCTCTACTTCTTCATCATTGAACAAAGACGAAGTTACTTCTTCATTTTCAAAAGTAAATTCATTGTTTTCAAAAGAATAATCATTGTTTCTCGAAGCAAATTCATTTCCACCAGAAACGATTCCCGTATCATGTTTTATATCCACATACAAACTTTCCCAACTAGCGGTTGCTTCTACTTTTTTATTTGCCGATGAATAACCTGCTTTACTTGGTTTCTCTTCTGCAAAAGGATTAAAATTTCGATCGATCTGAATCGTTGGAACTTCACCTTCCAGATTTTTATAATGATAAGGCGTATCCAAATTAGCATCTCTTTCAAAATCCAAAACCGGAGCTACATTAAACTGTCCTAAACTATGCTTAATAGATGCTCTTAAAATAGCATACATCGCGCTTTCGTTATCAAATTTGATTTCGGTTTTTGTCGGATGAATATTGATATCAATAGTATTTGGCGGAACCGTTAAATACAAATAATAGCTTGGTTGTGAACCATCTTTCAAGATTCCTTCATAAGCAGCCATAACTGCGTGATGCAAATAAGGACTTTTTATAAAACGATCATTGACAAAGAAAAACTGCTCTCCCCTACTTTTTTTGGCAAATTCAGGTTTGCTTACAAATCCCTGAACATTCATCATTTCGGTATCTTCGACAACAGGAACAAGTTTCTCATTGGTTTTTCCACCAAAAAAATTCACAATCCGTTGTCTCAAACTAGACGGCGGCAAATTATACATATCGCTGCCATTATGATAAAAAGTAAAATGAATTTTTGGGTGTGCCAAAGCCACTCGTTGAAACTCATCAATGATATGACGATATTCAACTGTATCGGATTTCAGGAAATTTCGGCGCGCTGGAATATTAAAAAATAAATTTTTGACAGCAAATGAAGTTCCCTTAGGTAAAACTGCTACATCTTGCGAAATGAATTTACTACCTTCAATAACGATATGAGTTCCTAATTCTTCTTGCTCTAATTTGGTTTTCATCTCCATGTGGGCAATTGCCGCAATAGAGGCCAATGCTTCACCACGAAACCCTTTGGTATTCAGTGAAAACAAATCTTCGGCTTGTCGAATCTTTGAGGTAGCATGGCGTGCAAAACACAAACGAGCATCAGTAACATTCATTCCGCAACCATTATCAATCACTTGAACCAATGATTTTCCGGCATCTTTTATAATCAATTTAATATCTGTTGCTTTGGCATCAACTGCATTTTCCAATAGCTCTTTTACTACCGAAGCAGGTCTTTGCACCACTTCACCAGCGGCAATTTGATTGGCAACATGATCTGGAAGTAATTGAATTATACTCGACATTAAATAATATATAGTTTAAAATTAAGGTTTAAATTTTTCAAACCAAGAAGAACAAATTTAAGGAATTTCTATTGTGTTTTGATAGTTTATCTTCCATAAAAAAACCTATACTATTATAAAACAGTACAGGTTAATAAATATTGTAAACTATGTTTTATTCTTCTATTTGCAAAGGCAAATTTTCGATTCTCAAAGCACCAGAAGGCAACAAATGCTGATTATCGATTTGGTGAGACAACGAAGCTTGTTGACGTATATAAGCCATTTTTATAGCGGCTATAGCTGCTTCAGTTCCTTTGTTTCCGTGAATTCCTCCACTTCTATCAATAGATTGCTGCATCGTATTATCTGTCAACACACAAAAGATAACAGGAATATCTGTTTGAACATTCAAATCTTTAATCCCCTGAGTTACTCCTTCACATACAAAATCAAAATGTTTGGTTTGCCCCTGAATCACACAACCAATGGCGATTACGGCATCAACGTTTTGAGTTTGTAACATTTTTTTTGAGCCATAAATTAGCTCAAAACTTCCTGGTACATTCCAACGAATAATATTATTTGGAAGAACTTCATTGTCTAGCAAAGCCGTAAGAGCTCCATTATAAAGCCCTTCGGTAATAGTATCATTCCATTCTGAAACAACAATCCCAAAGCGAAAGTCTTTCGCGTTTGGGATTGTGTTTTTATCGTAATCAGATAAATTTTTATTTTCGGTAGCCATCTTATTTAAGATTTTAGATTGCAGATTTTAGATTGCAGCAAACTGTCATCTGCATACTGCCAACTGCTTTCTTGTTTTATTGTGCCAAACCAATCAAACCATCCACAGTAGCTGCTTCAGGAGAATTTTCATAATTATCTTTAATATCTTGGAAATATTTCAAAGCATCTGCTTTATTTCCTAAAGCCAAAGCAACTTTACCAGCTTTCATTAAGAAACGAGGCGTTGTAAAATCATTTTTACTAGCTTCAACTGCTTTTATATAATATTCTAAAGCTTCTTTTGGTTGATTTTTTTGTGAATATGCATCGCCAATAGCACCTTTAGACAAAGCACTCAAAATGATATCTTTTGAATTAAATTTACTCAAAAATGTAATTGCTTCATCGTATTTACCTGTATTCAAGTAAGCAATACCAGCATAATAGTTAGCTAAATTTCCAGCAGCTGTTCCAGAATATTCGTCGGCGATTTTTACAAATCCAAATTTCCCTTCAGAACCATTCAATGATAATTTATACAATGAATCGCTAGCTACACCATTGGTAGCTTTCTCAAAATTAGACTGTGCAACAAACATTTCGCTTGCAGCATCTTCTTCTTTTGGATTAGCAATAAATTTTTGATAAGCAAAATACCCTACAGTTACTAATGTAATAGCTCCAACAACTCCAATTATAATTTTTTGATTCTTAGCAACCCAGTCCTCTGTTCTAGAAGCTGTTTCATCTAATTTCGAAAAAACCTCAGCCGTAGCACTGTCTTTTTCGTCAATAATTACATTTTCAACCGCATCGTCTTTAACTTCCTTTTCTTTTGGTGTTTTATATCCTCTTTTACTATAAGTAGCCATTTAAAATTTAATTTATGTGAACGGCAAAAATAAAATTTTTATTCTAATACACGTAAAAAATTTGTATTTTATATGAAAAATTTAAAAATAATTTTCCCACCCTTATTTCCTCAATAACAAAGCCCCTTACGATCAGAATAATTAGGGCGTGCCACCAGCCAGAAAAAAGGGCTATCTACTTTTCCTTCATTGCCCTTTTCTCTGGCTGCTGTCGGGCTATCCATGCTACATGGTAGCTTATTTCTATCCCTCACGCAAACTGATGGGTAAAATTCACCCTTTAATAAAAACCTCTCTTTCCGAAGATAGTTTGAAACCATTTCTTTTCAATAGAATAAAAAAATAGATTATTTTGCAAAATAGAATTTGGCTAACAAATTCAAAGCATATGATTTGTTCTGTTTCAAAAAATAGTAACTTTTATTAAAAAACAATGACACAAGATAAAATCAACAAAGGAAATGAAAACATTCAAGCTTGGTTCAACGGAGTGAAACCTGAGCACAGCTCAATAGTAATACGTGTTGATGCACTGATAAGAGAAATACATCCCGACATATTTTGCACCACAAAATGGCATAAACCATCACAACCACTTGGCATACCTTTTTATGGACTACTCGACAAAGGCTGGATGTTTGCAATGTGGTCGTTTAAAGATAGTGTTGGCGTGGGTTTTATTGCCGGAACACTTCTGGACCCACAACCACCAATTGCAAAGATGGCCGGACCATGGAATAGAAGTACTGAATATAAAGCACGAAGAATTGACATAAATAATAATTCTGAACTCGATGAAGAACTGCTTCGTTCGTGGTTCACTCAAGCAAAGAATTTGCCAGGTTGGAGCAAAATAAAATAAATTTGGTATGGAATTTGAATTAGAATGCAACCCGTTGGGTGAAATTCTAAAAATGAAAAAAATTAACCACATAGAAACATAGATTTAATAGCAAATCATTAAGGAACGAATAGAAATAGCACTATTTTCCACATAGTCAATCTATGTGAGAAGTGAAACGATTATCTAACTCTTTTTTAAAACTATAAATTCTATGTCTCTATGTGGTAAAAAATAATTTCACCCAACGCGTTTAGAATGCAATAAAAAAATAAGTTTTAAAATTACCCGAGAATATATCGAATGTCAATAAAAAAAACTAAAAAGCCAATCCTATTAAAAAAAACTAAAAACCGAATTACAATCCTTGGTTTATCGATATTTTTTAATAATTTACGCCCATTAAGTTGATAATAGAAATTTTAAATTTAATTACCCATTAGATGAATATATCAAAAAAGACAAAAATTGCATTTGCATTTTTAACAATGATGTTGATGTTCAAAACTTATGGACAATCAAACAATTTCACAGTTACCTTGGATGCGGGACATGGCGGTAAAGATACTGGAGCTAAGTATTATGGCAATAATGAAAAAGACCTAACCTTGGCAGTTACTTTAAAAGTAGGTAAATTATTAGAACAAACTCCTAATATAAATTTGATATACACCCGAAAAACCGATGAGTTTATCGAACTAAGAGAAAGAGCAAAAATGGCCAATCGTGCCAATTCAAATTTATTCATATCCATACATTGTAATGCAAACAGAAGCCCAACCGGAAACGGAAGCGAAACATACGTAATGGGAATGTCAAGAGCCAATATGAATTTGGAAGTTTCCAAAGCAGAAAACTCCGTAATCTTTTTAGAAGATAATTATCAAAAAGCATATAAGGGTTTTGATCCGAACAATCCTGGAACATTAATTGGGTTGCAAATAGTACAAGAGAGTAATTTAACGAGCAGTATTGACCTTGCAAATAGAATACAGAATAATTTTTCGAATGCAATAACAATAAAATCCAGAGGAATTAAACAAGAACCGTTATGGGTTTTGGATGCTACTGTAATGCCCGGAGTTTTAGTCGAAATCGGTTTCATTTCAAACCCATTTGATGTTGAAATATTAAAATCTGAAGAGGGTCAGGATAATATTGCCAAAGCCATTGCCAATGCTATTATAAGCTATAAAAATGAATATTTTGGAGATGGTGTGGCGGAAACTTCTGGAGAAAAACAATAGTGATATTCTCCTGACAATGTAATTGCTATCTGAGTTTTAAGCAAAATTGTTTACTCGCAAATATTACTTATATTTAATTGAAAAACATTAAAGACCTTGAAAAAATTAGAAGGAATAAAAATTGAAAACTGGATTGTTAGAAAATAATCTCAAATAAAGGAAACAACACACCAATATTTTTTTCAGACTATCATCAAAAGTCTAATTTTATATCGATATTTTTCAATAATTTGCACCGTCTTTACAAAAGCCACCAAATAGCTTGTAAAGTCAACAATTTCAGCAAAAACTTCAAATGTATTTAAAGAAAATATCCTTATTCAATTACAAAAATTTCTCCGAAGCCAATTTTGAATTCGACAACAAAATCAATTGTTTTGTAGGCAAAAACGGCATTGGAAAAACGAATGTTTTGGATGCAATCTATCATTTGTCGTACGGAAAAAGTTATTTCAATCCACTAGCTGTTCAAAATATCAAACACGGCGAAGAATTCTTTGTGATCGATGCAGAGTTCGAAAAAAACGAAAGAACCGAACAAATTGTTTGCAGTCTGAAAAAAGGACAAAAAAAAGTCCTGAAGCGTAACGGAAAAGCTTATGATAAATTCTCAGATCATATTGGGTTTATTCCTTTAGTAATTATTTCGCCAGCCGACAGAGATTTGATCATTGAAGGAAGCGAAACACGAAGAAAATTCATGGATAGCGTGATTTCTCAATTGGATTCAAACTATTTGCACCAACTGATACAATACCAAAAAGTAATGATTCAGCGCAACGCTCTATTAAAATATTTTGCTCTGAATCATACCTATGACAATGACACGCTCTCAATCTACAACGAGCAGCTGACTGAATTTGGACAATTTATTTTCGAAAAAAGAAAAGCGTTTATTGCAGAGTTTATTCCAATTTTTAATACACATCATCACAACATAACAGGTTCGCAAGAATCGGTTCAAATCATTTATGAAAGTCATTTGTTCGAAAATGATTTACTTACGCTTTTGCAACAAAACATCAACAAAGATCGAATCTTGCAATACACCAGCGTAGGAATTCACAAGGACGACCTTTCATTTGAAATTGATAACTACCCTATCAAGAAATTCGGTTCACAAGGGCAACAAAAATCCTTTTTGATTGCTTTAAAACTAGCGCAATTTGAATTTCTAAAAAAGCAAAGTGGCGTTAAACCAATTCTTCTGTTTGATGATATCTTTGATAAATTAGACGAAAATCGTGTGGCCAAAATCATAGAAATGGTCAATAACGACACTTTTGGGCAACTTTTCATTTCTGATACTCACCCTGAACGCACAGAAACTATTGTAAAGGCAACTTTGCAGAGTTATACTATTTTTAATTTGTAACTTTTATTTACCATTAGTTCCAGATTCAAAAAGTAAAAAAATGTTTATTTTTACAGCAATTAAAACCATTCTTTCGATGAAATTAAAACAACTTTATTTATTCGTTATTTTCTTCATAACATGCTCTTGTATTTCTCAAACAGCTGTTCAAACAATAGATGTTACTTCATATTCTAAGAAAATAAATGAAACTCCAAAAGCACAAATTCTGGATGTCCGCACTCCTGAAGAATACGCCACAGGTCATATCGAGAACTCTGATAATGTAAATTGGTTAAGCGATAGTTTTGTTTCTAGAACCGATAAATATGACAAAACAAAACCTGTATTTGTGTATTGCAAAAGTGGTGGACGAAGCCTTAAAGCTTCCGAAAAATTAGCCGAATTGGGATTTACAACCGTTTACAATCTTGATGGTGGAATGCTAAAATGGGAAGCTGCCGGATTAGCAAAACCTGACACTAAAATCATTGGGATTTGCAGTCAGGAATATGCCGAATTACTTAAAACTAATAAGAAAGTATTAGTAAGTTTCTACGCTCCTTGGTGTGCACCTTGCAAAAAAATGGAGCCATACATTTTGAAAATGCAAAAAGACATGACTGATAAAGTAGTCATTGTTCGATTGAATGCAGATGAAAATAAAACCATTATGCAAGAGTTAAAAATTAGCGAACTCCCAACTTTGGTACTATATGAAAATAAAGCAGTAAAATGGCAAAAATCTGGATTTGTAAGTGAGGAAGAAATAGTAAAACAATTAAACTAATTGATAATGCTCTCAAAAGACACATTAGAATTTCTGACAGATTTGAAAGCCAATAATAACAGAGATTGGTTTTTGGACAACAAAAAGCGTTACGAATTTGTAAAGAAAGACTACCATCAATTGGTCGCTGCTTTACTTGAGGCACTTAAACCTCTAAATCCTGCATTGGAAATGTTAGAGGTTAAAGATTGTACTTTTAGAATCAATCGTGATGTTCGTTTTTCCAAAGACAAATCACCTTATAAAACCAATTTAGGAATTTGGATTTCTGCGGGTTCCAAACATACGGAAGCTTCAGGATATTATCTTCATATAGAAAATGAAAATTGTTTTGTTGGTGGAGGATTATATTGCCCCCAACCCGAACAACTTCAAAAAATCAGAAAAGAAATTCACTTTTTTTATGATGATTTAGTCGAAATTTTAGAAGACAAAAAATTCCAATCGACTTATAAAAATTTAAATAGAGACGAAGCTACAACTTTAAAAAATCCTCCAAAAGGTTATGATAAAGAAGATCCTGCGATTGAATTTCTAAAATTAAAAAGCTTTACCGCTACCCAAAAAATTGACTCAAAATTAATTACTCAAAAAGATTTTGTACCGATAATTGTAGAAAAAATGATGGTATTAAAACCTTTCAATGATTTTATCGACAGAGCTTTATACACCGAATAATTCCAAAAGCAAAACATTCTTAATTACAATTCCTCATGGAGATTTTAAATAATTTTTCTTTAAAAAACTACAATACTTTTGGCATTGAAGCCAAAGCCAAACAATTTGTTGCCGTTCATAATATTTCTGAATTGAAAACTATTTTGGAACAAAATAAAACCGAAAAAAAATTCATTCTTGGCGGTGGCAGTAATATGCTTTTGACAAAAGACATCGATGCTTTGGTTATCCATATAGATTTGAAAGGAAAAAAAATAATCAAAGAAGACGATGATTTTGTTTGGATTGAATGTCAAGCTGGTGAAAACTGGCACCAATTTGTACTTTGGACAATCGATCAAAACTTTGGTGGATTAGAAAACATGTCGCTGATTCCTGGTAACGTTGGAACAACTCCTGTTCAAAACATTGGTGCTTATGGCACCGAAATCAAAGATACTTTTGTTTCTTGCGAAGCTATGAATATTGATTCTCAGGAAATCAAAACGTTTACCAATATCGAGTGTAATTTTGGATATAGAGAAAGTATTTTCAAAAATGAAGTAAAAGATCAATACATTATAACATCGGTAATTTATAAACTAACAAAACGCAATCATAAAATAAACACTTCATACGGAGATATTACAGCCGAATTAACCAAAAATAACGTTACAAATCCAACTCTAAAAGACGTTAGTAACGCTGTTATTGCGATTAGAAAAAGTAAATTACCAGACCCTGCCGAATTAGGAAATAGCGGTAGCTTTTTCAAAAACCCAATTCTGTTAAAATCAGATTTCGAGAAAATCCATCAAAAATTCCCTGAAATGAGATACTTTGATATTTCAGAAACCGAAGTAAAAGTCCCGGCTGGATGG
>NZ_DATIDY010000061.1:0-3436 GCF_035456085.1 Flavobacterium sp.
GGGTTTTTCGACGGATCTCTTTAATGAAATTTTCCATCGACTGCTTCGGCTTCTTTTCCATACTATTCTTTTAAAGATGAATAATGGAAACACTATCTAAATCTAGTAACTAATTAGTCCACTTTTTGCTGACGATTTACACTACAATATCAAAATCCTCCTTTCCCTCTATGCGTTTAAGAACGGGATAGTTGGCATACTCAAAACCTATACTCAAAGGCTGCACCAGGAAATTGTAGCTAGCCACCAATTTTTCGAGGTGCTTCAGCCTGATGTATTCGGACCTGGTAACTTTCACGCCGTTGTAATAACACATACTCAAATATAGTTTTTGGCTCGCAGGTATTCTTCGACTACAGCACCTACACGCTCGGCTTCAGCTTGCCTTCCCTCGGGTATGGAAGTCCAAAAATGATGAGCTTCAAAATCTTTTGCTCTTGCCACAATCAATGAAATCGAACCTTCGGCACTTACCCTATAAGCCCTGTAGCCGGGAAGGTCCAGTTTTTCTACCTGCAGTGTGCGGCCATTGTACTCCAAGCTAAAAGAATTTGGTTCCTGGTTCATTCAAAACAAAATACAAAAGTGAGGAAATGGATAGTAAAGTTAAAGGCAAATGGGTTGGGTGAAAAAAACTGGATGAAGCAGGAAGTTGGAAGTATGCTTACCAATAGCGAATATTTACTTTAAGCATCATCCATGTTGGTTAAAAGGGCAACATGGGCGAGGCTAAATACAGAATGTATAATGCTATAAATTTTACTCTTACTAACCTACGCGACCAAAGGCCCGATTTTCAATTTTTAAACTTGCAAAACTTGATGCAAGAGTTTGAAAGAAAGGATTGTACTAATAACAATCAAAATGTATACCGCTAAAACATTGGTTTTCAAACCTGAAATTTTACCCTCAATAGCATATTATATCAAAAATACTCGCGTTGCCTGCTATACGTTGACAGACCCTAAAGGTCAGAACAGAAAAGACTACCACCTTCAAATAGGAAAGAAATTTTGACTTTCAAACTGTCATTTTTTCCTTCTCCTCCGACATATTTTCATTTTTTTCAGGCGATGAATTGCGATGGCACGAGAATTGATTTTCCAAATCTGAAATCAATTTATTAACCATTTAAAAAGGAGGTAAATATGACACTCGTAAAAAGAAATGGAAATCTATTGAATCCATTGCCAATGATTTTTGATGATTTCTTTAACCGGGATTTGTTCAATTGGGGTACTTCAAACTTCTCTGACACTAACACTACAATTCCTGCGGTTAATATTAAAGAAACCGCTGAGAATTACGAAGTGGAAGTTGCTGCACCTGGAATGACTAAAAAAGATTTCAGAGTAGAGTTGGACGGGAATTCCCTAACTATTAGTTCCGAAAGAACCAATCAAAAAGAAGAAAATGAAGGTGAACGTTATGCCCGTAAGGAATTCAGTTACCAATCCTTCCAAAGAACTTTCACATTGCAAAAAGATGTAGTAGATATTGATAAAATTCAGGCGAAGTATGAAAATGGATTACTGCATCTGCTCATACCTAAAAAAGAAGAAGCAAAACAAAAGCCACCAAGGCTAATTCAAATTTCTTAATTAACCGCTTCTTCGTTTCAAAAGTTGCCTTCCAATAAAAGGCAACTTTTGTTCATTATAATACAAGCTAAGAAAAATGCAGCCGGCCTTCAACTTCAATTTGTTGCTACAGAGTATTGTAATAATGCTGCTTAGTATTTTATTAATTGGCTTGGTTTTAAAAAAACTAAACCAACCATATTTTGTAGCCTACATTATTGCGGGAATATTATTGGGTCCTTATTCAATTAAAGTATTCAGCAATTCCGATATAATCGCTGTAATTGGAGAATTAGGTTTACTTATTCAAATGTTTTTTATCGGTACAAAAATGGATACTCAAAAACTGGCAAAAAAAATTAGAAAACCAGTTGTGGGTGTTGCTGCACAACTGGTTTTGAGCTTCATTTTTATTTTGCTGTTAGGATGGTATCAAAAATGGAGCTGGAAGGAAGTATTATTGTTTTCATTCATTATCAGCCTTAGCAGTTCTGCTATTATTCTTGAGTATCTTGAAAAAAATAATGAATTAAAAACTCCATTGGGAACATTAACTTCCGGCATTTTAGTGCTACAGGATTTTTTATTGGTTCCGATGTTGCTAACAATAAATTTTATCGGACAAAAAACTTTAACCTTTAATCAAATATTTCCGCTTATAATTTCAACCCTAGTCATTACTATTTTTTTTGGGGTTGTATTTACCAACAAAAACATCAATCTTCATTTTCCCGATAAATTAAAAGATGACCACGAAGCGCAAGTTTTTATAGGACTTTTATTATGCTTTGGCTTTGGCTGGCTAACACAAATGCTGCGTTTGTCTGCTTCAATTGGTGCATTAATTGGAGGCATCTTAATCGCCAAGTCAAACTCAACACAATGGTTAGAGGCTAAATTAATTCCTTTCAGGGTTTTCTTTTTGTCTTTATTTTTCCTGTCAATAGGGCTGCAAATAAATTTAGTTTTTCTAATTCAACATATAGACTTGATATTTTTAATAGTAGCAATAGTGCTGTTCGTGAATAGTGCAATTAATGCTCTAGTATTTCGGCTCTTAAAAGTAAGCTGGCGTAACAGCTTTTATGCCGGTGCGTTACTTTCTCAAATCGGAGAATTTAGCCTTGTATTATGCATCGTGGCTAAAACACAAAACTTGGTAAATGACTTTTGGTATCAGCTTACTTTAACTGTTGTTGCTGCCACCATGCTAATGACAGCCATTTGGATAAATATTATCCGAACATTTATATACAAACAGGCAAGCCACTTAAGAAACACGGGACAATATATTTACAGGAACATCAATAAAAGAAAATCGGTTATTTAAAAATAGTGGCCAGACCGTTGCATTAATAATTTCAACCAGGTTAAATAATATTGTATGGAAACACAATTTTATATAACGATTACATTAAAAACACATAAGGGGCTTGAAAGCTTTGCAAAATTCTTTATAGGAAATAATCGCCATCGTGCTTTCGAAATATTCAAACAGTTAAAAGGATCCCATAATGTTACCGAAAAAAATATTCTCTATTTTGACTTTTTGGAAACAGAAAAAGGATTACCTGTAAATCTTGATTTTATTACTTGCACTTTAAAACAATTGGCTGAAAATTGCCGCATCATTACAAAGGAATTATTCAAATCAGAAAATTTTGAAAGCTCCTAACCAGCCATTATGGCTTATGTTCCATAATATGCCGGGTGTTTGACAATATTCAGCAGGCAACAATGCATTGCCGCAATTGCGGGCCTTACGTTTTAACTTCAGTTACAACCCGCCACCAGCTTTGGTTTGGGGCCTTGGCTAGTCCTTAACAACTTTCGCTCATTTCAATATCACATTCCAA
>NZ_DATIDY010000062.1:0-22713 GCF_035456085.1 Flavobacterium sp.
CCCCATTCGTTGATGATGTATTGGAATTTTTTCTTTTTGTTTGGAGTAGAATCTCTTAAAATATCAATGGCTTCGGTGTAAGACACTCGTTTGAAATTATTCTCCAAAACAAAGTTTAATTTTTCCAGCAAAGTCATTTCGCTTCTTTCAGCTTGTGGTTTTGATTTTTCTTCTTCCAGAAGTCTTCCTTCTAAGAAAGCTAAATCATCTTTACAGTTGTCTAAAGCATATTTAATTACATACTGAATAAAATCTTCAGCCAAATCCATATTGTCATCAAGGTCGTTGAAAGCAACTTCAGGCTCAATCATCCAGAATTCTGCTAAGTGACGAGAAGTATTTGAGTTTTCTGCTCTAAACGTTGGTCCAAAAGTATAAATCTGACCCAAAGCCATTGCAAAAGTCTCACCTTCTAATTGTCCAGAAACGGTTAAATTCGTGTGTTTGCCAAAGAAATCTTTTTTGTAATCAATATTTCCTTCTTCGTTTTTAGGCAAATTGTCCAAAGGCAATGAAGTTACCTGAAACATTTCTCCTGCACCTTCAGCATCAGCTCCGGTGATGATTGGCGTGTTTACATACACAAACCCTTTTTGTTGAAAATAACTGTGAACTGCAAACGACAAAACTGAACGCACACGCATAATCGCCCCAAAAGCATTGGTGCGAACACGTAAATGTGCATTTTCACGCAAGAATTCCAAAGAGTGTTTTTTCGGCTGCATTGGGAATTTCTCCGCATCCGAATCTCCAAGGATTTTTAATTTAGAAACCTGAATTTCAAATTTCTGACCAGCGCCTTTGCTTTCAACCAAATGACCAGTAACCGAAACCGCAGCACCTGTTGTAATTCTCTTTAAAATCTCGTCTGGAGTATTTTCAAAATCAACAACACACTGTATATTATTGATGGTCGAACCATCATTCAAAGCAATAAACTGATTGTTCCTAAAAGTTCTAACCCAACCTTTTGCATTTATTTCCTGTAGCGTTGTAGTACTGTTTAATAGGTCTTTAACTTTCGTGTGTCTCATTTTCATTATAATTTTAGAATTCTGAATTTGGATCAAAAAGTCAGCATTAATCCAATTGCAAATATAATTGATTTGAAGCAATTTTTTAGAAGCTAATTCCCGCTATTCGCTATATCTTTTACTTTTTAAAGAAAAAAGTAAAAGGATGCCGCTGCTATCGGGGCTAGGTAATAGTGGAATTGTCGTTTTTTAAAGAGAAATTCACTGCCAAGAACGAAGCAAGCACATATCAATTACAGATTAAACAAAAAATCCAGCCTTTTGGGCTGGACTTAATATTTAAGATTGTAATTGCGTTCTAATGATGAATTGAAAAAACAACTTTATTCCTGATAATGAGTTTGCTTTGTTTCAGTTACTTCGATTGAAGCATTGTCGTATGACTCAATATCAATGTGCTCTTCTCTCTTAGTTCTCTTTTTCTCGAAAGTCAAAACCAATGCCGGTAAAACCAATAAATTGGCAAACATCGCAAATGCCAATGTACAAGAAATCAATCCTCCTAAGGCGATCGTACCACTGAAACTAGAAAGCGTAAATGTTGCAAACCCAATAATCAATACCACCGAAGTATAAAAAGTACTAATACCAGTTTCTCTCATAGCACTCATCACTGACTTTTTAACTTTACCATTGTTAACTTTCAAATCGTGACGGTATTTTGCCATGAACTGAATCGCATTATCTACCGAAATTCCGAAAGCAATACTGAAAATTAATATAGTCGATGGTTTCAAAGGGATTCCAAAATACCCCATCAAACCTGATGTGATGCAAAGCGGCAATATATTTGTAATAACCGATGCCATAACCATTTTCGCAGAACGGAATAAATAAGCCATTAATCCAGCGATAAGGAAAATTGCAAATATCAAAGACTCGATAAGGTTGTCAACAAGGTAAGTTGTTCCTTTTTGAAAAACCAACGCTTTTCCGGTAAGGGTAACATTGAAGCGTTCTTTTGGAAAAACTTTGGCAATTTTGTCTTCTAATTGCTTTTCGACTCTGGCCATTTCCTCAGTTCCGATGTCTCTCATGAAAGTAGTTATTCGGGCATATTGTCCTGTTTGATCCACATAGCTTTTCATTAAGTCGCCTTTGGTACTTTTGGTCGCATTTTTGGCATACGATAATATAAAAGCCTGCTCTTGCGAAGTCGGTAATTCGTAATATTCAGGTTTACCGTTGTAAAAAGCCTGTTTAGAATATTTTACTAAGTTAACCACTGAAACTGGTTTTGAAAGCTCTGGAATTCCTGCAATGGTTTCTTGCAATTCATCCATTTTTTTCAGAGTAGAAAGTTTCATTACTCCTTTTTTGTGCTTAGTGTCGATCATTATTTCTAATGGCATTACTCCATTGAATTCTTTTTCAAAAAAGATAATGTCTTTAAAAAAAGATGCTGATTTTGGCATTTCGCCTATCAAACTTCCCGAAACTTTCATTTGAGAAACACCTATTACACTAAATATCAATAATAAGCCATAAACAATATAAATGGTTTTGCGTCGGTTCTTTACAATACTTTCGACCCAGTTTAATAGTGCAGAAATATAAGTTTTGGTTAAGTGTTTTAAATGCTTTTCTTCAGGAAGAGGCATAAAACTGTACACTATTGGCACAATAACAAGAGTCAGCAAGTAAACGGTAATTACATTTAAAGAAGTTACCAATCCAAACTCAAATAACAGATCATTTCCTGTAATCATAAAAGTAGCAAATCCCGCTGCTGTTGTCAAATTGGTCATCAAAGTAGAAACACCAATTGTAGAAATAACGCGTTGTAAAGCTTTGGCTTGATTTTGATGAATTTTTATTTCTTGCTGGTATTTGTTAATCAGGAAAATACAGTTGGTAATTCCGATAACAATAATTAATGGTGGAATAACCGCGGTAAGAATTGTTATTTTATAATGAAATAAACCAAGTGTTCCAAAAGACCACATTACACCAATAATCAAGATACACATCGAGATAAAAGTGGCACGGTACGATCTGAAAAACAAGAAGAAAATTAATGAGGTAATGAATAATGCCGCGCCAATAAAAAGACCAATTTCGCCTTTCATATTTTCGGCATTAATCGTTCTGATGTACGGCATTCCCGAAACACGAAGATCGATTCCGGTTGCTTTTTCAAACTTGTCTATTTTAGGAACAAGATTTTCTAAAATGTAGGTTTTTCGGGCAGCTGTGTTTACGATTTTTTTGTTCAGATAAACCACAGAGCGAATACTTCCGGATTCTTTATTGAATAATAAACCTTCATAAAAAGGAAGATTATGAAACAATTCGAATTTTATTTTTTGAAGGTATTCTGGATTTGCTGTTTGCTTTTGGTCGATAAGCGGAACCATTTTAAATTTTTGGGCAACAGTATCTTTTTCCAGAGTTTTTAAATCATTCAATGAAATAACAAATTCTACTTCCTTTGAATTCTTTAAACCCGTCATTAATTCATTCCACGCAGCAAAGGCTTTTGGAGTAAAAAAAGTATTGTCTTTAATTCCGATAACAATCAAATTTCCCTCTTCTCCAAATTTGTCTAAAAAGTCTTGATATTGCTGGTTTACAATATGTTTTTTCGGAAGTAAATTGGCTTCTGTATAAGTCATTGCCAAATTTTTCCATTGAAAAGCCATAAAGATAGTCATGGCAAGAATTACCCCAAGTATCGTGATTCTGTTTTTAAGTACGATTCGGGCAATAGTTTCCCAAAACCCAACAGTTTTTTTCTTTTTCATAGTCATTTTAAAATGGATGCAAATGTAAACAAAACAGTTAATAATGTCATAAAGTTCTTGGAAATTATAGCGTTTAACTGGCTTTTCTGATCTATTTTTTGTTTACAATAAGATAATTTGTGTATTAATAAATTATATATTTGAAACTCTCATCTTTGCACTAATTATAGTGATAGAGAAATTAGTAAGAAGTTATAAAGTAACTATGAAAAAATACAAAAATACACTGTTTTACTTTGGCGTAACAGGTGGTTTTATAGCGTTAATATATTGTATATTAATGAAAGGGAAATATCTAGAAAGCAATAAAACGATTGTCCATACTGAAACTGCTGGGGATTCCTGGCAGGAATTTTTAACCTCAATGCTTCATAATATTCAGGATCCTTTGGCAATTTTATTGGCACAAATTATCATGATTATTCTTGTAGCTCGCCTTTTTGGATGGATTTTCAAAAAAATTGGACAGCCTTCAGTAATTGGCGAAATTATCGCAGGGATCGCACTTGGACCGTCATTATTAGGTTTGTATTTCCCGGAATTTTTTCAGGCGCTTTTTCCAGCTAATTCATTGGAAAACTTAAAATTCTTAAGTCAGATAGGACTTATACTTTTTATGTTTGTTATTGGAATGGAACTCGATATCAAAGTCTTGAAAAACAGAGCGAAAGAAGCTGTTGTTATCAGTCATGCTAGTATTGTTATTCCATTTGCATTAGGAATTGGCTTGGCATATTTTGTTTACAATCGGTTTGCGCCAGAAGGTGTAAAATTTCTTTCTTTTAGTTTGTTCATGGGAATCTCGATGAGTATAACTGCCTTTCCGGTTTTGGCGCGAATTGTTCAGGAAAGAGGAATGCATAAAACCAAATTAGGAGCTATTGCCATTACCTGTGCCGCCGCCGATGATATAACGGCTTGGTGTTTGTTAGCGGTTGTAATTGCTATTGTAAAAGCCGGAACTTTTGAGAGTTCGATGTATATAATTACGTTAGCGGTGATTTATGTTTTGGCGATGATTTATTTGGTAAAACCTTTCCTGAAACGAATAGGGGATTTGTATGCCACCAAAGACAGTTTGAGTAAACCGGTAGTTGCAATTTTCTTTTTGATATTAATTATTTCTTCATATGCTACCGAATTAATTGGGATTCATGCGCTTTTTGGCGCTTTTATGATGGGCGCAATTATGCCGGATGTCCCAAAATTTAGAACTGTTTTTATTTC
Organism: Flavobacterium sp.; assembly: GCF_035456085.1. Lineage (GTDB taxonomy): Bacteria > Bacteroidota > Bacteroidia > Flavobacteriales > Flavobacteriaceae > Flavobacterium. The sequence continues at coordinate 5,006 of NZ_DATIDY010000062.1, forward strand.
CAAAGTCGAAGATGTATCTGTTATTTTACTACTTCCTTTGTTTTTTGTTTTTACCGGATTACGTACAGAAATAGGTTTGATTAACGAGCCGTATATGTGGAAAGTGACCGGTTTTATCATTCTGGTGGCGGTTGTTGGTAAGTTTTTCGGAAGCGCTTTAGCGGCCAAATTTGTCGGACAAAGCTGGAGAAACAGTTTAACCATCGGTGCTTTGATGAATACCAGAGGATTAATGGAATTAATCGTTTTGAACATTGGTCTGGCCCTTGGAGTGCTTACTACCGAAGTTTTTACAATGATGGTCATCATGGCATTAGTCACAACTTTTATGACAGGTCCGGCTTTGGATGTAATAAATTATATTTTTAAAACCACCGACAGCGTTGATCTTGAGGAGGAAGCCGATCAAAACAAGTATCGCATTTTAATTTCATTTGGTAATAATGAGAAAGGAAAATCTTTGTTAAGATTGGCACATAGTTTGGTCAAAAAACAAAATGATTCTACGAGTATTACGGCTTTGCATTTGTCCTTGAGTGATGAAATGCACAGTTTTAATATGGAAGATAAAGAGAAAAGCAGCTTTAATCCTATTTTGAAAGAAGCAGTTATTTTGAAACAGGAAATCACGACTGTTTTTAAAGCGACAATCGATATTGAAGCTGAAATCGTTGATATTGCCAATCAGGGAGACTATGATTTATTGATTGTTGGTTTGGGTAAATCAATTTTCGAAGGAACTTTATTAGGGAAAGTAATTGGTTTTACGTCCAGAATTATCAATCCTGAACGTTTACTGGATAAATTTACTGGTAAAGAAGGTTTGTTCGACAATTCTCCATTTGACGACAGAACCAGACAAATTGTGTCGAAAGTAAAATTACCATTGGGAGTCTTGATCGATAAAGGTTTGAAAGAAGTAAATCAGGTTTTTTTACCGATATACAGTCCCGAGGATTCCTTTTTGATTGATTATGCTCAAAAATTAATTTACAATAATAATACCATTGTGACTTTTTTGGATGTTCACGGTCATATGGAAACCAATTTTGTTATTGAAAGTGCTATAGAATCTTTGAACCAAAAATTCCCTAAGCATGTTATTTTAGAAAAAGCTTCTATACTAACAACCGAATTTTTAAGCAATCAGAATTTAATGATTGTGAGCATAGAAAGCTGGAAAGATTTATTGAACTCAAGATCAAGTTGGTTAAGCGAAGTCCCATCGGTATTGATTATTAAGCCTTAACTAAATAATGATTTGAAATTTAGTTTGAATTGATGAAGAAATTGAAGCTTTAACAGCTAATAGATTTTTTGCCAAAATATACCCCTAACCAAACCTTTAATAATGCATAGATTCTTTAATTTTTTGTTCCTGTTCTTTTTCATTTCTTGTGCTGCTCAAAAAAGCAATTTGGCTGATAGAAATTATTTCATCAGAAATTATTTTTACAATGATTCTCTAAAAGTGGGGATTGATTTTGATAAAAACATCCAATTCCGGAAAGCTTCTCTTGTCAATGAAAAGGAATATAAACAATTAGCAAAGAGTAATAAATTATCAACAAAAGACCTTTTTCTGGTTGCCGACGATAAAGAAAAAGGTGTTGAAATGTATTTCTTCTATCAAAATGGTACAGCATCAACCGCTAATGGTAGTAATGTTAAAACTGTAGTATCTGATACAGTTAATCATATTTTCTTGTTCCAAAAGCAAAAAGGGAATAGAAAAGTCGTTGGACTGTTGAAAGCCAATTCAAATAAGGACAGTAGTTCTTCGGTAATCGCTCACGATTTACTGAATAAAATAGCGATTGACTCCATGGATAACAAGAATTTGTCGTTTGTATCCATATTTATAAAAAATTTTCCAAATATTCATCCCAATCCGCTTTTTGCCAGCAAAAAACTTCAAACGGCACCTTTAAAATCGAGAGGAGGAAATGATGATAAATTCCAGTTCCTGTCCACGGTTAATGCTTCAATGTCTAATAATAAAGTGTATGACTCCTTGATTGTTGGTTACGAAAAAGAAAGTAAGCAAAATTTCAACTCATTGATAGCCGATTTATCTACCAAAGAAAACGTTTACAGTGATGAAGCTGTTTTGGGGAAGATTGCAGAAATAGCAAAAGAAAACCAAGTTATCATGCTTAATGAAGACCATTATTATCCTAAACACCGATTGTTGGCGATGGAATTGCTGGAAACTTTGAAGGTAAATGGATATAATTATTTATCACTTGAAGGATTTAGGGAAAGCAAAGAAAACATGTTAACACCAAATTATGGCAATGGAATTTATACAGATGAGCCTTATTTTGCACACTTCATAAGAAAAGCTTTTGTATTAGGTTTTACTGTTTCTGGACATGAAAATGTTGATAAGGGAGTTGATAGAGAATTGGGTCAGGCAAAAAATGTTATGAAGATTTTAGAGAAAGACCCAAAAGCTAAAATTTTTATTTATGTGGGTCATGGCCATCTTGAAAAGGCAAATGCAAAACCGAAAAGATTAGGAGAATATTTTAAAGAATTGTCCGGAATTAATCCCATAACCATCAATCAAACTGTGATTTGTGCGGATACTAAACAAGATTTGACTTTAGTTCCCCGCAAATATTTTACGGATACTACAAAAGTAAAATCTTCAGCAGATTATTTTTTGGTTAATAATCTAAAACCAACTTTAAAAAAGATTTATCCTAATGCCGAATTCAAAAAAGCAATTATAAAGAGCAAAAAAATTTCTGAGTCCAAAAATAAAGAGGTTTTAGTTGAAATAGTTGATTTTAAAGAATTCGATGCATTGAAAAACTTAGCGATTCCAATTGAAAGTTTTTTAGTGGTTCCAAAAAGTGGAAATATCGGTTTTGAATTACCAATCGGGAAGTATCACATTTTTGTAAAAACCGAAGACGATGAGGTGATTTATGATGAAGATTTATTTGTAAGTTAATTTTACTTATCGGAAATAATTGTCAAAACATTCCGCTCTAAAAAAGCAGTATATTTGCGTCTTTAAACTGTAAAATCATGAACTGGATTCTACTTATTATTGCAGGATTTTTTGAAGTAGGTTTTGCAACCTGTTTAGGCAAAGCAAAAGAAACTACCGGAATGACCTCTACATTGTGGATGGTTGGATTTTTTGTTGCGCTTTCTATTAGCATGACGCTTCTTTATAAAGCTACTCAAACGCTTCCAATTGGCACAGCCTACGCAGTCTGGACAGGAATTGGGGCAGTAGGAACGGTGTTGGTTGGTATTTTTGTTTTCAAAGAGCCTGCGACATTCTGGAGACTATTCTTTTTGTTTACTCTGATCTCTTCTATCATCGGGTTGAAATACGTTTCGGCACACTAATTATTATTTCAAATTAAATGGATAACACTTACCAAAATAATAGTATTGTATATTTGTTACTGGTTATTATCCTAATACTTGTTGCGGTACTTTGTTATCTCGTTTATCGATTATTAGAATCTGGAAAAACCAGAAAAAATATCGAAGAAAAATTTGGTTTGCTCGAAATGAAAGTGGGCAATCTGCAATTAGAAACATTGGAATCCAAACTCAATCCACATCTTTTCAAGAACATTCTCAATTCGATTCAATCACACGCTTATCAAACGTATTTTGCTTTGGATAAATTGGCGAATGTTTTGGATTACATTTTATACGAAAGTCAAAAGAAGTTTGTTTCGCCTTTAGAAGAAATTCAGTTTGCACTCAATCTTATCGAAATCAACAAAATTAAAGTGAGTCCGCTGTTTGATTTGAAAGTGAAAACCAAGATTAATGAAGGTGAAAAACTCTATGATCAAAAGCTTTTGGCTCCTTTGATTTCGATTGATTTAATTGAAAATGCTTTTAAACATGCCGACTTGCAAAGTGCAAATGCATTTATTTCAATACTATTTGAATTTAAAGATAATTGCTTTTATCTAACAGTTTCCAATAAGATTTCAGAGAAAAAAGCATTGAAAAAAGAACGGAGCGGTATAGGCGCGACAACATTGGAACAACGATTGAAAATTATATACAAAAATCAATTCAAATTGGATAAATTTGTAGAAAATGACATCTACGTTGCGCATTTAAAAATCAATCTTCTTGAATACAAAAATCAAATGTTTACTACTTGACGATGAATTGCCAGGCCTGACTTACCTGAAAATGCTTTGCGAGCAAATTCCGGAACTGGAAATCGTAAAAGCATTTGATGATCCTCAAAAATTACTGAATGAAATTCCTAATCTCGATTTCGATTTGTGTATTTCCGATATTGAAATGCCTGGAATTGATGGGTTAACTTTAGCAAGTTTTTTGCAAAATAAACTTGTAATTTTTACTACTGCTTACAAAAATTATGCAGCCGAAGCTTTTGATATTGATGTGGTGGATTACATTACAAAACCTGTGACCAAAGAACGTTTGGAAAGAGCTGTAGCCAAAGCTTTGGAACGATTTCAAAAATCAAATGCTTCCAAAAAATTTATTCATTTAAATACTGATAAAGGAAAAGCATTACTGTATTTTAATCAGGTTCAATACATCAAAACGGCATTGGTAGATAGCCGGGACAAAGAAGTGCACTTGTCTGATGGAAGTATTTTAATTCTGAAAAACATCAAATTTGAATCGTTATTAAATCAGCTTCCAAAGGCTGATTTTTGTCGTGTGAACAAAAAAGAAATCATTGCAATATCGGCCATGCAGTTTTTTAATCATAATGAAATTACACTTACTGTCCCGGAAAAAAACGGAAGGAAAATCACATTGGTCTTAAGTGAAACCTATCGAAATGATTTCCTTTCGAAAGTGAAAATCTAACTTATTACAAAGTTTTTCCTGCTTGTTACATTTGGTTAAAATTTGAATCAAATTCATTTTCTATCTAAAAAATCAGTCCTCATATTTGCATCGAAATTAACTAATTCTAAAAAGCGTCTTATGAAGAGTCTTAAAAATTCATTTTTTTATCTGATCATTATAGGTGGATTTTCAACTTTGATTTACTGGATTATTCTTAAAGGGAAAGTGCTTGAAATCGGGCAGAATATTGTTCATAATCAAACAGGAAATGGACATTGGAACCACTTCGTTACTTCGATGGGTCATAATTTACAAAACCCGTTGGCTATTCTTTTGGTACAAGTCATCACTATTATTTTGATTGCCCGTTTTTTTGGATGGATTTGTAGAAAAATTGGACAACCTTCGGTAGTTGGAGAAATTGTAGCAGGTGTGGTTTTAGGCCCGTCTTTGATTGGAATGTATTTTCCAGAATATTCGGCTTTACTTTTTCCAAAAGGTTCGTTGGGTAACTTACAGTTTTTAAGCCAAATCGGGTTGATCTTTTTCATGTTTGTCATAGGAATGGAACTCGATTTAAAAGCCCTGAGAAACAAAGCTCATGATGCAGTTGTAATTAGTCATGCGAGTATAATAATTCCATTTGCGTTAGGTATCGGATTGGCATATTATATTTATCATTCGTTTGCTCCTGAAGGGGTTGAATTTACTTCTTTCGGTTTGTTTTTGGGAATTGCGATGAGTATTACGGCTTTTCCGGTTTTGGCAAGGATTGTGCAGGAACGCGGCATTCATAAAACCAAATTGGGATCAATTGTGCTTACTTGCGCCGCTGCAGATGACGTTTCGGCTTGGTGTATTTTGGCAGCCGTTATTGCCATTGTAAAGGCAGGTTCGTTCGTGAGTTCGCTTTATGTGATGGGCTTGACTTTGATTTATGTCATTCTAATGTTTAAAGTCGTTCGTCCTTTTCTAAAAAAAGTAGGGGATTTGAATAGCACAAGAGAAAGTTTGAATAAGCCAGTTGTCGCTATTTTCTTTTTGACTTTATTGTTTTCATCTTATGCTGCAGAGCTAATTGGGATTCATGCTTTATTTGGAGCTTTTCTGGCGGGTGTAATTATGCCGGAAAACAATAAGTTCCGTAATATTTTTATCGAAAAAGTAGAAGACGTTTCAGTTATTGTTTTGCTTCCATTGTTCTTTGTCTTTACGGGTTTAAGAACTCAAATCGGATTGATTGATGATCCTTATTTATGGAAAGTTACGGGACTGATTATTTTGGTTGCTGTAGTAGGTAAGTTTTTTGGAAGTGCTTTAGCCGCCAAAATTGTCGGACATAATTGGAAAGATAGTTTGTCCATCGGAGCATTGATGAATACTAGAGGTTTAATGGAATTGGTGGTGCTGAATATCGGTTATGACTTAGGAGTTTTGTCTGCTCAAATATTTACAATGATGGTAATTATGGCGTTGGTTACAACCTTTATGACTGGTCCTGCAATGGATTTTATTAATTATATTTTTAGAGTCAAAAATACAATAATTCCAGAGGGTATAAGCGCCAAAGGCAAATACAAAATCCTTATTTCATTTGAAAATTCAGAGAAAGGGAAAAAGCTATTGAAAGTTGCCAATAGTCTGGTTAAGAAGCAAAGTGTAAATTCTATAGTAACCACAATGCATTTGTCATTGAGTTCTGAGATGCATTCGTTTGATTTGAAAGATTATGAAAAGGAAGTATTTTTGCCGGTTATTAACGAATCTGAAAACCTGGGCCAACAAGTTTATACACTCTTTAAAGTATCAAATGATATCGATTCGGAGATTACAGAAACTGCAAATCAAGGGGAATATGATTTATTATTAGTTGGTCTAGGGCAATCTATTTTTGAGGGAACGCTATTGGGAAAAGTTCTTGGATTTACAACTCGAATCATTAACCCAGATCGTTTTTTAGATAAGATTACTGGTAAAGAAGGTTTATTCGAAAATTCTCCTTTTGACGAACGAACAAGACAAATTATTGCAAACAGTAAAATGCCAGTTGGAATTCTTGTTGATAAAGAACTTGAAGATATTGATCGTGTTTTTATGCCTATTTTCAGTAAAGAAGATGGCTTTTTGATGGAGTTTGCTCAAAAATTAATTCATAATAATGGTGCGCAAGTCACTATTTTGGACACTATTGGACAATCAAATGGCAATCGTGAAATTCAGGAATTGGTTCGTTCGATTGAGCAAATTGCACCAAATCACATCATGACGATGCAAGACAGAACAATTAAAAAAGAGTTTTTGGAACAACAGGATTTAATGATTATCAGCCTTGAAAGCTGGAAAAAATTAATCGATTCTCATAGTATTTGGCTTAACAATACGCCTTCGGTTTTGATTATTAAACCTTAGTTTTTTAAGTCTCTGAGTTTTAAGTTAAAAGATGCCGATCAAAGTTGCTTTAAATTCAAAGATTTTAATTTATCTTATCTACCTACAAGGTCTTTTTCAGACCTTGTGGTATTTAATAACAGTATCGAAATTTTAATACCCTAAAAACTTTCTCCGGTATTAATATATAAACTCTGAGCATGACTTCCCCAACTATAGGAAGCTATGATATTTGTTCTGGTGGCTTTGTCAATTAAAAGTCGTAAACCCACTCCAAATGCGGGTTGAATATACTCTAAAAGTTGAATATCCCTATCTCTGTCACTTGTTGAGGTAAAGTTGGCAAACACAGTTCCGCTTAATAATTGGTTGCAGGTAATAGGGAAGCGATATTCTGTTTCGAAATAACACAAATCCTGTCCGCGTAATAATCCTTGCGTATAACCTTTTCCTGACCGGCTTTGCTGATCCCATCCGATAGCGGGCAAATTCAAATAAGGCAAACGTCCTTTTGTCATGAATTGATTGTAACTCCAAAAAGCTAAAACATGTTGCAGATTGGTTTTGCTTAACGGAATGTAATATTTAAATTCTGTGAATAATACAGAACTAGGTGAACCGTTTTCTTGAATACGAAGGTTAGTTTTGTAGTTAACATTTGCAAACCATCCGTGGTTAGGATTGACCAAGTTGTCTCTTGAATCATAAATGATATTGGCACTGATTCCTTTTACAAAATACTTTTTTGTACTAAAACCGTGTAAAGTATTGTACTCGTAGTGATAGGTGAGTTGATTATTCTCAACATCCAAAAGTTCATCGTTAATGTTCATGTAACCATCAAAATGAATTCCACCACCAACAAAGAGATCATCGGCAACTAAAATAGAAGCTGTTTGATGAAATTTAAAGTAGTCGTATTTCATTCCCTGCTCTATTGATTTTGTTGAAAAATCAGTTCCAACTGGAGGAATAATATCCGATCCTAGCCCATAATTATCCTGAGAAAATTTGTAATAACGCCAATCTCCGCCCATATAAAGTTTGTTGCGATGCAGAATCAAGTTGTTTTTTACATCTATCAAAAGTTGTTTTTTGGTCGTGTAAGTTGCCATCATATAGGCAGTCGAAAATTTGTCGTCTGGGTGTTTGTCTCTGAACGTATACTGAGATATTGCTCCGTATATAAAACCGTTTGCGGGTTGTAGTGAAATTACGGGTAATACAAGTAAAAAGTCATTTTTTAACGGCTTCACTACAAAAACGGAATCTTCTTTTTTGAAAAATTCAGGAAGTGATTTTATCTCGCAAATTTTTGTAGTATCGCGAACTGATTGTCCAAATGAAAATTGATTGGATAGCAATAGAAGAGACATTGTCACAAAAAACAAAAGCCCATAAAATTTGCTGTTATTCCTCACTAATTATCAATTTTATTTGTCTTTAAGAAGCTATAAAGAAACAACTTTTAATGAAGAAATTGTCTTTTGAGAATCTTTTTTTGATCTTTTTTTATTTCAAACATTTGATTTTTAAACAGTTTGCAATATTAGGAATGTGGGGGCAGCTAAAAAAATCCAGTATTGCTGTCTATTGTTGAAGACACAGCAACGGCAATAAAAAAATCTGCCTTGTTTCAAAATACAAGACAGATTTAATAATCTGTTTACATGGAAAGTTAAACTTTCATGATTTCGGCTTCTTTTACAGAAAGTAGCTCGTCAATTTTTTTGATATAAGAATTGGTCAAGTTTTGTACTTGCTCTTCAGCACTTTTGCAAATATCTTCAGAAGTTCCTTCTTTCTCTAATTTTTTGATATCTGTATTAGCATCTTTTCTTGCATTTCTAACACCAATTTTAGCATCCTCAGCTTCAGCTTTTGCTTGTTTTGCAAGTTCGCGTCTACGATCTTCTGTAAGCGGCGGAACACTGATGATGATCATGTCTCCATTATTCATCGGGTTAAATCCTAAATTGGCAACCATAATTGCTTTTTCAATAGGATGCAACATGTTTTTTTCAAAAGGTTGAAGCGTAATAGTTCTGGCATCAGGAACACTAATTTTAGAAACTTGTGAAAGTGGTGATGCAGATCCGTAATAATCAACAAAAACGCTACCTAACATGGCTGGAGACGCTTTTCCTGCACGAATATTTAAAAATGCTTTTTCTAAATGCTCAATCGAACCTGTCATAGATTCTTCAGTGCTATCTAATATAAATTCAATTTCTTCTGTCATTTTTGTTTTTATTTAATTTAGTTTGCTATTCTGTTATTTAAAGCTTTTTGCAAACTGATAACTGAATACTGATAACTATATGTTTACTTCTGTTCCTACGTTTTCTCCTTTACAAATTTTCAACAAATTACCTTGTTTGTTCATGTCAAAAATTACGATTGGAAGTTTATTTTCCTGACTTAATGTAAATGCTGTAGTATCCATAACATTCAATCCTTTTTTCAATACATCTTCAAAAGAAATATAATTGAATTTGGTAGCCGTAGCATCTTTTTCTGGATCTGCAGTATAAACTCCGTCAACTCTGGTTCCTTTTAGGATTACATCGGCATTAATTTCTACACCACGTAAAACAGCTGCAGTATCAGTAGTAAAATATGGGTTTCCTGTTCCTGCTCCAAAAATTACAATTCTTCCTTTTTCAAGATGACGGTCAGCTTTTCTTTTGATGTATGGTTCTGCAATAGACTCCATTTTCAAAGCGGTTTGCAAACGTGTTTTCATTCCTTTTTCTTCAAGTGCACCTTGCAAAGCCATTCCATTAATAACTGTCGCCAACATTCCCATATAATCCCCTTGAACGCGATCCATACCATTACTTGCTCCAGCAACACCTCTAAAAATATTTCCACCGCCAATTACGATAGCTATTTCTACACCTTTATCGTGTACTTTTTTAATTTCATCGGCATATTCGGCTAATCTAGCAGGATCAATACCGTATTGTCTTTCGCCCATTAATGCTTCACCACTTAATTTCAGAAGGATTCTTTTGTATTTCATCAGTCAGTTTTGTTTTTTAAGTTTCCCTTTCGTTATCGAAAGTAAATTGCACTACCAATTGAGTTCAGTATTGCGAAATTTGTGCAAATATAGACATATTCTGTTTTTTTTGAAACTTGTGATCCTTAAATATTTAAATTAACTTTTTGTCTAGTTTTTTTACTAATAATTTGCTAAAAACGAGATATATTTAAATTTTCTTTGTTTTAAATGATTTTTATCACATTTTAAAAGCTATGTTAATACTACTTTTGCATCAAATAAACTTGTATAACGGAATAAGCATATTGTTATTGAGTTCAGCAACAAAGTAATCGCGAAAACACGATGAAAACTGTTGTGAACAGTTCAATAACGGTATGCTGATTTCTTTTTAGCTAGATTAAATATCCAAAATGGAAAATGTAGTAACCGAAGCGTTGTTGAGTAGCTATTCCTACGCAGAATATAAAGAAATTATAACCAATTTATTAGCTGAAGGGAAATCAACAGGCAATGAACAATCCGAAGATTTATTGCAATATTCAACTCTAAATCAATCCCGATTAAAACGTTTGGATAAAACAATTACTGTTCCTGAAGAAATTAGTGTCAAATTAAAAACGGTTACTAAAGAATATATTTGGCTAGTTATTTCTGAAGGTTGGTGTGGAGACGCTGCCCAAATCTTGCCAATTATTAACAAAATGGCTGCTGAGTCGGATAAAATAGATTTAAAAATTGTTTTCCGCGATACTAATGATGATTTGATGCAAAAGTATTTGACCAATGGCGGCAGAGCGATTCCAAAACTTTTGGTAGTTGATAAAAACTCTGGAGAAGTTCTTGCTGATTGGGGACCTAGACCAAAAGGGGCATCTGATTTAATTAAAAATTATAAATTACAATTCGGTGTTGTTGATGAAGAAGCCAAAACGCAATTACAGTTGTGGTATCTACATGACAAAGGATTATCTACCCAAGATGAAATTACAGCGATAATGCAAGGCTTGAATGTTAATATTTTATCGTAAAAATTATTTTTTGATTATTTTAAATTGTTGATTTGATTCTGGAAATATTACCAGATAAGTCCCTGTGGAGAATTCCGCCAGATCTAAGGAATTTGAATTCAATACTCCTGCTTTGACATTCTTTCCTGAAAAATCATATATTTTATAATTCTGACCAACCGCGTCTTTGAGACTGATTTTTACTTCGCCGTCCGTTGGATTGGGGTACAAAACTCCTTTGGCTGATTGTGGATTTAGATCATTTATCGAGAGTTTGCTTATATAATTTTCCAAATATGGGTTAAGTACTATTTTGTGTAATTTTTGTTGAATATTAGCAAAAGGCAATTTCTCAAATTTTTCATTAGATAGATAATATTCTAAGCCATCAGCAGTAGCAATCCCTTCAATCTGATAGAATTGGAGTGGAATATCAATTTTTCGCTTATTTGAAATAGCAAAATCATTTAGTTTAAAATCATAAATCAGATAAATAAAAGGGGAGAGCGTTTCATTATATCCACAAAGTGTGAGCAAATGAAGGTTTTCTTTGAAGGTCGCGCCAGTTATTAAGCCACCAACATCAACAGTTGTTATGGGTGATGCAATTTGAGTTCCAGCGGTATTTGAAAGCTTATAAATCGTGGTTTTTTTACTAAGCCATTGTTTTGTAAAAAGATAAATTCCATCTGAGGCAACGATCATTGATTCGCAATCAAAATCGGTATTATTGGCAGACTGGGCGGTGAAATTAGTTTGGTCCGAATATGAAAAATTAATCGTTTCTATTTCAGGAGCTGTAGCAAGTGTACTTTTTTTAATTTTATAAATTTTCAAATCTTTACGGTTTCCTGCCGCGTTATTTCCGAAATCACCAATGTAAATATAGTTTTCATCTTGCGATATTTCCTCCCAATCCACGTTTTTCGTATTTGGTAATGGAAAAGTATTTAATAAGTCACCCGTTTTGCTAATTTGGTAAATATTGGTATCCGTATTATCGTTATGGGTATAGAGTGATCCATTCCACTCAATTAGACCCGATGTTTCTACTAAAGAAGCTCCCAAATTATAAGAAACTGCAGGTGTTACCGAAGCAGCTGTATAAGTACAACTTCCATCGTTTACAGTCGCTGAAGAATTATAATTAGTAGCCAGCTCATCTGTGCAACCTGACTGAGCTTTTATTTCTGAATTATAAGCGAAAATTAGCCAAATTATTATGATAATATTTTTCATCTGTTTACTATTAGTTTCTATTTATTCCTCTAATTGTTATCGAAAATTGTGCGTATAACTATTTTTATCTAAATAAAATTAAACCAAAAGTATTGATTATCAATGTGTTTTGTGGAATAATCAACTTATTTCGCACAAAAAACATTTCGAAATCGTAATAGTTAATGAAGATTTCAGGATCAAATTCAAAAAATAGAATAATTGTAAATTGAAGTTCCGTTTTTGACATTATTTAAAACAAAAACAGGAAAAGTTTGAACAAGAAAATAATGTTCGTATAGAGGAATATTTCTTCACAATTATAATCTTTCTATTGAAAAAAAATCGTAATTTAGTGACTGCTAACAGGTCTGCTATTTTTGATTTACTTTTTTATTGGTGTCTTTAAATATTGTTTAATAATTAAAAAAACATCGTTATGAAAAGATTAATCCTTTTGAATAGATTATTTGATAAGTTTTATGATCACATATCACATTTCTTATTTGGAAACGAAAGTGCCGTGCATTATTAACCTTTAGCGCAAACAGCTTGAAAAGTATGAATTAACATTACTTTAAATTTATCAAAACACATTTCAAATTCAGGTATGTATTTGTAATGTGTTTTTTTATGACTATAATCGAGGAGTAAGAGTTTGTTCAAATAAAGTAACATCTGTAGCATCTGCAACATTGTAATCTCCAATTTTTGTCCGACGCAAAGCCGTTAAATGCGATCCCGAATTCATTGCTTTTCCAAAATCATAAGCCAGTGAACGTATGTAAGTTCCTTTGCTGCAAACTACTCGGAAATCAATTTCAGGAAGTGCAATTCTTGTGATTTCAAATTCGTGAATTGTAGTTTTTCTTGAAGCTATTTCAACTTCTTCTCCAGCTCTTGCGTGTTCGTAAAGTCTTTTACCATCTTTTTTAATGGCTGAAAAAACAGGTGGTTTTTGATCTATTTCGCCTAAAAACTGTTTTACGGTTTCGTGAATCAAAGCTTCGTCAATATGTGAAGTGTCGAAAGTTTGATCGATTTCGGTTTCTAAATCGTAAGAAGGTGTTGTGGCACCAATAAAGAATGTTCCAGTATATTCTTTGGCTTGACCTTGAAGTTCTGAAATTCTTTTAGTGAATTTGCCAGTACAAATCAATAAGAGTCCTGATGCCAATGGATCTAAAGTCCCGGCATGTCCAATCTTGAATTTTTTTGGTAATCCTACTTTGTTGATTAATAAATATTTTATCTTATTTACTGCTTGAAAAGAAGTAAAATGCAAAGGTTTATCTATTAAGAGAACTTGACCGTTTAAAAAATCTTCGGTAGTCATTAAATTACAGTCAAAGGATGAATGAAATAATGTATCGCCAGTAATATTAGTCCGGCAATGATACGGTAATAGCCAAAAACTTTAAAACCGTTTTTAGTCAAAAATCCGATGAAACTTTTAATAGCCAAAAGAGCGACAATAAAAGCAACCACATTTCCAATTACTAGCAAATTAATTTGGTCATGCGTTAGTACATATCCATCTTTGTAATAATCATAACATTTTTTTGCAGTTGCGCCAAGCATCGTTGGTACAGCAAGAAAAAATGAAAATTCTGCTGCCGTAGTACGTGACAATTTTTGAGACATTCCACCGACAATCGAAGCGCCACTTCTGGAAACTCCAGGAATCATTGCCAAACATTGAAACATTCCAATTTTAAAAGCCTGCAAATAACTAATTTCGTTTGAGCTTTCTGTAACATTTGGATTATTGAACCATTCATCCACTTTTAATAAAATGATTCCTCCAATTAATAATGAAATTGCAACTGTCACGGGGTTTTCAAGTAAAGCATCAATTTTTTTGCTAAAAAGTAAACCAAAAACAACAGCTGGTATAAAGGCTACTAATAATTTGAAATAAAAATCAAGCGATTGAAAAAAGCGTTTGAAATACAAAATCACAACCGATAAAATAGCTCCAAGTTGAATTACAATCGTAAAAAGTTTAGTAAAATCATCATGTGCAATTCCAAAATACGAAGAGGCAATAATCATGTGCCCAGTAGAAGAAACTGGCAAAAACTCAGTTATTCCTTCAATAATAGCAAGAACAATGGCTTGTAATGTATTCATTTATTAAGTGATCAGTTTTTAAGTATTCAGTTGATTGTTTATTGCAAACAAATAATGGTTACTGTTACTATTTTTTAGGATTTTTAAGAATAGCATAAATCGTGATTCCAAAACCAATCAAAACGGTTGTTGGTGCCAGACGAATTCTTCTGAAATTAAAAATTTCTTCGTTGAATACATTTGGATCATCGCTTCCTCCACCAGACATTAGAATAAATCCAAATGCTATAACTCCAATTCCAATCAATAGGATTTTATAGTTTATTTTTTCAAAAAGAAATTCGTGTTTTTGTTCTTCGTTATTTTTCATTTTTATTTTCGTTTAAATCTTAAATCTGCAATCTAAATTAATAAAGATCGTCTGTTCTTAAATTTAAGAATCGTTGTGTTGCAAAATATGTGCTTAACCAAGTAATTAAAACGCCAATTCCAAATACTGCAATTAATATTGTAGCAACCATTAATTTGTCATCTAAAATTCCTAGTCCAGGAAAATTGTTTTGAACATAAACAAGAACACCAATTAAAGCAAGAATGGCAAGACCAGCTCCAATCATTCCTAGTTTTATACTGCGCATTACAAATGGTTTTCTAATAAATGATTTGGTCGCGCCCACCATTTGCATGGTTTTGATGATAAAACGGTTAGAATAAATGGATAGGCGTAACGAGCTATTAATCAATAATACTGCGATAATAGTCAGGAAACCACTAACGATTAGTATCCACATACTCACTTTTTTGATATTGTCATTTACTAAATTTACCAATTGCTTATCATACACAATATCCGAAATCATAGCATTTTTGCGTAAACGAGATTCTATTTTAGCAATACTATCGCGCTCCACAAATCTGGCTTTTAAGTGAATATCGTATGAATTTTGCAACGGATTTTCGCCTAAAAAGGTTACAAAATCTTCGCCAATAATATCAGAATGTTCTTTTGCAGCTTTTTCTTTTGAAACATACACGAATGATTTCGCAAAACGAGCCGTTTTTAGTTCGGTTCCAAAAGCTTTTATAATACTGTCATTTGCTTCGTTCTTAAAAAATACGGTCATTGCGATTTCTTCCTTGAAATCGTCAGCCAATTTTTTAGAATTAAGAATGAAAAAGCCCAGTATTCCTAAAAGAAATAATACTAAGAATATACTCAAGACTACCGAGAAATAAGAAGAAAGTAATCTGCGTTTTTGAAATTTTTCAAAGGATGAAGCCATAGTTTATTATAATTATGGGGTAAAAATAATAAACATATTCTTTAATTTGAACTTAAAGCTTGTCAAAGTTTTAACTTTAGCGAATAAAGATGAGTTTTTGATTGAAATTAGCTCAATTTCGATAAAATCGGATTAAATGCTTTGGAAGAAACTACTATTTTTCCACCAATGCTAAGATTCTGAATTTCTTCTTCCATTGCAATGACTTTTACGATGTTAGTTCCAATTAAAACCGAAACGATGTAAATAAAATTTTCTTTTTCGATTTTTAAAATTTCTCCAATAAATTGAAATTTCCCACTATTAGAATGACTTGAAAAAACTTCAGAAGGTGTGCCTTTTTTGTTAATTGAACCATTTTCAATAATAATTACCTGATCAGAAAGTTTGTAAATTTCACCGATATCGTGACTAACCAAAATGGTGGTTAAGTTATATTTTTTATGGGCTTGCAAAAGGTAATCCTGCAATTTCAAACGCATTTCAATATCAATTGCAGATAAAGGTTCGTCCAAAAGTAAAATATCAGGTTTTCGAACCAAAGCTCTTGCCAAAGCGACGCGTTGTTGTTGTCCACCAGACAATTGATGCGGTTTTTGATGTTGTAAAGAAACGAGTTCCATCGTTTGTAATAAGTCGTCAACGATTGTTTTATCTTGTCCTTTTTCTAAGGCGAAAGTTAGATTTTCGCGAACGGTCATATTCGGGAACAAAGCATAATCCTGAAAAACATAACCAATTTTACGTTTTTGCGGAGGTAAATTTATTTTTGATTTTGTGTCTAACCAAGCGTTATTGTTGACTTTAATAAAACCTTCATCAGGGCGAATCAAGCCTGAAAGAATTTGTAAAGTGGTAGTTTTTCCGGATCCTGAAGCGCCATACAAAGTCACAAATTCTTTTTCCTTAATTCGAAAATCAAGATCCAAAGTCATTTCACCAGATGCGGATTGCAGTTTTTTAATGATTTTAAAATGGATCATGGCAACGGACTTATTTTGCTAAAACGATGATTAATGCTGTAAACACTCAATAAAACAACAAATGAAAAAATCAATAAAATAGCTGAATACACGTTGGCATCGTGATATTTCATATTGGTTACTTCGTCAAAAACAGCGATAGAAACGACTTTGGTTTCGCCAGGAATGCTTCCTCCGACCATCAAAACGACACCAAATTCTCCTATTGTGTGTGCAAAACTTAGAACAATTCCGGTAATCAATGCAGTTTTCATATTCGGAAGAAGTACATAAAAAACCGTTTGTAATTTGCTTTTTCCCAAAGTATAAGAAGCATTAATCAAATTTTTGGATATCGATTTGAATCCGCTTTGAACGGGTTGTACCATAAAAGGCAAACTATACAAAACCGATGAAATCACTAATCCAGTAAATGTAAAAACCAATCGAATGTCCAAATAATTGTCGAGAAATTTGCCAAAAACATTTTCGGGACTAAAGGCAATCAGCAAATAAAAACCCAAAACCGAAGGTGGTAAAACCAATGGTAAACTGACAATCGCTTCGACAAATACTTTTGATTTCATTTTGCTATACGCTAACCAGTACGCCAAAGGCAATCCGACTACAAGTAAAATAAATGTAGTGGTCAAGGCTAGTTTCAGCGTGAGATATATTGGTTCGAAATCAATCATGAGACAAACTTATTTCGTTGGTTTTTATCATTGCTGTTATCAAATCGTTTTCTTGAATTTCGAGTTGGTCAAAAGCATTTCTGGTAATCACTGAAACGATTTTGTAATTGCCAAATGCTAAAATTATTTTGCAGAGTAAATTTCCTTTTTCAAAAGAATGAACACTACAATCGATTTTGTTTTGAAGGCTTATTTTTCCACTGATTTCTTTGGCAAGAATGACTTCGGTTTCTTTAAAAAGTACTTTAATT
>NZ_DATIDY010000063.1:0-21932 GCF_035456085.1 Flavobacterium sp.
TTTTCTGCTGCCATTTTAGAATTTTTTTAAATTAATTTTTTGGTAGTAAAGATTACTTGAATCTAAAGACAATGTTGGAGAGAGAATTATGTAAATAACCTGACACCCTTAATTATTTATAGCTTAGATATAAGCTTTCTATAATATGGAGAAGAATTTCCTGTTTACTGTGTAGTCCGGGGGGAAGTAAAAGTTATTTCTTTTATACTACTTATTGATTAAGTAATTCACAATAGATTGTAAATCAAATACATAAAATAAGCAATAATTGGATTTAAAAGGAATAGTATAAAGATAGAACTAAAAAAACTTATTTTGATTAGGTATTTTCACGGTAATTTTTACGGTATTTTACGGGTATTGTTAATGGATAACTAATGACCTTAATTGCAATACAATGATTCGATATTATGAGCAGAACCGATTAAAATCTATATAAAAGAAACACGAGTGAATTGAGTTCACATGATAAAAATCAAAAAGGGTGTAAAAAACTATGTTTTTACACCCTTTTAATCTAAAATGATCTATCTATTTTATTTTCTCCAACGTGGGTCGCCACATGTTTTAGTGCCAGGAAAAGCCGAATCTTTGAAATTGAAATTCCCATTGAATGGGTCAATCCATAACTTAGTTGTAGATCCAGGATAAACTGTAAAAGCAGGTAACGGAGTTGAACTTGTTGGTGGGGTAAACACAATATCATTAGTCACATAAGTATTATTACTTGTGATAGTCGTTGATTTCAAATGACCAGAAGTAATAAACGAATAAGCAACATTTACTGCTGCGCCTCCAAAAATTGTGTTATTAATAACAATAGGATTTGTAATATTCGTTGTTGAACCATAGCTAAGCAAAGCGCCCGCATTAGGTGGTGTTTCAGCAAATGTACAATCTGAAATAGTTAAAGATACGGAGTTTGAAGTACTTTTATTATTTACTAATTTTTGTACTTTAGAAAAAGTAGAGTTTTGAAATACAAGATTTGGGAATGGGTTATTTGCCCCTCCATCAACAATTACAGCAGCATTTGAACCAACATTTGTAACTACACAACCATCCATTATAAACTGAGCTATTGTTCCACTCGTCCACTGAGTTCCAGTACGAATTATGTCTCGATAATTAGTCATTTTACAATTCAAAAATTTCAATTCTCCGACACTGCTTGTAATTGCCTTAGTACCTCTAAAAACATATCTTGCTAATGATGCGTCACCTACAAATGAGATTCCCTCAAAAACAATCTTATCAATATTTACATTATTAGCCAATTCCAATGAATTACTAGTTGCAGTGTTATCTATTATCGCTCCAGTAGTATTATTAAGCGCATATCCACTTTTTATTGTTAGTGATTTATTAAATAAATAATCAGTGGATCCTATTGGATAAGTTGCATCTCCATCAAGGATAATGGTAGCTCCAGCAGGAGCATTTGTTAAAGCATCAAATAATGTAGTAGCAGTTGGAACGATTCCTCTTAAATCTACCACATCAGCACCTGTTGGTAACGGTTCTTTTGTAATAAATGTATTCCAGCCTCTTATTACTTCTTCACTATAAATTGCAATTTGATAAGCAGTTGAAGGTTTTAATCCAGTAACCACTTTTGCACCTGCAAGTTGCTCTTGAGAAGATACTGGAAAAGTAGCCAAAGGAGTTGTCAATGCTTCATCCTCAATTGTAAAAACTTTAACTTGAGTAATTGGATCGCCTGAACCAGCACCATTTAGCCATTTAGCTTTTGCGGAAATATCAGTAACGTCACTTTCCGTTGGAACTTGCATAATCGAAGGGAATCTCTCGGTTGTAACATTTCCTAGATCTGAGACTTTACTGTTTAATTCTGGTGTTGCTGCTAATGCTGTAGCACGAATATAATATTTTGTATTCCACAACAAATCTGTAATAACAATTTTGTTATTTGGAGTTTCTAAAGTTCCAATAATTTTAGCAAAAGCTTCATCACGACTAATTTCAACTTTATAAGAAACTGCTTTAGTCATTTTGGCCATGTCAATAGCAATTGTATTATTATGTGCCGATAAAGGATTGTTTAATACAGGTCTAAAAAGCCTTGTTTCTTGAACAACATTCTCATCCTCACTACAAGAATAAAAGAATAGCATGCCTATCAATACAAGGAGAATTCTATATAATTTTTTCATATTTTAAAATTTAATTGGTAAATAGAATTAAAAAATTAATTATAGCCGTAGCCATCATTTTTCAATACACCTTGACTGGCAGTTATTGCACTTTCCGGAATAGGCATTATGTATCTTACAGGATCTTTATAATTTATCCAATACCAAGAAATAAAATTGGCATATCCATCAACACCCGAAGTACTTTTTAGTCCACTTAGCCATGGTGATCTTGTCCAGCTGGTAGCATCAATAGGAATTGCTCTTGTATCGGTACTATAGATTTTCAGTGTCCCATCTGGATTTCTTTTCCAGTATACATAATCTGGTCTTATTGCATTGAGATCAGCGCCTTCGTCACCTAATTTTTTTAAATCAGCAACTGTTTTTGCAATTACCGCACTGTAATTTCCCCATCTGATTAATTCGAATCTACGGATAAATTCTCCACCAAATTCCCATGCTCTTTCATTAACTATAGCATCAAAAAATGTTTGCTTACTTGCAGAAACATTTGCCACATATTGCTCAACTTTTGTAGACCAATCATCAGAACTAAAGGCTCTTCTTCTTACTCTTGACAATGATTCTTTAGCAGCAGCAGTTGGACCGTTAAGTTCATTTTCGGCTTCAGCATTCATTAATAAAACATCAGAATATCTCATTAATGGGAAGTTGATACCTGTTCCCTTTGTTGTTGTTGGTCCAGGAGCTGGAGTAATAAACTCTCTGCTCCATTTTCCTTGAGCAAATGCATTTATCCCAACGATCTGAGTTTCATAATTAGCATCTCTTTTGTATAAACCACAAGTGACATCTCTTCTAATATCTTTTGGATCAAATGAATAATAATAAGAAGCTGGAATAGCATAACCTCCTGTAGTATACCCAACAGGGCTTTTACCTTGAGCAACTTGGATTCCTACGTTATATCCAATATCTCCTTCACCTTTTGCAAATGGAATTTCAAATAAAACATCACTATTTTTTGCCACAACAAATTGAGTTTCATTTTTAAAAATTTGCGCAAAATCCATTGGAAGCTCTCTGTCTTTCAATGCTATCAATTTTTTTGTATAATCTCTAGCAATAGTATAATAATCTAAAAAATCGCTTTTTCTATCCATTGTCATATCTGGTTTCAAGAAATATCCGCCTCTTTGCAATGCTATTCTAGCGATCATACCCATAGTAAATTCTCTACTTACTTGCTCAATACCATACGGCAACTCGTCTGCCCATTTCATTTTGTCTTCAACATCAATCATATCTTTAATAACAGCTGAAAGAATTACATTTCTGTCTGTTTTAGCAAGATTAAATTCTACGTCTGAACGTGGAGCTTGAATAGAAAAAGGAATATCTCCAAAACTAGCGATAAGCATACTATACCAATAAGCACGAATAGTATAAGCTTCACCCAAAAATTGATACATATTAGCTCTAATTGATGGATCAGAAGACTCTAAATTTCCACTATTTTTAATTCCGTCAATTACAATATTACAATCTCTGATAGCCTTATAACCAGAATCCCACGCTTTTTGAATATCTGAATTACTAGATACTGGCGTAAGCATCTCGATTTCTATATTAGGTTTACTATGACTTAAAGCAGGATCAGATCCATGCACTTCAATATCAGTATTGGCTTGCATATTAGTTGACAATCTTGTAGTAAATCCATCGGTAGAAAATTGAGTATAAATAGCATTTGTAGCTTTTCTAGCATCATCAACATTGGAAAAAATATGCTCTGTGTCGAAAGTTGACAAAGAATCTGGTTCTAAAAAGTCCGAACAACCATTCAATGAGAATGCCAACAATAAGATTAATAATTTATTTATGATTTTCATCGTAATGTATTTTATGTTATTATTTTTTTTTCTAAGCATCGTGATTAAAACGTAACATTTACACCAAAAGTAAAGGTTCTACTTCTAGGATAAGATGAATAATCTAAGCCTGGAGTCAATCCTGAGAAACCACCAGAATCACTATTTCTACTTGTATTTACATCTGGATCATAACCTGAATATTTAGTCCACAACGCTAAGTTACTTCCTGTAACATAAAGACGTAAACTAGAGAATATAGGCTTTTTGAATTCTTTAACTGGTAATGTATAACCGATAGTTAAATTATTTAATCTTATGAATGACGCATCTTCTATAGCCCAATCTGTAAGAACAGCTCTGGAACCTCCAAATGAAGTATTACCACTCCACATTGTTTTTCCTTTGTTCATTTCACCCAATTGAGCTAAATCAGTCACCACTTCACCTGGGGTACCGGTATAAGTACCATCCATATCAATGTAAGTAAACCTATTAGCAGAATTCATCGTATTTAACATATTCCCATAAGTTGTACGATACAATTGGTTGTAATCAACTTTTCCAGTATTGTAAACATCTCCTCCATATGACCAGTTAAAGAAAGCTGAGATATCAAATGCTTTATAAGTTCCTGACAAGCCAAAACCTCCTTGTGCTTTTGCCAATGCATTTCCAATAACGTGAGCATCTTTCTCATCAATAACACCATCACCATTTGAATCAGCTATTTTCATAGATCCTGGTTTAACAGTAGCGTTTAGAAGACTACTTGCATCTGGTACACCAGACTTTAATTTGTATGTTGTTGGAGTTACCTGTTCGAAATCATCAACACTATACATTCCTGCATTAGAGTACCCAACAATCTGACCGATACTTTGACCTACAGCAATATAATAATCGTTTTGCTCTTTTAAATCAGTACTTGCCCAATTAGATTGAAAATAACGATCATTAGTTCCATCTAGTTTATCAATTTTTGATTTATTTATTCCAAAATTAAAATTGATGGATAAAGAATAATCTTTTTTATTGATGATATTAGCGTTTAAAGCTGCTTCAATACCTTGGTTTGTTGTATTACCTATATTATCCCATTTTTCAGCAAAACCTGAAACCAACGGTATTGTAGATTTTAATAATAAATCTTCAGTAGTATTTTTATAAACATCAATACTTCCATTGATTACTGATTTGAAAAGTCTGAAATCTAAACCAATGTTTCTATTGATAGTAGTTTCCCATTTCAAATCAGGATTAAATAAAACTGTTCCATCAGGAGTATAATACACATTTTCTGTATTGTTACCAAAACCAGGACCATTAGGAATATCTGATTTAAAAATTAATATAGTTGAATTGGCAGGAATTCGATCATTTCCAGTTTCTCCATAACCTATTCTTAGTTTCAATTCATCAAAAACTTTAGATTCTTTCATAAAAGATTCACTAGAAATTTTCCATCCTGCTGAAAATGCTGGAAATACACCAACCGCATTTGATCCCTGAAATTTACTTGAAGCATCGCGACGTATAGTTGCAGTAAATAAGTATCTATCATTAAAAGAATAGTCTGCTCTACCAAAAAATGATGACATATTTTCGTCTGTATCTTCATAAGTTTTTTGATACGCTGTAGTTCCTAAATTCATATTAGCAAACAATTCAGCCGGCGTAATTGAAGCTCTAAAATCTTCAGCTCTAACCTCTTGACTTTTACTGCCTTTTGAACGAATTTCCTGTCCTACTAAAAGGTTCAAAGCATGTTTACCAATATTTTTGAAATCATAATTTAATGTATTAGTAAAACGGTAAGAGAATGCTTCAATGTCACTTTTAACACCTAACGGAAGACTATTTCCATTATTTTTTGATTCACCGGTTAGTGGTCCATAAAACCTAAGGTTTTCGCCAAAAGACCTTTCATTTGCTAAAATAGATTTCGCTGTAAAATGATTATCAATATTCCAGGTCAATCCTGCGCTATAACTGTATGTTCTAAGAGATTTTTTTCTCCAGTCTTGTTTTACCAATTCAACTGGATCTATAAATGTTGTCAAAAATTGTTCATAATCGTCATCAGTAGAAGCACCACCGCCTCCGCTCATATCCAATTCATCAGCAATACCATTCGTTGGTCTTTTTGTGATTAAATCTTTAATTTTTATTTGAGAACTACCAGATGTTCCAGCACCATTAACCACTCTATTGGCAATCCTTGAATTTAAATCAAGTTTTAATTTTTTTGTAATGTCATGTGTTAATTTAAAATTGATTACATCTCTTTTCTGACCAGAGCCTAACAGCAGACCACCATCATTATTTGCCGAATAACTAATTAAGAACGAAGTAGACTCGCTTCCACCGGAAATACTTAAATTATTGTAATAGGAAACAACACTATTACCTAAAACATCATCTTGCCAGTCATTAGCTTTTTTATATTTATACAGTTCCAAATCATCAAACTTTCCATAATATTTTTCAAAATTATCAAGAGCTGTATTAGCACTAGAAGTAGTTGACATTTTAGCCGTTTCATACTGCATGGTTGCAAATTCATAAGGAGATAATACTTCATATTTTCTTTCTTGCGGCATTGTACTAATCTGAACATAATTGTTATATGTTACAGTTGTTCTGCCTGCTTTTGGTTTTTTAGTAGTAACAACTACTACACCATTTGCACCTTGAGCACCATAAATTGCGGTAGTTGCTGCATCTTTCAATACGTCAATACTAGTGATATCTCCGGGAGGTATATCATTAAGGTTGCTTACAACAAATCCATCAACAATATACAAAGGTGAATTATCCTGAGTAATAGACCCTCCTCCTCTAACGCGGATTACTATATCTCCACCTGGAGCACCATCAACCGATTGAACACTAACACCGGCAAGTCTACCTGCTAAAGCTTCTGTCACATTCGAAACTGGAACTTTAGATAATTCTTTGGCAGAAATCGAAGCAACAGAACCCGTTAAGTTTTCCTTTTTGATAGTTCCATAACCATAAGAAACGATCTTTACCTCACTAAGTGATTCTGCACTTGGATTAAGCGAAACATTTAAAGTCGTTTTTCCAGCCGCATTAACGGATTTCGATTCGTAACCAATGAAACTAAACAATAGTACAGCATTGTTTCCACTTACTTTTATAGTAAATTTTCCATCAAAATCTGAACTTGCGGAATTTTTAGTGCCTTTTTCAGCAATGTTAACTCCAGGTAGTGGCATACCTAATTCATCCTTTACAACACCACTTATTGACTTCGCATTTTGGGCGCTTATTATATTACTGGTCAATAAGGACATCAAAAGCATCAAGACAAAACTTATTCTTTTGCTTTTTTTAAATACACTTTTAACAATCATAGCATACATTTAATTGGTTAATTTGATTTAGATTTTTGTTTTTTTTTGTGGCTGTCATGGTTAGTTTTTTTTCATCTGATAAAATTAATTTTGGTTATTAGTATTTTTTTTAATGTCATTATTCAATAAAATTCTCATTCATTCAAAGTGATTTTGAAAGCGTGAGAAAATCTTAGAGTAGTTTATTTTATTCGACTTTTCAATCATTCTTAACTATTAAAAAAACAAAAGAGAAATACATATTTTTGGAACCAAAAGAACCAATGATAATGTTAAAAAAATCTTAATATATGTAATCGATTGCACAAAATTAAATAAATATTTTTGATTAAAAAATAAAAAAACATATAAAAAAGAAAATTTGATAATAAAAAAGTGAAATATTTGAAGATATACAATTAATTATGATAAAAAATAATGTAATTGCAAAACCACTAAAAAAAATCAAAAAGACTAACAAGTTGCTAATCAAACAAATTTATTTATTTGAAAAAGTTAAAAAATAAATATTTAACAAAATTAGAAAAATTTATGTTTTTAATTAAAAAGAATATTACTGTTAAATTAACAATTAATTGTATAAAAAAAACTGCTGAAATTTCCAGCAGTTTCTCTTATAATTTAGAATTTTAAGCAATAATTATTTAGTCCTTGTAGAAGATTTTCGAATATGCAATTGAGGTGTTAAAACAACCTTCTTTTCAATCTTCACTTTATCTGTATTATTAATTTGTTCAATAAAGACTTTGGCAGCCATTTTTCCCATTTCAAGCGGAGACTGATCAACAGAAGAAATCGACAATTCCATAAAAAAAGTAAAAGGCTCATTACCGAAACCAAAAACACAAAACTCTTCAGGAATTTTAACGCCACGTTCTTTTAGTTCCTGAATAGCACCTAAAGCAGCAAAATCACTTGAAGAAAAAATCCCATCTGGCGGAGTATCTAATGCCAACAGTCTTTCGACAGCTTTACGTCCAGCTTCAACATTACTCTTGGTTTGAAAAACATATTCATCATTCCATTCCAAGCCACTGTCTAGTAACGCTTTTCGATAACCATTATTTCTGTTTTCAAATATTTCCAACGAAAGATCACCAGTTAAGTGCGCAATACGCTTACAACCCTGCTCTATCAAATTCATTGTAGCGAGATAGCCACCTTCAAAGTCATTAATGGTAACCGAACTCACGCCTTCCATTTTTTTCTTTCTATCAAAAAAGATTAAAGGCACATTTTTGTCAACCACATTTTTCATCACATAGTCATTTTCTTCAGAAACATCAGAAACCGACATCAATATACCATCTACTTGCGCATTTAATAAAGTAGTAATATTTTCCATTTGTCTGGCTTCATCTTCGTGAGTCTGGCATATAATTACATGATATCCTTTTGGGTGCAACTCTTCTTCTATACCTCTAATAACGGAAGCAAAAAAGTTACTATCAATACGAGGAACAATAACACCTACATTATTACTTCTCCCACTACGCAGAGACTGTGCTAATCTGTTTTGCTTGTAATTCATTTTAGCGGCGGTCTCAAAAACCAATTGTCGGGTTACTTCGCTAATCTTAGGATTATTATTCAAAGCTCTCGAAACGGTAGCCGCAGTTATATCGAGTCTTTTAGCAATATCATAAATTGTAGTTTTTTGATCCATTTCAGAATTATAGTTAAAAAATTTTTAGTAAAAATAGATAAAAAATATTATTAGGCAATTAATGTTATCGATTACATAAAAATTAATTAATTATAGTCATTTTAACTAATACTCAAAATTAAAAGCAATGCTATTTCATAAAACAGTATTAAAATACAACAATTTACCAAAAAAAGTAACAGATTACCTAAAAATTACCTATTTTTTCATCTTTCTTTTATTTATATACTAATAATATGTAAGTTTGTGTAATCGATTACATATTGCATTTGCCCAAACAATCTATCAATTATGAAACCATCTACAACATATTTAGATTTGAATACTACAATCAAAAAAGTTATCTTTTTGATTGCTTGTAACTTATTGATTGGGGCTTCCGTTTTTTCACAAGAAAACACGTCATCAAAAGAGCAATGGAAAAAAATGCAAGTTATCGTAAATTCTGTTAAACAGCCTACTTTTCCAAATAAAATTTATAATATCCTTGAATATGGCGCGCAATCAAATTCAACATTTGATAATACTGAAGCTATAACAAAAGCAATCCAGGAGTGTAGTAAGAACGGAGGAGGAACAGTAGTAGTACCAAAAGGAAAATTTTTCTCAAGAGCAATACATTTACAAGACAACGTAAATTTCCATTTAGATAAAGATGCAGAAATTCTTTTCAGTACAAACCCAAAAGATTATTACCCATTAGTACATACTTCATTTGAAGGAACCGAATTAATGAATTACTCTCCTTTAATATATGCCTACAATAAAAAAAATGTGGCAATAACTGGAAAAGGAACTTTAAACGGTCAGGCTAGTAGAGAAAACTGGTGGCCTTGGTGCAGTAGCGAAATGTATGGTTGGAAAAAAGGAACACCTTCGCAGCAAGATCCTCTCAATAGAGTCCAATTAGTAGAAATGGCCGAAAACAACGTTCCGGTTTCTGAAAGAGTTTTTGGAGATGGTCATTACCTAAGACCCAACTTTGTAGAATTTTTTGAATGCAAAAATGTATTAATACAAGATGTAACCATAGTTAATGCACCATTTTGGGTAATTCATCCTATCAAATCAGAGAATTTAATTGTTGATGGTGTCACTATTAATAGTCATGGACCAAATAATGATGGTTGTGATCCTGAATATTCAAAAAATGTAATTATTAAAAATTGCACATTTAATACTGGAGATGATTGTATAGCGATAAAATCCGGTCGTGATGCTGATGGAAGAAGGGTGGCAATGAAAAGTGAAAACATCATAGTTCAAAATTGCACCATGTTTGATGGACATGGCGGAGTAACTATAGGAAGTGAAATATCGGGAGGTGTTAGTAATGTATTTGTTGAGAATTGCAAAATGAACAGCCCAAATCTTGAAGTGGCTATCCGACTAAAAACCAACTCTAAAAGAGGTGCACTTATAGAAAATTTTTATGTACGAAATACAGAAATAGGTCAAGTGAAAGAAGCTGTATTGAAAGTTGACATGTTTTATAATGTACATGGAAACCAAAACGGAACATTTATCCCACGCATAGAAAATATTTATCTCGAAAATATAAAAGTAGAGAATGGAGGTCAATATAGCATATTAGCTAAAGGATATAAAGAGTCTCCTATCAAAAACATAACTTTTAAAAATGTAAAAATTAAAAAAGTTAAACAAAACTATTCAATAGAAAACGTAAAAAATCTCAAATTAATAAAAACCTATATCAATGAAATAAAAATGAAAGAATAAAAAGTAAAAAAAACAACATTAAAAAAAAACAAATTAAATACCAATTAATTATTAAACCCCAAATTTTATGATGAATATCAATTCACTCTTAAAAAAAGGAGTAACAAACTATTTTGTTATCACACTTTTAGTAGTATTTCTGGCGAGCAATAAAATATTTTCGCAAAATGCTACATTAGAAGGTACAGTAAAAGATGCTGCAGGATTAACATTACCTGGAGTAAATATCTTAGAAAAAGGTACTCAAAACAGCACTCAAACCGATTTTGACGGTCACTACAAATTTAAATTACAGAATCCAAAATCTGCTACACTAGTTTTTTCATTTGTTGGATTTAAAACAAAAGAAACTTCTGCCTCAGGTAGAACAAAACTTGACATAACTTTACAAGAAGAAGCTAACACATTAAATGAAGTTGTAGTTGTTGGATATGGAACAGTTAAGAAAAAAGATTTAACTGGTGCAATTTCCACTATGTCTGGAAGTGATCTTAAAAAAGTACCAGTTGCAAACGTTGCACAAGCTTTGACTGGTCGTATTGCGGGGGTCCAAGTAACATCTTCAGAAGGTTCTCCAGATTCAGATATTAAAATTAGAATTCGTGGAGGTGGATCTTTAACACAAGATAGTTCTCCATTAATAATTGTTGATGGTTTCCCAGTAAACAGCATAAGCGACATTGCCCCTTCTGATATTGAAAATCTTACTGTATTAAAAGATGCTTCATCTACTGCTATTTATGGTTCTAGAGGTGCAAACGGTGTTATTATCGTTACTACCAAAAAAGGTAAAGACGGTAAAATATCTGTAAGTTTCAACTCATTCTATGGTCAGAAAAAAATGGCAAATGATATTGATGTTCTAGGAACTGAAGATTATGTGAAATGGCAATATGAATATGCTGCAATGTCTAAAGATATTCCTTCATACGAAGAGTCATTTGGTTCTTGGAAAGATCGTGACATTTATAATGGTATAAAAGGTAATGATTGGCAAAAACAAATTTATGGACGCACAGGTGAAGTACAAAGCCGTGATTTAGGAATCCGCGGTGGTACTGAAAAACTGAACTATAACTTCAATTACGCTCATTATGATGAAAAAGCTATTATGCTTGGTTCAGATTTCAAAAGAGACAACCTTTCATTATCATTAAACAACAAAGCGACTGATAAAATTGATCTTTCATTCACAGTACGTTATTCTAATACAGAAGTAAATGGTGGTGGAGTTAATGACAAAAATGAAAAATCTGCATCTGATTCACGTTTAAGAAACAGTGTCGGTTATTCTCCAATCCCATTGCCAGGTGTAACTACAGATGATACTGATGAAGCTCTATCAGGTTATCTTGTAAATCCCTTCGTAAATATTGCTGACAATGATCGTCTACAATTAAAACAAAACTTTAATATGTTAGGTAGTTTTGCTTGGAAATTAGCTACTAATTTAACTTTTAAATCAGAATTTGGTTTAGATCATTATACAACTAATGACTATCGCTTTTACGGAAGATCAACTTATTATGTAAAAAATGCTCCTGCTTCTGAAGAACAAGGTATGCCAGCACTTATTATGTCTGACAGAAATGAAAGTAGATTTAGAAATGCAAATACTTTAAACTACGATTTCAAAAAACTATTAGGTAAAAATTCAGATCATGGTTTAACAGCATTGATTGGACAAGAGATGATCAACAATGAGTCATACACTACAACTTCAACAATGCACGGTTTCCCTAATACTTTCGACTTTGATAGTGCAAGAAAGTTAACAACACTTGGTACTCCATTTTCTACACAGAATTTTTATAGCCCAGATGATAAATTACTTTCGTTTTTTGGACGTTTAAATTACGACTATAAAGATAAATATTTATTGACTGGTACTTTCCGTGCGGATGGTTCTAGTAAATTCATGGGTAACAATCAATGGGGATATTTCCCAGCAGTAGCAGCAGCTTGGAAAATTTCTGAAGAAAGTTTCTTAAAAGACGTTTCATGGATTAGTGCTCTTAAAATTAGAGCTAGTTATGGTGAAGCTGGAAACAACAATATTCCAACAGGTCAAACTACTCAAGCTTATGAATCACCAACAGGTGGGCTTGGTTGGATAAATGGTGTTAATGACTATTGGGCTCCATCTAAATATTTAGCTAATCCTGACTTAAAATGGGAAACTACTGTAACACGTAACGTTGGTCTTGATTATGACTTTTTCAAAGGTCGTATTAGTGGTAGTTTTGATGTTTACAAAAACTTAACTCAAGATCTTTTGATTGCTTTCCCAGTGTCTGGAACTGGTTATACTTCTCAATACAGAAACATGGGTGAAACTCAAAACACAGGGCTTGAGGCTACATTAAATGTTGCAGCAATTCAAAATAAAGATTACGGTTTGAACTTTTCATTTAATGTTGGTATAAACAAAAACAAAATCAATTCTCTTGGAGAAATGAGCGACTTTGGATGGAACACAAACTGGGCATCTTCTGCTATTGGAAATGATTATTTGGTTAGAACTGGTCACTCAATGGGTGAAATGTACGGATACAAAAATGCAGGTCGTTATGAAGTAGCAGACTTTGATTATAACGCAACAACAAATAAATACACTTTAAAATCTGGAGTTGCAGATGGTTCAGGTGTTTTAGGTACAATACAACCAGGTACAATGAAATTGGTGGATCTTGATGGAGATAACAAAATCACTGCAAATGACCAAACAGTTATCGGAAATGCAAATGCAAAACACACTGGAGGTATGGTAATTAATGCTAATGCTTATGGTTTTGATTTCTCTGCAGCGTTTGACTGGAGCGTAGGTAATGAAATTTATAACGCTAATAAAGTAGAATTCGCAACTGCTTCATCAAACAATGGACAATACAGAAATTTAAGTTCTGAAATGGCTGACGGAAAAAGATGGACAAATCTTAATCCAGATACAGGAGAGTTAGTTACTGACCCTACTGAATTAGCAGCATTAAATGCAAATACAACAATGTGGTCACCATACATGAAACAATATGTTTTCAGTGACTGGGCTGTTGAAGATGGATCATTCTTGAGACTTAACACCCTTACATTAGGTTATACAGCTCCAGAATTCTTCAATTCTAAATTAGGAATTAATAAATTGAGATTTTACCTTACAGCAACTAACGTTTATGTTTGGACAAACTACTCAGGTCCTGATCCAGAGGTTTCTACAAAAAGAGATACTCCTCTTACACCAGGTGTTGATTATTCAGCATATCCTCGTAGCAGACAATTGATTTTTGGTCTGAACCTTAATTTTTAATTAAAACAAAATATCAAAAGATGAGACATTCAATAATATTAGCAGGATTAGTTTTAGCTAGTCTATTTACATCTTGCCAAGATGATTACTTAGATGCACCTGCAAAATCAACACTAGAAGAATCAGTTATTTTTTCGGATCCAACATTAGCTGAAGGAGCTATTGACGGAATCAAAGTACCATTTGGAGAAACAAACTCGTACAGAGGACGTTACCTTCCTTACTACGGGTTAAATACTGATACAGAGTGGTTTAATGCTGCAACGACTATAGACGATAAATCTGCTCTAACAAATTACACAGCGACATCGACAAATGACCAAATGAATACAGATAATAACGTTTGGGCTATGATGTATCAAGGTATCGAGCGTGCTAATTTAAGTATTCGCGGATTACGTACTTATGGTGACCCAAAACCTGGAACTCCTCTAGGATATTTATTAGGTGAGGCATTAACATTACGTGCAATATATTATGCTGATTTAGTTAAAACTTGGGGAGATGTGCCGTTTCGTTTTGAACCAATTAGCACATCAACGCTTTATTTACCAAAATCACCTCGTGCAGAAGTTTACAAACAACTTCTTAAAGATTTGGCAGAAGCAGAAACATTAGTTCCATGGCCAAATGAAACAGCAGCTACAAGTAGCGTAGAAAGAATTAATAAAGCTTTTGTAAAAGCATTTCGTGCTCGTATAGCAATGGCTGCAGCTGGATACCAACAATATCCTGACGGAATTCACAGAAGCACAGATCCTGAACTTTCTGTTGAAAAAATGTACAAATTAGCTCTAGACGAATCTCGTTCAGTAATTGCAAGTGGAAAAGCGCGTTTGGAACCAACATTTGAAGGATTCTGGAAAAAATACAATCAAGAAAATTTAGCTGCAGGAGGAGAATCTCTATGGGAAATTCCTTTCGGAGATGGTAGAGGAAGAATGCTATTTACATTTGCAGTACGCCACACAGATAGTGATCAATACCACGGTAATGGAGCTAATCGCGGTGGAACAGCAGGACCACTTCCTTTCGTATTCTATGATTATGACAAAGCAGATACTCGTAGAGATGTTACTTGCGTACCTTATAAATGGAGTAAACCAGTTAATGGTGTAGCAAAACAAGAGTTAGGCGCAATCGATACTTGGTACTTTGGAAAATATCGTTATGAATGGATGAATCGTTTTGTTACTTCAACAAATGATGATGGGGTAAATAAAATTTACATGCGTTATGCTGAAGTTCTTTTAATTGCAGCTGAAGCTGCCAATGAATTAGAAGGCCCTGCAGCAGCAGCACCTTATTTGAAACAAGTACGTGCAAGAGCGTTTTCTGCAGCAGATCAATCTGCAAAAGTAGATGCGTATATTAGTGGATTAACGAGCAAAGAAGCAATGTTTAACGCTATTGTAGACGAAAATAAATATGAGTTTACTGGAGAAATGGAACGTAAACAAAATCTTATTCGTTGGAATTTATTAGGAAAAAGCATGGCTGAAGCTAAGGCTAAATTGCAAAACTTAAGAGATCGTACAGGTGAATATGCTGATGTACCAACAACTGTATATTTCAAATATAAAGATGATGTAGCCGGTAAATATCCAAGCACAATCCTTGATTGTTATGGTTTAAACAAAGGTGAAACTACTGATCCAGGTGCAGGTTACGAAAAAATTACATGGGTATGGCCTAATAAAGACAATGCAGCTAAAGACAAAAGTAATTTCTTATTCATGGGTGATCCAGATGCAAAACAATTTTGGCCAATTTGGAAAGTGTTTATTGATAGAAGCAATGGACAATTGTTTAACGATTATGGTTATACTAATTAAGAGAATTAATTATAAATTTTAAGTTATAATATTTATGAAAATAAAACATATATTAAAAGGATTAATAGCCACATTATTATTAGTACTAGCTTTTTCTAGCTGTGATAGTTTTAATGAACCGCTATTAGATGAATTAGGAAATACCAGAGAGTTTTCACCAATTGGACTTACCGCTAAAGTGAGAAACCAAACAACTGTTGAGCTAAACTGGACAACAAGAGAAAGCACCGAAAAATACATAGTAGAATTCAGTGCAGATGATCCTGAATTTACAACTATTGAGAAGACTATTGAAGTAACTGCATCTCAATTGCCAATTCAAGTAGCATTAGCAGGAGAAACAGTTTATTCTATCAGAGTAAAAGCAATAGCTTCTGGATTAGAGGAATCTAAATGGTCTGTTGTAACAGCAACTACATTATCAGAACAAATTTTCTATGCTGTTGCTCCTGAAGAGATTCTAGCTAAACAAGTGACTTTGAGATGGCCAGCTAATAGCGTTGTTACTCAAATAGTTGTTACTCCTGGTGATATTACACACGTAATTACTGCTGAAGAAAAAGCAGCAGGTTTCGCTACAGTAACAGGATTAACACCTGAAACATCCTACACAGCAACTTTATTCAATAATACAAAAGTGAGAGGTACAAAAACTTTTACCTCAGGTATCGACATTGGTAATGGAATTCTAGTTAAAACAACCGATGACTTAATGCAAATGATTGCTGAGGCTAATTCTGGTGCAACACTAGTTTTAGAACCTGGTTCATATACTGCTACAAATCAAATTGGAACAATTACTTTAGCTAAATCAATTACTTTAAGAGGATTAAGAAGCTATAGCAAACCAAAATTAAACGTTAGATTTGTGCTTAATAGCGGAACTGCTAATCTAAGTTTGATTGATTTAGATCTAGATGGAACAGGATTGAAAGATGCATCAGCTATTACATATAACGAAGAAAGTGCTACTTATGACGCTCTTTTAATTAGTGGTTGTAAAATCCATGACTATGCCAAATCGTTCATTACAGCAGCAGCTCTAAAACTTGCTAAAATTAATTCTATATTGGTAGAAAATTCAGTTGTTACTAATATACTAACAGCATCGTCTGATTGTATTGATTTTAGAGGTTCATACGTAGGTCAACTTACTCTTAAAAACAGTACTTTTAATAACACAACAGTAAGAGATTTTATCCGTATGGATAATACTGCTGGAACATTGAGCGGTACTGGATTAACAAACAATGTTTTAATTGATGCTTGCACTATCAACAATCCATCAATGCCAATTACTGGTAGAATTTTATATGTACGTTTTGCTTCTAATGTGATAGACGTTAAAAATACATTGTTTTCAAATATAGGTGGAATTTTTAGTAAGGAAGCTACAACTTCAACTCCAACTTTTAAAAATAACAATTATTTTAATTCGCCAAATTTACAAACTAAAGGTGCAAGCGCAGGTACAATATTTGACACAGCAGGAACTGCATTAAACCCACAATTTACAGATGCTGCTAATGGTATCTTTACTATTGGTAACCAAGCATTAAAAGATAACAATATTGGAGATCCATTATGGAGACAATAAAATAAATTCCAATGTTATAACATTAAATTCAAAAAGAGGTTTGCAATAATTGCAAACCTCTTTAATTAAAACCAAAACCAAGACCAAAAACTACAAACCAATTATTTCAAAAGAATTAGTCAATTAATTCCTAAAAATAATCTTCAACAATAACAAAAAAATAAAATTATGGTTTTAAAAATGTTTTACAGTTCATTGTTGCTCATCTTTTTGTGTTCTTGCCAAAGTGATAATGAAAGTGACAATGAAATTATAACACCACAACAAGTATATGTCGAAAGCATTACTTTAACGGGTGCCAACATTAGCTCAGGAATCAATAGTCAAATGACAGCAACGATTTTACCGGCAAATGCTAATGACAAATCAATTACATGGAGCAGCTCTGATACTTCAATCGCCGAAATTTCGTCTACCGGACTTATCAAAGCCTTAAAAAATGGAACTGTTACTATTACTGTAACTGCAAATGATAGAAAAACTGTAACCGCTACAAAACAAATTACGATTTCAAATTTTGGCATAACGGGAACAATATATGAAGTAACGAATACAACTGAGTTAGCTACTGCACTGAGCAAAGCTCAACCAGGCGAAAATATTATAATGAATGGCGGAACTTATGCAATGACTTCCAAAATCACTATTACAACTTCTGGAACTTCGGATAAACCTATAAATTTAATCGCCAAAGAAGGATCTAGTCGTCCAAAATTGGATTTTTCATCTATGACTGAAAATTCGGCTAATCAAGGAATTGTCTTAGCTGCAAATTATTGGCATATCAAAGGAATTGATATTTTCAAAGCTGGAGATAATGGTATGGAAGTAAAAGGCAGTAATAATATCATTGAATTCTGTACTTTTTCTGAATGCTCTGATTCAGGATTACAACTTGATAATGGTGCTTCAAATAACACTATTCTTAATTGTGACTCTTTTTATAATGCAGACGCCAGCCTCGAAAATGCAGATGGTTTTGCCTGCAAGCTAAATGCTGGTTCTGGCAATAAGTTCGTAGGATGTAGAGCATGGCAAAATTTAGATGATGGTTGGGACGGATATCTACGTGATACTGACAATATCAAAACCACCTACCAGAATTGTTGGGCTGTAAAGAATGGCTATTTAAAAAATGGAACCAAAGGAGCTGGAGACGGAAATGGTTTTAAAACTGGAGGAAGTGATAACAAATTATTAAAACACAATGCTGAATACACTTATTGTATTGCAGCTGGAAACGTAGCCGATGGATTTGATCATAACAGCAACAGAGGCGAAGTAACCATTTATAATTGTTCAGCTTATTCAAATGGAAAGAATTATTCTTTCAGCAGCACTAATCCGTTGGCTAAATTAACAATTAAAAATAGCAATACTCTTGGTGCTTATGGAGCAATCCTGGCAACCACTGTTGATGCCACCAATAATAGTTGGCAAAATGGTATTGTTGTTTCTGAAAAAGATTTTAAAAGTATTGATTACTCCGAGCTATTAGCAGCCAGAAAACCTGATGGTAGTTTACCTGATGTTAATTTCTTCCATTTAATTTCAACAAGCTCAATGATTGATAAAGGAATCAACGTTGGTCTACCTTACACAGGAACTGCTCCCGATTTAGGAGCATTCGAATATTAATTCAATAGTAAAAGACTTCTTCTTTGAATTATAGATTATAAAATTAAAATATATGGGATGATTTTAATAATCATCTCCTATGTTGTTTTTTTTACATTTTTTTTGTTTTGAAAAAAGGGCTGTTAGAATTTCTAGCAGCCTTTTGCTTTTACGTATACATTTATGTCTTGTCAAAAAACAATTCCGTTTGTTATAACTCCCACTTTTCCCAACACATTTTACTAAGTTCAAATGGTAATAAAATTTACAAAACCTCAGTAAATAACTTTCCAATTGCGTCATTCTATCCATCAAGAGAAAATTCTATGGATTAAGTAAACAAAAGCAATAATTTTGTACGGTTAATTTTGTTATAAAAAATAAAATTTAATCATACCTAGTTTTTCTCAACCTTAAACATTTTACTAAACTACTGATTTTTCGGTTATTATAAAAAACGAAACATATAGTCAAAATCACATTAATACGAATTGTTAAATTGACAAGATTTTTTAAAAAATTACAAATAAAAATATCTCATAAGGGGTTTTAAATAATAAAAAAATAATTAAATAACAAAAATGTTATCGATTACACAATAACAAAACACTCGATTTCGTCCATTTATCAGTAAATCTAGTAATATCTCAAACCATAAAATTAAGAATAAAACATCAATACTTTAAAAATTATGCTATTTTATTAAACTAATTATTTTTTTTTAGACTTTTTTTTGTTTATCTAAGAATTATAATGTAGGTTTGTGTAATCGATTGCATTCTGTATTATACCTACTTTTAAAAATACAGTTTAGATTATTAAAAATTTAACAAAAAAAATAACAATACTTAATTAAAAAAAACAAAAACCAAACACAATTAAATCTAAATGAAAAAGTAAAAAACTTAACAAAAAAAATCAACCAACCTAAAACAATTATTTTATGAAAAACCAACCCCCTAAAAAAGGCATCCCCTATTTATATGCCTTAATCTTTTTATTTGGTCTGTTTATGACGAGCGAGATGAATGCTCAAAAAAACACAACCGTAACCGGTATAGTTAAAGACGAAGCCGGTCTATCCTTACCAGGAGTAAACATCGTTGAAAAAGGAACTAGCAATTCGACAAGTACTGATTTTGATGGTAAATTCAGTATAAAATTAACTACAGATAACGCTGTATTAACAGCAAGCTTCGTGAGTTTCACCACAAAGAATATTTCTGTAGCAGGAAAAACCTCTTTAATCATTCAATTAAATTCTGAAGAACAAACCTTAAAAGAAGTTGTTGTTGTTGGATATGGGACTGTAAAAAAATCCGATGTTACAGGAGCTATCAGTACCATTAAACCAGAAACAATTACAGAAAGAAATGCAATTAATCCATTAGAAGCGATCCAAGGAAGTACTCCTGGAGTTCAAATTACTTCAAGCACTGGCCGTTCTGGAGATGGATACAACGTAGTAATTAGAGGTAAAAACTCTTTGTTAAATGAAACTAATGGTGGTACTAATAGTGGTCCTCTATATGTTGTAGACGGAGTACCTACCGATAATATCGACTTTCTGAATCCACAGGATATTGCTAGAATGGATGTATTGAAAGATGCATCATCTGCCGCAATTTACGGTT
This sequence comes from Flavobacterium sp., assembly GCF_035456085.1. GTDB lineage: Bacteria > Bacteroidota > Bacteroidia > Flavobacteriales > Flavobacteriaceae > Flavobacterium. Next base: position 20,762 of record NZ_DATIDY010000063.1, read on the forward strand.
CGAGAGGTGCTAGTGGTGTTATTATTATTGCAACAAAAAGTGGGACAACTGCAAAAAGTGGTATAAATGTATCATTGGAAAGCTCTTACGGTACTAAAACTGCAGTAAGATTACCTACAATGATGACTGGAGCTGAATGGTGGGCATTTCACCAAGCTGCTTATCTAAATGCCAATCCTGCTACAATGACACCAGCACAACTTGCAACTGCAGTAATGGGAAATCCAAATCAAAATCAGGTATTGCTTGATAGAGCTAATAGTGGATATAATTATGATTGGCAAGGTGCTATACTAAAACCAGGTATGACAGCCAACAATTACATCAACCTATCAGGTCGAGGAGACAATGGATTAGCCTATAATTTAGCTTTTGGTATTCAAAATGACAAAGGTCTTATCGACAAAGATTCTATGGACAAATACACATTTAAATTAGGTTTGAACCACAAAATAAATGACAAATTTTCTACTGGAGCCAATGTAACCATAGCCCGCGTAGAGGCTGAACTTGGTAGTGACGTTGCAATGTCAAACGCATTCAGACTTAGCCCACTTATGTCTCCATGGGCAGTTGATGCCAACGGAAAAGAAATAATAGGCACTATGTTTTGGCAACCAGGAAAATTGACCTATCCTAATGGATCATTTGCCGTTAACAAAACAAGTACAGTGAATCCTTTCTTCGAAATTGATAATTCTTCGCAAACTGAAAAAAGCTGGCAAACAATTGGTAACGTGTATTTCCAATACCAAGCCTTAAACTGGTTATCATTCAAAACAACTTTTGCTGCAGGTATCTTTAATGGAGTAAACAGTACTGCTTATGGAGCTCAAACAGAAGCTGGGGTAACATTGACAAATAAAAATTCAGCTTCTGTCAAAAATTTGCAAAACTTCAACTACACTTGGGACAACCAAATTGACATAAAACACACTTTCAATGAAGACCATGCTGTTAGTGCACTTTTGTTACAAAGTTTCTACTCAAATGTTGATGAAAACCAATACATGTATTCTAACAATCAACCATTTGATGTTGGATCAAACAATATGGGATCTGGAGTTCAAACCAGTTACCAAATAACTTCAGGATATGCTAAAAACACTTTAAATTCATACGCTGCACGTGTAAACTATGGATATAAAGACAAATACCTTCTTACTGCATC
>NZ_DATIDY010000064.1:0-35145 GCF_035456085.1 Flavobacterium sp.
ATGTTGCGGTATGGCGGGTTCTTTTGGATATGAAAAAGAACATTATGATATTTCGATGAAAATTGGTGAATTAGTTTTGTTCCCAACTATCCGTTCCGAAGCCGAAGCGACATTAATTTCTGCCTCAGGAACGAGTTGTAGGCACCAAATTAGCGACGGAACAAGCAGAAAAGCATTTCACCCCGTTGAAATCCTTTTTAAGGCTTTAAAATAGATACAATTCGTTTTTAAGCAAAAAGGCTGCGAATTTTAGTATCTGCAGCCTTTTTTATTGAACCCGATAATGGATTTGAAATTTGTTCCTGTTGCAATTTACAAAACTGTCGAACATAAAAATCTGTGTAAGCACACAAATCCACATTAGAAGAGAACGCACCGATACCCGAAGAATCCTTTAAAAGTTGTGAATTAGACAAAGTCATTTTATTCTAGATTATTCTTCTGGCAACAGTACAGGCGACCATTTTAAGTAAGTCCCATCATCTTGTTTTATTATTATATAAATCAGAAATTGAGTACTAGTGCTACTATTAAATTCATTTAAAGTTTTATAATCACAGTCTAGAGTTGTTAATTTTTCTGGTTTTTGAACGTCAATATAGTTAATATAAAATGTAGGAAGCCTAACATAATCGGGTCTTTTTTGTTTATTAAGTTTATCTATACGTTCCTTTTTTGCTTTTTCCCTTTTCTGCTTTGATTCATATCCATTTACATAAAAGCTTATAGACATCCTAGACGTATCTTTACTCACAGAATAATGAGCCACCAACGGGTCGTTTAAGTTTACAAGAAATGGACGGTTATCATTGCTTTTTGTTGTTTGTGAAATAACAAAGTTTGATGATAATAATATTAAAAGCAAGGTGATTATCCGCTTAATTATTGACATGGAGGATTATTTTTTAAGAAGTTTTTGTAAATTGATAAAATTTGCAGTCTTTGGTCTAGTGGTACATTTTTCCATGCAACACTTGGAACAGGAGGCAATCCAGTTACGCTATCAACTTCAATTTCTCCTTCCCCCATAAGGCCAATCCATGCTAATGCGTTATAAAATTCATCTGAATGTTGATTATTATCATATTGTTTTAAAACTTGAATGATAATTTGTCTATAATGTTGTGCCATTAGTTCATGTTGTGTATCAGAAATTTGCTGATCAGCTGGAACACTGTACAAATATCTCATATAATAATCAAAAAGTCCAGGGAAATTGTTTTTTAAATTATGAATATATGTTTGCCATTGGGAATCTGTCATGTTGTTGATATTGACATTAGGAAGCTTTGCACAGCTTAGCAATTTTCTATATATTTCTGCATGAATCATTTCATGAATAAATGTTCTTGCAATATCTAATGGTGGTCGGTGTAGATTATTAGGATTAAACAGTATATCAATCCAATAATTATTAGGAGGATAGGTTACTGCATTTGCATCAGGATGAATAGGATCAACTCCAGCTTTCAACATCAAATGAGCAACAGAAAATTCGCCGTCGAAATTCCGTAAATACTTTTCAAAAGTAGGTGCTTGACCAAGTTGGTTATATACACCAAATAGGCATGGGTTGTTTCTTAATGATTTATGAACAAATACTTTGTACCAATAATCAACTTCTCCTCCATCTTTAAGGCATATAACAGCATCTCTCAAAAAATCCAGTGTTTCTGGCGTATTTTCCTCTTCTTGATTCAAGACATAGTAGATATCATTGACACTACTTGCATTGTTTGGATCGATCAGCCAAAGAAATGCTGTCGCATCGATAGTTCCTAATTTTCGCTTAATTTCTGTAATCTGCATACGTTGATACTCTGACTGTGCCTGGCTGGGAACAATAACAACACTGGCACTTCCATTATAAGTATTGCTATCACTAGGACTATAGCCGGTTCCCATATTTGGAGGCGTGACAGTAAGTACATATCCTGTGTTCGATGGGTCTCCGCTGGTCGCCGTAATATTGATGTTACTGAAGAGACCAGTTATCCAATTAAAGAATTGGGTCAATAAGCTATCGCCATGAACAGGAGAAGGGCAATTACAACCACTACCATCACCATAATCACTTCCATCATCAGGTACTGGGTCTTCTAAAATTGCAGTTATCTCCGATGTTTTAATCCCTGTTATTTTATTTGTCGTGCGCTGAACTTTTATTGCTTTACCATTTTCAAAATATATGGTGCTTTTTAATATTTTTTGGTCATTAAAAAATTCCATTTTTCCGGTAAATTTATTTAACTCAAACTTTTTTGTAATATCGGCGGGGGTATATCTAACAATAATGTTTTCATATTTGTCCCCATCTTTTATGACATGAAGATTCTCAAAATAATAAGTATCGTTATCGATAGATTTGTTTATAACCGGTATACTATAACTTTTAAAGTCATTAGCTCCTTCATATTCAACTATATGTTGGAGGTCAAGGTTTAAGTCTTCATTAGATTTTTTAGTTAATGAAGTACTGGACTTGAAATTTTCTACATTAGGTGTCAAAAAAGGGACATCATCAATTGTCACATAGTTGATTTTTCCTTGGTCTCTTTGTTCATGAATTGGGTTTTCATATGAATCTTTCTCACAGCTTGAAAAAGTAAAGAATATTGTTAGGAGAAACAATCTAACAAATAGTTTTGGGTAATTGTTCAAAATAAAATCGTTTTTTAGTTTATAATAATTGGGAATTAATCATTGCGAATGTAAGAAGTGAAAAATGGTAATACAATAACTACTTTTGGTGATTTTTTAAAAATAAAATACTGTATCACTTAATGTAATGACTTAGTTTTCAGTATCGATTATATAAAGTAAGTGTTTTCTTTCTAACAAAAAAATGTAATATTAGAAAATAAATGTGAAGATTTGTATCCGAAAGTACAGATTTCCAATTCGTGTCGACTGCAATAAACAAAACAATCAAACCTAAAAATCTGTATAGGCAAGCAAATCCGTATTCTAAGACGACGGTCGCACTAATTGACGAACAAACAAAACAGCCCCATCATCCCAGAAAAACTATTGCCAACGGTTTCAACCAATGAGGACAAAGATTGGCAACCACACCGTTACCAACGATTGAAACCGTTGGCAATGGCGATTATGAAAACGCATTAACTCTTTAATTTTCCTTTCCTCAAAAAACCTTAAAACCCGCTCCGAAGCTGATGCGACATTAATTTCTGCCTCAGGAACGAGTTGTAGACACCAAATTAGCGACGGAACAAGGAGAAAAGCATTTCACCCCGTTGAAATCCTTTTTAACGCTTTAAAATAAGTAAAATTAAGTTTTAGATATAAATGCAGCTGTTTTTGAAATGGCTGCATTTTTTTTATTCGGATTTCTACCTAAACTAATTAACATTAAATTTAGATAAACTTTCTTTACTTTATAGTTCCTAATTCAACTATAAAAAAGAACATGAAAAACCTTATTCTTACCATATTTTTATTCATCAGCATTAAATCTACGGCCCAATTGACATTTGACAAATCAATACTTGATTGCGAAAATAAATGGGTAGCATTTCCGCAGGATGACGATGGATCTTATAAATATGGTTTCATTTATATGGATTCTCAATACGGTCTCATATTTGATTATGGTGGTAGCTTTAGAATTAATGCTGTCGGAAAGATTTTAGCATCCCCAAAAGAAGAGGGCGCTTCGATGAAAATGCCTTTAAATCCGAGTAAAATTCTTCTTGCTATTATACCTGAAACAGATTTTGAACAATTTAAAATAAATAAAATTTCTAATGGGTTTAACTCTAATGTAATGAAACAAGGCTCCGTCGAATGGTTCTACAGCTGGGGTACTACTTATAACACTTGGAGCGACTGTAAAAAAGCATTGGAATCTTTAGAAAAAGCATATAAAATCAATAGCCAATATAAGGGGTTAGATGTTCAGTTGGCCCATTCATACAATTGCTTAAACCAATATAGTAACGCTATTAATGTTTTAAAAAAATCAATAGTTGCAAATCCGACAGATCCGTACGTTAATAAAGAATATATTTTTGCCTTAGCTGCCAATCAACAGTTGGATTTGGCTATCGAAAGCTACAAAAAGTCTTTGAAAGTTTGTCCCGATACAACTTATGTTCCCGAAAATGCTTTTTATATTTTGCAAGGCTATTTTTTTAAAAATGACAAAAAGAACTTTGATAAATGGTTGGTTGAAACAGAAACCGTGATGTATTCTAACGATCAAATAAAAAAGATTGTAGAGCAAATGAAAATTGAAATCAAAAAAAACAAATAATAGCGTACTTGTAAATAGTTCTAAAAAAATGATACCAAAAATTGTAGTTTCAAGCGAAAAAAAATTAGTTGGAAAACGTTTGCTTATGAGTTTTGCAGATTATAAAGTCAGCGAACTTTGGAAAAATTTTATGCCAAGACGAAAGGAAATTACAAACAACCTTTCCAACGATTTAATTGCAATGACAATCTACAAACCGGCTCATTTTTTGAATTTTAGCCCAACGAATGAATTTGAAAAATGGGCTGCAGTTGAAGTTTCAAACTTTGACAATATTCCACCAGAAATGGAAGCATTTACTTTGAAAAGCGGACTTTACGCTGTTTTTAACTACAAGGGTTTAAATACTGATGACTCCATTTATCGCTATATTTTTGGGGAATGGATACCAAATTCAAATTACGAATTAGACAATAGACCTCATTTTGAAATTTTGGGCGATAAATACAAAAACAATGACCCAAACTCTGAAGAAGAAATTTGGATTCCTATACAACAAAAACAATAATAACAACCTTTAGAATTGTTGAATCGTTTAGGTGATAATATTAAATCGCCTCAAACATTTTTCCTGGCAAAGGTCTGATCACGCCTTTCAATTCCATATTGAGCAGTAAACCTGAAATTCTGTAAATTGGAAAATCACAATTCAAAGCAATAATATCCATCAATTCTTTGCCCGTTTTCAACAAATAATCATACACTTTTTGTTCATCATCATCTAACGTAACAAACAATTGTTTTTGAACTGCTTTTGTTTCTTTTAAAATATCCCAATTTAGATTATAAATTAAATCGGCCGCAGAAGTAAGCACATTTGCTTTTTGAGTTTTGATCAAATTATTACAACCTTGGCTGTATTTATCAGTAACACGGCCCGGAACTGCAAAAACCTCCCGATTGTAGTCATTTGCCATATTAGCTGTTATCAAAGAACCGCCTTTATCCGCAGATTCTATAACAATTGTCGCTTCGCTCATTCCGGCAACGATCCTGTTTCGTCGAACAAAATTTTCCTTGTCGGGGTTGGAAGTACTCCAAAATTCGGTCATAAAACCACCGTTTTGTTCCATTTTGGACATATATTTTTTGTGCGTTTTGGGATAAATCTGATTCAAACCATGTGCAAGTACACCTATAGTTTGCAAATTGTGTTCCATTGCCAGTTGATGTGCGACTATATCAACTCCATAAGCAAAACCACTTACGATAATAGGGTTTAAAGGAACTAAATCTTCAATCAATTTTCTGCAAAACTCCGTTCCGTAAGAGGTAATTTGACGTGTCCCAACAATACTAATTATTTTGCGATGTTTCAAATCGATATTTCCAGCAGAGAAAACTAAAACCGGACCATCGATACAATGTTTTAAGCGTTCGGGATATTTTTCATCCTGAAAAGTGAGAATATCAATGTTGTTTTTTTGAACATAATCCAACTCAGATTGTGCTTTATCAAAAATGGATTTATCTTTAAAATTTTTCAATAAAACAGCACCAACACCATCGATAGAGGCTAGTTGATGTGATTTAGCTTTCAAAACATTTTCGGCAGTACCAAAATGTGTGAGCAGTTTTTTGGCCATTATATCTCCAACGCCTTCAATGCGCAATAAAGCCAATAGGTAAAATAAATTTTGTTGTGACATATCTTACAATTATACGATAAATATTTGAAATCGAAACTGATTGTGGATCCAAAATTATCTTGTTTTAAAAAATCAAAAAACAGCAACATATTGATAATGTATTAGATGCAAATTGTTAATAAAAATTGTGAATAAAATTTTGATAACTATTACCGTTGCATAACTTTGTTAACATGAAAATAGAACTTTACATCGCGCAACTTTTATACCGTTATCAATGTGTAACCGTTCCAGGTTTTGGAGCTTTTTTGGCTGAAATTCAATCGGCTCAACTGCTTGAAAACACTCATTCTTTTTTTCCACCAAAAAAGACGATCTCTTTTAATTCGCATATAAAAAACAATGACGGATTATTAGCTAATCATATTGCTCAAGCCGAAAAAACATCTTATGATTATGCGGTAAGCGCAATTGAATATGAAGTTTTAAATTGGAAAAAGGTATTACAGGAAAATCGTAGTCTTACTGTAAAAAACATTGGAATTTTTAGTTTAAATACCGAAAACAATATCTTATTTACACCAAATGAACAAACTAATTTCAATGCAAAATCCTTTGGATTGACTTCGTTTGTTTCTCCTGCGGTAAAAAGAGAAGTTGTTCTTTCTACCCCTGAAATTGTACAAGACACTCAAAAAATTGTAGTTGAGGAAGATAAACCAATTTTCCATTTCGAACCAGAAACTGAAACAAACAGAACTAATTCTTATCTGAAGTATGCTGCTGTTTTCGTAATAGGATTAGCTGTTGCCGGATCAATTGGATATCCTTTGTATCAAAATCAAATTGCAACGCAAACAACTTTGGTAGAAACTGCGGTGCAAAAAAAGGTGCAAACTAAAATTCAGCAAGCAACATTCTTTATCCAAACCCCAATTCCAGCTGTGACGCTTTCTTTGAAATCAGAAAAGAAAGAAAATGCTAAGTTGCCTTATCACATTATGGCTGGTGCTTTTAGAAGTGAAGCCAATGCTCAAAAAAGATACAGAGAGTTAATTGCTAAAGGTTTTGAAGCAAGAGTTTTAGGAGTTAATAAAAATGGTCTTTATCCTGTATTATACGGTAGCTACACTACTTTTGCAGAAGCAGAAAAAGAGAGAAATAAAATTATCGAAACTGATAATCCTGAAGCTTGGATTTTGATTGAGTCCTTATAACGAACTCAATTCTAACATAAAAAATCACGAATAGAACCGATTAAAAGGTTTTGTTCGTGATTTTTGTTTTTAGATTGACCAAAAACATTTTGCTGCTGATTTAAGGTAGCTTTTAAAGTCATTATTACTCTAATTATTTAAATTGTACAAAGAGGACTTTCGACTAACAAATATGCATTTAAAACGTTTTCTTTTCATTATCTAAAATCAACACATCTATTTCTTTCTTGAAAAGATTTTTTAGACAATTATTTATTATGCTTACAAAAAGGCAGACAAAATTTAAACAACTGAAAAATACATAGTTAGATAAAATTTGTTAAATTTGATAGGAGAAAACCATATTTTTCAACTTCATTCGCAGGAATTCTCAAAGACAGTACGCAATTTCATTATCTGTAAACTACTTAAAATATGAAAAAAGTTACGCTAATCTTTTTAATTATCACTTCATTCTCTTATCAATTACAAGCGCAAGATGAAGCCAGCCAAAAGACAATGGAAATTAACGGTTGGGTTATGATGGATAGTGGTTACGATTTTGGAAAAATGGACCCTAACTGGTTCGATATGATGCGCCCAACAAAAATCCTTGATAGTAATGGAAATGAATTTCAAAATCAAGGAAATGTATTTTTTGGTGTTCGCCAAACGGCTTTGAGTTTCAAAAATTATTTTGATACTTCATTAGGAACTGTTAAAACGGTCTTCGAATTTGATTTGGTCGGATCTGGAAAAGATGCAGGAGCGACAGCTTTTCATTTACGTCATGCTTATATTCAATTCGGGAAATTCATAATTGGGCAAACCAATAGTGTTTTTGCAGATATGGATGTGTATCCAAATCTAATCGATTTCATGGGACCAAACGGTGCTGTTTTTACCCGAAATATCCAAATCCGTTATACACCAATTTCAACTGAACACCAAACTTTAGCGATTGCACTGGAACGTCCTGGAGCAACCGGAGACAAAGGGCAGTATGGGGAAGGATTTGTTTATGCATCACTACTTGATAATGTGGCATTCAGATTTTCTGTTCCAGATCTTAGTGCTGAATATCGTTATACTGATAAATGGGGATATTTGGAATTAGCAGGGATTTTAAGAAGTATAAAATGGGAAGACAATAATACAGATGAATATCAAATCAATGGAAGCACTATCGGCTGGGGAATTAGCCTAAGTACAAAAGTGCAACTTGCAAAAAATATCTTTTTCAGAGGAGCATTTACAACTGGAGCAGGAGTTCAAAACTATATGAACGATGCAGATGCAGATGTTGGCATCAAAAGACAGTATAACAATACTCTAACTCCTATTACGGGTGTCGCCATTCCAATTATTGCTGGAGTAGCATACTTTGATATTAATTGGAGTCCAAAATTAAGTACTGCTTTTGGATATTCAATAATGGATAATAAAACAACCGAAGCTCAATTATCAACAGCTTACAAAACTGGGCAATATGCAAGCATAAATTTATTATACTCACCTGTTAATAATTTAGTTTTAGGTCCAGAATTACAATGGGGAATGCGCCAAAATAATGACTTTGCGGGCAATCAACTTTTTAGTCTTCCTGCTGCCACTGGAAATACAGGAGTAGATGTTAAGCTACAGTTCTCGGCTAGATATGTTTTCAATAATAACTTTTATAAAACAAATAAATAACACCTGACTAATCAGTCATGAATGTATTATGTTAATCTTCAATCATGTTCCAAAATAAATCGAATGTCTGTTCCGTTAAATTTTTTGTGTTTTCAACGCTAGTTTCATTAGCAATCAAATAATAAAATAATCCATTTACTTGAGATGTAAAAAGCGAAAAAATCAATGCAGGAGGCATTGGTTTTAAAAGGACTAAATCTATACCATTTTTAATTAAAACATAAAGCGGATGTTCATTTATGTTCAATATCCTTGCCATTAAAGATTTAGAATAAGGCGAACTATTAAATTGTTGAAGGTATTGAAACTCTAATCTGTTATTTAGATTCCAATCTAAGGATGCTAAAAACAATTTTCTAAATGATTCTTTGGAAACTGATTTTGTTCCTAAACTTTCCATTATAAAATCATCCATTTTTTTTGTGATGCTATTATGTATACTAACAATTAGAATTTCTTTTGTAGCAAAATAATTGAATAATGTACCATTTGCCACACCAGATTCCTGAGCAATTTTACTAGTAGCTGTTCCGTGAAAACCATTGTCAACAAAGAGCTTTAAAGCTGTTTGTATAATTTGTTCATCTTTTTTCATATTAAAACTGATTAATCAGTCGTAAAGATAAAATAAAAAAAATAAAGATAGTAATGGCAATTGGTCTTTTCGATTTAAACCAATTGCCAATTCTAATTATCATTCACGAATAGTTTTAGCATCCGCTAAAGCCATAGTTGCGATTTCATCTTTTCTTTTAAACGAGACACCGCTCTGCTTTTGCATATAACGAATTAAATCAAATGTTGTTTTTACCATTTGTGGTGTACCACCTATTCGATCATGAAAGCTTATTGACATTTGTCTTCTTTTCATCTGGCTTTCTAAATAAAGTTGGTCAAACTCTGCTTTTACCTGATTGAAGAATTGATCAACTGAAAAATTTTTGCCTTCAATTAAAGCAATATCATTACAACGCAATGTATAAGGCACGACAGCAAAATCCGAATTATTGACTTTAATAATAAAAGGCTCGTCACGACTCAAATCATCAATGTGGTATTTAAAACCAAGTTCTTGCAAAATTTTTAACGTATTTTCTCCTCTTCGCAACCAATTTGCATTATAACCTATAGCATCAAAACCGGTTACTTGCTTGATTGCTTTAACTCCGTCTAGAATAAATTTCTTCTCTTCATCATATGGCATATTGTACTGTGTGCTCCAATTCATACCATGTGCTGCTGCCTCATGTCCGCGTTGGACAATTTCTTTGGCCAAACCTGGATTTTTTAACACCGCCGAACCAACCATATGTGAAGTCACTTTTACTCCCAATTTATCCCAATTATCAAGCATTCTAGGGATTCCTTCTTTATAACCATATTCAAACCATGTAGCACTTGGTAAATCAGTATATCCCTTTTGCATGTTTTGAGGAAAAGGACTCTCAGCATTTATAGGTTGTCCTCCAGCTTCAAATTGCATTGAAATAGAAACGACTAATTGAGATCCGTCTTCCCATTTTGTCGGAATGGTTTCATTTTCAAATTTTGGTAACGCTGTGAATATTTCAGTTGGATTTACCATACTAGCAACTCCGACAAGGCTGCCTTGCTTTATAAAATTACGTCTAGAGCTCATTGCATTATAATTTAAAAAGTGTGTCTAAAGAAACCGTATTAGCAACGATAAATTGCAACAACAATGCAAAAAAAGCAGCGTGAATCAATTGCGAAGGCAAAGCTTCCCAATTCTCGATCAAAGCTGTTCCGAAGATTAAAATCACCATGATTATTCCGCCAATGAATAAGGCCGGTTTGGTAAATAATCCCGTAACAAGCAACAATCCTACCAATAATTCAGCAATAGGTAAAACATAGCTGAATGGAATCACCAATACTTTTGGCAAAAGAGATTTCTCAAAACTTCCGACCATCCAAGAACTAAATGACTGCAATTTGGGTAATCTTACCAATCCGTGGCCAAGCATGCTCGCTCCAATGGCAAGCCTTAACAAGAAATAAACTGTTGTATTCATTTTGTTTTTATAATTAAAATTAGATTACAAAGATCCTCCGCTTCCCTATCATTCATTTGTATAATCATGGGGAATAATTGTACATTTGTTAGTATGGAAATTAGAAATCTATATCAGCCATTTGAATTGGAGTTGTTAAAAATCGACAACTATGAAAGTCGTGAACATAAGAATACTTTTTTTGAAATGGTATTTGTTTTGGAAGGCGAAGGCATTCAAATGATTAATAATCATAAGCTGCCATATACTAACAATAAACTTTTTCTGATTTTCCCTCAAGATACTCACGGCTTCGAAGTATCTACGACCACTAGTTTTTTCTTTCTTCGTTTTAATGACAGTTATCTAAAAACCCAACCGAAAGAGTGGGTACAAAAATTGGAATTGATTTTTAATAATTACAATCATTTACCTGGTTGTATTTTAAAAAATGTCCCCGACAAGGCATTAATCAGAGCATTGGTTGAAGCATTAATCCGAGAAAAAGACAATCAGCAGTTTCAACAGCAAGAAGTTGTAAAACAATTGATTAATACAATTATAATCATTGCTTCGAGAAATATTTTACTGTCTCCACCAATGATTTCAGATAAATCTAAAGCAGAATATTCGGTTCAATTATTGAGTTATATTCATCAGAATATTTATGATCCAAATCAATTAAAATCGGAACGAATTGCCAAACAATTCAATGTTTCGCCAAATTATATTAGCGAATTTTTTAAAATACATATCGGAGAAAGCCTGCAAGATTATATTATGGCTTACAAAATCAAACTCATAGAAACAAGGCTTCGCTATACTGATATGCAAATCAATGAAATTGTATATGAACTGGGTTTTAGTGATTCCAGTCATCTGAATCGCCTGTTTAAGAAATACAAAGGCGTAAGTCCAAGTGAATTTAAGAAGGAATTTATTGAAAAATAGATTTAGATAAAACTACAAGTTTCATTTAAAATCGAAAACGAATAAACATTCCTTTATTCATTTAAAAACGCCATAATTGTTTTTAAAATTTCTGCTTGCTGTTTATCTCTATCAAGAATGGCCTGATTGTCTCCAAATTGAAAGCCATAATAACCAAATTGAGAATGATTGGCACCATCTAACTTTACAAATTCAGCCGTAATAGGTAATTTTGATTTATTATTAAAAATCGATTTTTCGTCAGCAATACCGTCCTTTGATCCATAAATTTTCAAGACTGCCATTTTTCTAGTATTCAGAGAAAAATTTCGAGGATGGGTAGTTCCCAAAAGTATTAATTTGTTAATCAAAGTAGGATTTTCGAAAGCAAACTGCGCTGCCATTTTTCCTCCTAATGAATGTCCTGCTAATATATAAATTTTGGTTTTGTCGTTAAATAAATGCAATTCTTTTGGTTTATTATAACCAACTGAGGCAAGTCGCCAAGGCATTTTTATCAAATAGACTTGAATGTTATTTGCAGCAATTTTTCTACAAAGCGGAACATACGCTTTCGGATCCACTAATGCTCCTGGATAAAAAATAAAAACGTCCTGAAACTTTTTTGTTGGTGTAAAAGAATAAAAATCATCAGTATCATTTACTTGGATGCTACTGTCGCTTTCAAAATACTGTTCACCAACTCCGTGAGCTTGATAACAATAGAACGACCAAAGCATAAAAACAATTCCAATCGGTACCCAAATAAATTTTAAAACTTTATTTCTTTTATATTTTCTAATCATCATACTTCCCCAAAATCTTATTAAATCCCTGCTCCATTTGTATTTTTATAAAAACTGTGCTAAAAAAATATCAAGTCAATTTTTTCAAATGTATCAAAAAAATAGGTCCTATTTGGATATTTAAGAATAATTGGTTTAGACTTAACTATTAATTTAGACATTCTTTTTTGAAATCTTCTTTAATACGATAGAAAATATAAAGCTCTATTTAACAGCTCAAAAATAGCTTAAATATTGATTTACAAATGTTCCAATGAGATAACCCTTTTTTATTTTACAAAAAACAACAACAATTTGTTCTTCATCTTGAATCTAACTTTCTCTGATTATTGGAATTAAATTAAAAATATACTGTTCCGAATTAATCATAACTTTTTAAATAGTTATATATTAAGTCTTTAACGTATAAATACCGTTAAAATTATTTTAAACTAAAGCAAAACCTACAATAAAACCTATTTATTTTAATGTAATTTATTTAAAAATTTATTTCCTGTCTTTAATCAGATTATCGTGCTATTGAGCTGATTTATTTTATCCGAAAATAGAGTTGCCGTAACTTTATGTGTCTTTTAAAAAGACATTCTGGAGTTGTTAATCTAAAACGATCAAAGATGAAATACGATGAAATTAATGAATATGCTTATTTAGCCTATTGTTATGTAAGCATTTCAACGTTTCTTTTGCTATCGATTAGCAGAATTACACAGAATCTTGAGAGAGCCCTAAATTTCAACTCAAATGCGTCGCTAATCATTCTTTTAAACATGGGAGTATTTATTTCATTCCAAGTGTACAAAAGAAGACATGCGATCCTTCACAAATAATCCTACATGATTTTTTAAACAAAAAAAGGCTGTGATTCAGCCTTTTTTTTTATTTCAAAAACCTACAAACTCAATTTTTAAATCTTCGAATAACGTAGTATTATCAACTTCTTATTTCAAATTATTAATTTACTTTTCTTTATTCAAAAGATTATCAGCAGCTAACACTAAAAAAAGATAATCTGTAGTGCCTCCACCTAATACATATTCTGTTTGCTGCCATAAAAAAGGCCATTCTAGAAGTTCAGGGAAATCTGGTCGTATAAGTGCTGTACCGGAACCTATTCCACCTGGAATGTATGAAGCTTCACCCCTATTCATTCCGTACGCCTGAGTTAGAGATCGAGACCCAACACCCGAAGCAAATGACGAAGTATTTGTGCCAGGATGCGCTCCCAGTACGAAATTTAAAGCATCCAACATGTATTTGGTTGGAAAAATATCAGGGAAACTGCTATGGAAATAATACTGATGCATACCAAAATTCTGAATTCCCCATCCGGCTCCCCAAATGTCCGGTTCGTATGGCATTCCGTAAGGTGTCTTTTTTCCTTGTTCTAAGACCGTATTGTAGTAAACCTTAACTGAGGTTCGGATTTTGTCTTTAAAAGCCTTATTGTCGATCAAAGTCATAACAGGACCAACAATCCAACCGGTACGACCAATATTAGAAACAATATCACTTTCAATCGAAATGATAAAATTCGAATACTCGCTATTTTTGGTAGTCATTAATAATTCGGCCGCCAATGATAGTTTATCTAATGGCTTTGGCGCTTTGGTTTTTTTCCAGATTTCCTGAGCAATACTTAGACAGTCCGCTGCCAGAGCTGGATTAAACTTAGAAAGTGCGCGTGCAGCAGCGGCCAATCCTGCCGCAGTATTTAATTCTCTTCGGGGATTATCTTCTGTAAAAACCCAACGATCATCAGGTGCGCCTGTTTGTCCCATTGGAATAGATTCATCTTTTGCATTATTTGAAAAAATGGTATTATCACTGTGGTTTATAGGATCTCCTAGTAAAACATATTGCCTCTTTGTTGGTTCGATAATTCCTCTATAAAATCGGCCCATTGATTTATAACCTCCTACGATAGAAAGTGCGCCATGTTCAATCTGCTGAAGAACATCTGGTTTTCCATCTGGTTGCATAATTTCTACAGTTCTGGAATTTTGATCAATGCTGGTATTATCGTATTCTACACCAAAAAGTTCATAAATATGGGAAAGTCCTTCAATTGTTTCTGCTTGCGATTCAATCCGGAGATCAAAATCACCAGCGTCATGCCAACCTCCAATGTTAATACCTGGTACATGTTCGCCTCCTTTGTATTTGGTAAGTGTTGTAGAACCTTGCAGATAACCATCAAAATGATTGGTATCTACAGGAGCCATTCGGGCATCATCCATATGACAGCGGCCGTGCCAAACTTTGTATCTATCATTAATACGCATATGACACATTTGAACCGGCAAAAAGTATTCTAAAGTTGGTTGCCAAACATTTCGTTTATACACATCTTTATTAATTTGGAAAGGCTCAGTGATATAATTTCCGTATTTAACTACATACATTCCAGGCTGGTCTATAGTCGAAAAGTCTAATTGATAATAACGGTATCTCAGGAAATCACCCCAAAGTTTAGGTTTCGTAGAAATTACTTCAGCATAACCTCCTTCGTTTTTAATTCGTAAAAGTTTAGCTTCCTGTATATTTGTGTCGTTTTTATCAGTTTCGATAACTGCTATTTTCTCTTGCTCAGGATGATAACCCACTTGCGAAATCTGAACAACTGGACTATAAATGAAATTATCAATTGTATTTGGTGTGACCAACCATTCAATTGCATTTTTGGTTGCACCGGCCGGTACCAAGGAACGAACTACAAACCAGCCATTATTGTGTTGGGCGCGTCCGTCAAGTAATTGAAGTTCATCATTTTTTAAATTGGTGATTTTTAATGTTTGTTTTGAAGTTTCAGGGGCAATTACAAGCACTTTCCCAGTTGCCATTGGTTTTATTGTGTATTCGCCCTCGCTGTTATTAGTTCCCGGACCATTAACTTGTCTGTTAAAAAGACCAAAATCATTATCCATATAATAGGATTTTCCAAAAAGAATACCAGGAAACAACTCAATATTCATACCTACTTTCCCAACCCATTCTTTTGGAATCGGTTGATCCAGATCGACCACTATTTTAAAAGATTTTCCTTGGGGAATGATTTTTAAAGTATACGAAATATTAAGATCGGGATAAATAATGGGATTAAAACCCTTTCTATCTTTGGAAGAATCAGGATAACTCATCTTCACGCTGATTTCGTTTTTGGAACGATCCACAACTCTTTGTCCAACCTTTGGAACAGGTTGCCATTGTCCTGGAGTAGGTTCTAATCTTAAATCACCATTGGTAGCCACCCGGATTCCATTTTGAATAATTCCAACACCTCCTTGATGGCTTTCAGGATAAAAATCATGGGCCAACATCACATTGGCACCACGACGCTCGAGGTATTCCTGATTGTTGATGTGAAAATCATCAGAAGTATCATTTTTCCGCTGCGCAAAAAAGGATATAGAAAGAAAAAAGAATAATAACGTAAGTAAATGTTTCATATATGGGGGTTTATTTTGTATCAATTAAAAGTCACTCGAAAACCTGATTATTTCTGCATCCGTTTATTGTAGTTTTTTACTAAAAAATAAATAGAAAATAAAAAAACGACAAAATATACAATTGCCAAACCTGGATGTTCAAATTGTAGTGTCTTGAAGTCAAATTGCTTGTACAATGTCCATCCCAAAATTATTGCTACAACTCCGAAAATGAAGTTTAATGATTTCTTGTTATCCATAATTTACAAATCGATAATTATTTAAATAAATAATTTGTTGCTTAACAAAAATATCAAAATTATCATTATCAATACGTTATAATATTTATTTTAGAAAATCATATCTATATTAAACAATAAAACCTCGTTTAGCAATTGCTAAAACGAGATCATTTGAATACTTTTTCATCTGAATTTTAAGCAAAAACCGGAACTATACCATGCTTTTTGAAAACATCTTTAATCTTTTCCATGTCTGGTGGTCCACCTGCATTTACAATTGCACCAATTTCTTTAAAATATTCGGGACCAATTAAAGCTGGTGTAACAATTGCCAATGCTTTACAATCTTCAGAACTTAGATTATCGAAACCATGCGAAATACCACGAGCGATGAAAAGACTTTCACCTGGATGTAATTCTTTTAGTTGGCCTGCAACATTAAAAGTGATTTTACCTTCCAATCCATAAATCGTTTCGTCATAATCTTCATGATAATGTGGCAGCGGAACTTTTGCGCCAGCAGGAACTAATAATTCAAAAATTGCTATCTGACCATTGGTTTGATAGCTTTCGAGCAAAAAAGTAATTTCTAATTGCCCAACTTTAATAACTTCTTTAGACATATGTTAAAATATTTGTTTTCTACAGTATATCAAACGTTTGCCGTATTTGCCATAGCGAAAATATCAG
The DNA here is from genome assembly GCF_035456085.1 of Flavobacterium sp. Lineage (GTDB taxonomy): Bacteria > Bacteroidota > Bacteroidia > Flavobacteriales > Flavobacteriaceae > Flavobacterium. The sequence goes on from NZ_DATIDY010000064.1 coordinate 16,865, forward strand.
CAGTATTCTTTTGCTAAAGATATAAGTTTTTTTTAAAAAAAATATATTTAAATAACTACAAGTCAAGCATTTATCTTTATTAATTTATCGTTAAAGACTTAATCAGAGCTTAAGTATAAAAATCTTGTTGGTTTTAAATGAAGATAAACATCAATACCCAATCCAACTGCGTGAGGGATTACTTCACTATACATTTATTTTCATAGGAGTTCGGTGAATTTCATTTGGAATAAGCTACCGAAGTAGCATGGATAGCCCGACCGCGTTGGGAAAAGGGGCTGTATAAATGCTGCAATAAGCAAGCCGCTTTTCTCAACGTGGTCACGCCCAAATGATTTAATATATTCTAGGAACTGTTTTAGGTAAGATTTAGACTTGCTTTGAACATTCTGAGTTCTTCCCAACTGAAGGTGTCTCCATATTGCTCTTTTAAGCCAGAAACTGATTCTTCTTTGTAGCCTTGGAAAGCTTCGGCGAGTGCCTTTACTTTATCTTCGGGCATTACTTCATGGATTGTAATAGTTTTGGACTGAATTAATTTTGTCAGGTGAGATAGAATTGTTTCTTGATTGTACTTTCGGATTAAAGCGATTTCGGGAACGGTTTTCTTTTCTAACCACAGCTCATAAGTGAGTTCAACAGTATTTTTTTTAGGTTCTTTTTTGTCGGTTTTTTTGGATTGATAACGTTCGGCATCTTTATCATCATCAATTAGAGTGATATTCGCTTTCTTGAAATCCTGGAATACACGCTCGATTTTAATGCTTTTGTATTGCTTGATTTCGGGCGATGTTAATTTTTCCTTAGAAATGGTTTCTCCATTGACCAAAGTAGTCACCATCAATTTGGCTTTCATCAGTTGCAGAACGGCTTTGGTTTGTAAATCGTCGAGAATCATTAATTCGTCGTAAAAAGCTTTTCCTTTTTTCATTCTTTTTACTTCTTCGATTTTCCAGAGTACTTCGTATACCAACTGATCCATTGGTGCCATGAAATAATTGAAAGCAGCGTTTACTCTATCTGCAATATGATTGATTTCCAATTGTTCGCTGAGGAACAATTTATCAAGTTGCAGCAAGAATTTCGAAGAAGGCTCGAGTAGTTGCCAAATGATTCCTGCCTGATTTTTGACCCATGTCGCGTGTTTGGCTTTCGCCGAATTTTCAGCATCTTCATTATAGCTAAACTGATGGTTGCGCCATTCTTGTGCAAGAATATTCCAATCGAAACTGTTTTTCAAATAGTTAAGAATAAAATTTTTAGTTTCCCTTTTCAAAGCGTTCGCCAAAGCTTCTTCCGAAGCTTTGCTCTCGGCATATTCCATCACATCCTGATCGTTTGAAATACCATTCATTCGTAGTGGAGAAAGCAAAATAAGCCCATTTAAAGAGCGCAAACGAGAAAATGCTACATAGGCTTGTCCAGGCAAAAAAACTTGCGATACATCAAGCACAGCTTTGTCAAAAGTCAATCCCTGACTCTTGTGAACTGTAATTGCCCAAGCTAATTTGATTGGATAATGCACAAAAGAACCGAGAACTTCCTCTTCTATTTCCTTAGTCAATTCATTAACAGTGTATTTAATGTTTTGCCATTCGTATTTGTCGACTTCAATAGTTTTATTTTCGTCTGGAAAGTGAACCCAAATTTCTTTACTGTTCATGTTTTTTACAATACCCATCTTTCCATTAAAATAATTTTTCTCCTGAGATAAATCATTTTTCACGAACATAACCTGTGCTCCAACCTTTAATTGCAGATTCGGATCGATAGGATAAATTTTTTCTGGAAAATCCCCAGTAATAGACGGAAGAAAAGTCATTGGTTTTCCGTCTAAATCTTCAAGTGATTGGGTGTTCATTACATCTGCTTTGGCATTGTGCGTTGTCAAGGTAATGTACCCTTTATTTGCTTTTAAATCAAAATTGGGTTGCACAAATTCGTTTAGTATTTCGATATCTGTTTTCGTAACCTCATTGTTTCGTAGATTGTTCAATACTGAAATGAAACGGTCATCTGTCTGACGATAGATCTTTGAAAGTTCAATGTATAATGGCGGATATTGTTGGATTACGTGAGCGTGAAAAAAGAATTTTCCTTTGTAATAGTTCCTAAGTGTTCTCCATTCCTCATCACGAATAATTGGAGGTAATTGTAATAAATCTCCTATAAATAATACTTGCACACCTCCAAAAGGTTTTGAGTTTTTTCGAACTGTTTGCATCATAAAATCCATTGCATCAAGCAAATCAGCACGCAACATACTGACTTCATCAATAATTAGCAGTTGCATATTTTGAATTACAGCACGTTTTTGACCACTCATTTTGAAATGTCTTCGCAAAGTAGCTTTGGTTTCGAACTTTGTCGAATCAGAAAACTGTGGAGCAGAATTGTCAGGAATAAACCCTCCAAATGGTAGTTGAAACATAGAATGAATAGTAACACCACCAGCATTCAGAGCGGCAATTCCGGTAGGCGCAACAACCACAGTGTTTTTATGAGTAGTTGCCATAATTTCTTTTAGAAGCGTGGTTTTACCTGTACCGGCTTTCCCTGTTAGAAAAACAGATTGCTGAGTTTGATTTATAAAACGGAGTGCATAAGTTGCTGCTTCAGAAATAGATTGCATTGAATTTATAATTTAGAAAGAAAAATTAAAAACAAAAATTGATAAAATCAAATGATTATTTTCTAATAATTATGAAACTTGTTTTAGGATGAGACAACCAATAAAAAAACCTTCGATCTTATAAAAGATGAAGGTTTTAAATGCTATTCAAAAATAAAATTATTTCTTGTCTTCCTCAGCTTTTGGAGCAGATTTGTATTTTTCATTTAATAATTTTATCATCTCTTTTGTAATGTCATAAGAATCTTTAGCATACAAAACTGAAGCAGCGTCACCAGTACCATAGATATAATCATATCCTTTTTGTTTACCGTAATCTTTGATGAATTTTTTAACACCTTTTACAAGCGAGTCCATTTCTTTTCCGCTTTCTTGTTGCAATTGCATTTGTAAACCTTGTTGTGCTTGAGCTAATTGTTGCTCTCTACGTTGCAATTCAGCACCTTTCTTTTGTGCCCATTCTTGTCCATTAGCTTGTGCATTACTTTGAAAATTAGCAGCTTCTTGTTTAAATCTGTTGATTTCTGCTTCTAATTGTCTGCCTTTTTCAGCAGCTTGCCCTTTGTATTTTGCTTCTAAATCTTTAGTCTCGTTATATTCTTTCATCAGCTCCTGTGTATCAACATAAGCTGTTTTGAATTCTTTAGCTCCTGGGGCTTTTTTATCACAAGAAACAAGTGATATTGAAATTGCGATAAATAATAATACTTTCTTCATTTTGATGTATTTCAAGTTTTGATGTAAGGATGACAAAAATATAAAAAAATAGATAGTATTGATAAAAAGTTTAAAAAACGTTAACTATTTACATACTATAAATTTCAGTTATATATTTTTATTAACCTATAGATTCTAAATATAGTTATTTTTAATTTTAAGTCTATTTATTGCTAATGATATAAATATGAGAAGAATACTCCATATTGCTCTTAGCTTTTAGGTTAGATTTTAAGCCAATATAAAAAGCCTTAATAAAATTCATTTTACCATTTTTATATTTTTCCGATAATAAACTCACATAAAATGAATCAAACTTCATTGGCAAAACGCTTTCCAGTTTCATATTTTCTTTAGCAAAAAGTAATTCGATTGCTTTTTTTGAGAAATGCCAAAAGTGAATTGGAACGTCATAAGCAGCCCAAAAATGTCCGTAATGCTTTGCATCAAACGACTTAAAATTTGGTACTGCAACAATTAAAGTGCCTTTTGGCTTTAATAATCGCTTTAATTCTTTGATTTGCTCTTCCAAATTAGGGACGTGTTCTAAAACATGCCACATTGTAATTACATCAAAAGAATAACTTTCAAGTTCAGACGTATTTTCTACAAAAGAAACCCCTTTGCTTTTTGCAATTGCTTTGGCTTTATCACTTGGTTCTACTCCGACTGTTTTCCATCCATCATTCGCTGCAACAGATAAAAAATCTCCAGTTCCTGCTCCAATATCCAAAATTGCCCCTTTTGATGGCTCATAAAAATTGATTAAATCAAGTTTATTTTTTAATGCAATATTTTTTACAAAGTGGTAAGCTTTCTCAAACAAGGATCTTTTGGAATCTGTGTGTGAAATATAATCAACACTTTCATAATATTTCCCTAAAACATCCAAACTTGGCTGTGGATGTGTAATCAACATATCTAATGTTTCATCTAAATACAGATCAAAAGTTTCTTGCGAAACGGAATGATCTTTAACTTTTAAAAAATGTTTTTTGTGTGTAATTTCCATTATTATTTTTAATGTTTTCAGTCTCTTCTGAAGGCTGAAATTTTTTATGAATATTTTAATTTTAAAAATTGATCATTCGTACAATTGTCTTATCCATCTTATTTTAACTGCAGAGATTTTATCCGTTTCGATTCGAGTATCTAAAATGATTTCAAAACCATTTTTAATATAAAACTCTAATGGTGAAATGTATTGCTTTTTGTTTTGCCTTATTCCATTTTGATCAATAACCCAACCATTCAAAATTGATTCGTTCTTTTTTAATTCATTTAATAAAAGTCTTCCATAACCTTTCCGATGAATTTTTGAATTCAAAATAATAGCGAACCATTTATCATCATCTCGAATAAATGTAAAAGCCCATGCTACAATTTCATTTTCATCATTTAACAATAAATAATGTTTTTTATCTGTAAGTGCATTCAAATAAATATCTAATTCAGATATTTTAGAATAAGCAAGTTTATCAGGATATTCTAAATTCCATAATTCAAAAACAGATTGCTTTTGTTCTAAACTTAAAAATGATCTTTGAATAATTTTCATTAGAAATATATTAATCCAGTAAATACAAGCCTTAAGGAAGTAGTTTCACGTGGAACATTAATAAAATTTAAAATGAATTTAGAAACTTTTGATTATGTAATAAAATTAATTACATTTTTTCTATCTACCCATATAAATTAAAAGTACCGAAATATCACTTGGAGAAACTCCGCTAATTCTAGAAGCTTGAGAAATTGTTACAGGACGGATTTTATTCAATTTTTGTTTCGCTTCGATTGACATAGATTTGATTTTGTTATAATCAAAATTTTCTGGAATTTTCACATCTTCTAAACGAGTTAACTTATCTGCATTATTTCTTTCCTTTTCAATATAGCCAGAATATTTAACTTGTATTTCTGCTTGTTCTAAAATTTCCTGATCCAAATTGTTTTCTGCAACATATTCCTTAACCTTTTCAAATTTCATTATGTCTTCTAAATCTATTTGAGGGCGAGAAAAAACTTTAAACATCTTATCCCCTTGAGAAATTAACGCAGATTCCTTTTTCTCTAAAATTGGATTTGTCTCAGCAACTGTAACACTAGTCTCTTTAAAAAAAGCAACCATCTTTTCTGATTCGTTCAATTTACGTTCCATTCTTCGTAAACGAGCTTCAGAAGCCAACCCAATTTCATACGACAATGGAGTTAATCTAAAATCGGCATTATCCTGACGTAGCAAAGTTCTGTACTCCGCACGAGAAGTAAACATGCGATAAGGCTCTTCAGTTCCTTTCGTTATCAAGTCATCAATTAAAACACCAATATAAGCTTCATCACGTTTTAAAATCAGCGGATCTTTTTCATGAACTTTTAAATGCGCATTAATTCCAGCCATCAAACCTTGAGAAGCTGCTTCTTCATATCCAGTCGTTCCATTTATTTGTCCAGCAAAATACAAACCTTCTACCAATTTCGTTTCAAGTGTATGTTTCAATTGTGTTGGTGGAAAATAATCATATTCTATTGCATAACCTGGGCGAAAGAATTTCACATTCTCAAAACCGACGACTGTACGCAACGCTTTAAACTGAATATCCTCTGGCAACGAAGTTGAGAAACCATTCACGTAAACTTCGCATGTATTCCAACCTTCTGGTTCCACAAATAACTGGTGACGTTCTTTATCAGCAAAACGATTAATTTTATCTTCTATAGAAGGACAATATCTTGGACCAATACTTTTTATTCTTCCGTTGAACATTGGAGAACGATCAAAACCTTCCCTCAAAATATTATGCACTTCATTTGAAGTATACGTCATGTGACAAGATTTTTGAAACTCCAATGGTTTCGTCAAATCCGAATATGAAAACTTATCCGGTTTTGCATCGCCTTTTTCTTCGTTCATTTTAGAATAATCCAAAGATCGCCCATCCACTCTTGGAGGTGTTCCAGTTTTCATTCTCCCAGCTTCAAAACCAGCATGAATTAAATCTTCGGTAATTCCAAAAGCAGCACTCTCCCCTGCACGACCTCCTCCAAATTGTTTTTCACCAATATGAATCAAACCATTCAAAAAAGTGCCATTTGTTAACACTACCGACTTCGAACGAATTTCAACTCCCAAAGAAGTTTTGATTCCTTTTATTTTTCCATTCTCAATAATCAAACCTTTTACCATTTCTTGATAAAAATCCAGATTAGGAGTTCCTTCCAACATCATCCTCCATTCTTCAGCAAAACGCATACGATCACTTTGAACTCTCGGAGACCACATTGCAGGTCCTTTTGATTTATTCAACATTTTAAATTGAATTGCCGTCCGATCCGAAACAATTCCCGAGTATCCTCCAAGGGCATCAATCTCACGAACAATTTGTCCTTTTGCAATTCCACCCATAGCTGGATTACAAGACATCTGCGCAATGTTTTGTAAACTCATCGTTACCAACAAAGTTTTTGAACCCAAATTTGCCGCCGCAGCCGCAGCTTCAGAACCAGCGTGACCCGCACCCACAACAATTACATCATACTCTTCTAAAAACATTTTCTTTTATATTAATCCTTATACAAGGAATTATGAAATTCTAAAATTCGTTCCACGTGGAACAACTAAATTTTTAATAAAAAAATAAAATACTATATGTTCCACGTGAAACACTAGCAGAAATTTATATAAAATATTAAAATTTCAGTGTTTCACGTGGAACGTATTATTATTTTATATAATTTTGATAGTTTTGTGGTTACTGTTCCACGTGAAACATAGTTAATTTTTCATCTTCTTTACTACGCATTACTGTTTCGTCATTTTCAGATTTATCTTTATAACCGCAATAATGTAATATACCATGAACTATTACGCGTTTTAATTCATTATCAAAACTGGTATTGTAATCTTTAGAATTATCCAAAACTCTTTCAGTAGAAATAAAAATATCACCACTAATCTCATTACCTACAGTATAGTCAAAACTAATAATATCTGTTAAAGTATCGTGATTAAGATATTCAACATTAATCTTATGAAGATACTCATCATCACAAAAAATATAATTAATTTCACCTTCTTTTTTGTTTTCAGACACTATTACAGCTCTCAACCAGTTAGCAATTGCACCTTCATTCTCCAAAGTAAAATCGGATTCGTAATTAAAATTGATCATTATTTATTAAAATATATTTGAACTTTTTGATTAAAATTCGAGCGCAAAGGTAATGATTGTCTATTTAATATCTCGATGCTATTTAAATAATCTACAAGCTCTTTAGGTAATGGACTTGCCTGGTTATTATAACTAGATTTATTTGTTTCAGACTGACGTTTAGAATCTTCACCTTGCAAACGAATTGCTGTGTCTAATTTTAAAAGTTCTTGTTTAATTGCATTCGTTCTTTGGATGGTTTCATTATTAAAACCTTTATTTAATAACTGTTTTTCTAATTGCTTCATCTGTTCCAAAGCGTTATTACCACTGTTTCCAATACCTTTTTTATTCAATTCTTCTTGCAGCGCTTCACGTAATTGCTTTTGTTCTTTGTAAATATCCATAGTTGCTTTAGCATCTCCTTCTCCATCTCCTTCTCCATCTCCTTCTTCATTTTGACCTTGACCTTTACCAGAATTTTTACTTTTACTTTCTCCAGGTTTACTGCCTTCACCAGGTTTGTTAGAAGGTTTCAAACCTTGTTTCATCTTTTCAGATAGCTCACCTTGCTTTTTGATTATATCAGGAAGTTGCATACCTGAACCTTTCCCCGGTTTAGGTTTACCACCACTATTTCTAGACATTTGCATCTGCATACTATTAAGCGAATCACTTAATAAATCAGCCAACTTATTTGCTGAAGAAATAGCATATTGTTGCTGTGAAACACCTCTGGATAATTGTGATTCGGTAAAACTTTCTAGAGATTTATCAATATTGTATTGAACATTTGCTACTTCTTTAGTAACTGATTCTGCAATTTTTGGCTGACGTAAAGACAAAGCAAAAAGGCTATCATCAATGTGTCTAAACTGTGATTTTAAATTCTGCTGACTTTTGATGTATTTATTAAAAGAAGGCGAACCTAATCTGGAAGCCTTAAATAGATTCATATTATCTTCTTGTGAAAAAGAATAAGCTAATAAATTATCTAATATTTGACGAAGCATTTTTACATCTTCTTCTATTTGATTTTTATCAGATTCTTCCATAGCCATCTCCATAGCTTTGGACATTTCTTTCATCTTTTTGGATGCATTTTTTTGATTACTTTTAGCTTTCTCTTTATTATTTTTTTGTAAATCAGAAGAAGCTTTATTCATATCTTCCTTGATACTTTCCTCTTTATTCAAATCAGACGGTATATCAATTGGAGATTTTAAATCATCATTATCTTTGTCTAATTGCTTCAACTCTTCTTGCATTTTCTTAAACTCATCAGTCAATTTATCTTGTTCAACTGCCGAATTCTCTTTTTCACTCTCTGATAATTTATCTTGCTTTTGAGATAATTTCTCTAATTTATCCGCTAACTGCTCTGCTTTCTTTTCTACATAATAACGCTTAGTTAATTCAACTAACTGAGCTAAATTTTTGTTTTGACTCTTACTATTTTGTTTGAACTTTTCGAGCTTTTCAACAAAGTCTTCGTCTTTAATCTTCTCATTTAACTCATTAAGTTCATCTAATAGCTTCTTGTTTTTGTCTAACTCTTTATTTGTGTTTTCAAGTCTTTTTTGTAATAATTCTTTAGTTTCATCTTTCTGGTTAGGGTTTGACTTATCTAAATTCTCTTTCATCTTACTAGAAAAACTTTTCATTTTCTCATTTTGAGATTGCTGCTCTTTGATGAAATCATTAATCTTTTGACGATCTTTAAAGTCTAAATTATTTTTCTCTTTGTTAGTCTGTTGCAATTTTTCCATTTCAGAAAACTGTTTATCTTGTTTTGATAAAGTTTTTTGCAAACTATTAATTGCATTATTTTGTTCTTGGATGGTCAGTGTTTGTTTTTCTTCATCACTTAAAATGCGATTAGAGAATGCAGAAGAACGAGAACTTTTGAAATTATGAAGAGCATCATTATCAAAAACCTCAAAGTAAAATTCATAAGTAACTCCTTTTTCAACATCTAAATTTCCAGGAAAATTGAAAACAAACTGATCAAAAGTAGCTTGCTTTATAGCTATAGTTCCACGTTTGGCATTAGCTTCTTTTCCTGATTGGTAATAAACAATTTGCAACTTAGACAAACCGTAATCATCACCCAATTGACCAACAAAATAAGAGTTACCCGCGCTTATCTCTGCTGGAGCATTGGTAATATTAATAGAAGGAAATTGATCTTTTACAATATGCAACTGATAACTTAATTTTTCGAAGTTTTTTACTTGATTATTAGATGTAAATATTTGATATTCTGTATTTTGAGTTATTTTTTTAGTTAGACTAAAGATATTATCGGATTTAGAAAAGTTTACAACATTAGAATTCTCTTTTAATACCACATTTTGAGTTGAATTGGTGTTCATTATCCATGTAACTTGAGTTCCCTCAGGGATAATTCCATTACCAGTTCCTTTAATTATTGATTTTTTTAATTTCAAATATGAAGGATAAACAAACTTCATTTCAAAATTAGCAATCGTTGGAACCTCAATAACTTTCAACTCATAATCTGGTGAAATAACTGAATTTGCTTCTAAATGAAATTGAGTATTAGCTAGGGGTTTTGCAATTTTGAATCTAAATTCTCCTGGTTTGACTGACTCTAAAAAGTAACTTTCATGATCAATAAAAATCATTATATTCTCAGGAATTACATCTCCTATTAATTTTACATTTAAAGTAAAATCTTTTCCTTGTTCTGTAACTAATTTAGAATTGTCAATAACAAATTTAAAAGGTGCTGGTGGCGTAAAACTAGCATTGAAATGCACTACTCTATTCAAACTTTGCGATATAATTTTACTATTTCCTGAAAGAAAAAAGAACATTAAAAAAAGAATTGGAAATAAAGCTAGTGGCAAATATTTTTTATTAGAATTAAAATCAATTGCTTTTCCAAAAGGTATTGGACGTAAAGAATTCGCTTTTTGTTCAATAGATGCCAATAATAATTCAGAATTATGTGTGTTTGCATTAGAGCTTGATAGTTGTAAATAGTTAAGCAAACTATCATTTACTTCTGAAAAATGTCTTCCAATAATAATTGAAGCTTGAGTATAATCGATGCCTTTTTTAAATTTTAAGATTTTAAAGATTGGAAAAAGGATAAAACGAATCAATAAAAAAACTTCAATTGTAATGAAAAACCAAAACAAGAAAGTACGCCCCTTAGGCTTTAACCAAAGGAAATATTCTATAAAAAGTGTAAATAAAAAATAAATTAATCCAAGACCAATAAAAAAAATAATGCCCCGAATCAATTCATTAGTATAATACTTCTTTATAAAAGCTTCTAATTTTTGATGTATTGATTGTGACTTTTCCAAAATTTCATTATTAATTTAATAACCCATAAAAGTAATAATTTTAATGTTTACTAAAAGGTAAATAAAACATAATATTAAAGTACTGCTAAACACTAATTACAAGTTATTGAAACGCCAATTTGAAATCGTATATTTGCAAAAAATTTACAATAATGTCTAAATCAGTTCGTGTGCGTTTTGCACCCAGTCCAACGGGACCTTTACATATTGGCGGAGTACGTACCGCTTTATTTAATTATTTATTTGCAAAAAAACATGGCGGAACTTTCTATTTAAGAATAGAAGATACAGATCAAAACAGATTTGTTCCAGGAGCCGAAGAATATATACTTGAAGCATTAGAATGGTTGGGAATTTCTCCAGATGAAACCATCGGTAAAAATGAAAAATTTGGTCCATACAGACAAAGCGAAAGAAAACATTTGTACAAACAATATGCTGATCAATTAATAGAATCTGGAAATGCTTATTACGCATTTGATACCGCTGAAGCACTAGATGCACACAGAAAACAACACGAAGCAGAAGGAAAAACATTTATTTATAATCACCATAACAGAGAAAAATTAGATACTTCGTTGGTAATTTCGAAAGAAGAAACCGCAAGAAGAATAGCTAATAATGAAGATTACGTAATCCGTTTTAAAACTCCAATAAACGAAACTTTGCATTTACAAGATATCATTCGTGGAGAAGTAAAATTTGAAACCAATCTATTAGATGATAAAGTTTTATTCAAAAGTGACGGTATGCCAACATATCATTTAGCTAATATTGTAGATGATCATTTAATGGAAACTTCACATGTAATTCGTGGTGAAGAATGGCTTCCATCAATGCCGCTGCATGTAATGTTGTATCGTTCATTTGGTTGGGAAGCACCAGAATTTGCACATTTACCATTGATTTTAAAACCAGTTGGAAACGGTAAATTATCTAAAAGAGATGGTGATAAAATGGGTTTCCCAGTATTCCCTTTGGAATGGAAAACAGACGAAGGAGTTTCTTCAGGTTATAGAGAAAAAGGTTTTTTTCCTGAAACAGTTATTAACTTCTTAGCTTTATTGGGATGGAATGACGGAACTGATAAAGAATTATTTTCGTTAGAAGAATTAATCGAAGTTTTTGACTTAAAAAGAGTTCATAAATCGGGAGCTAAGTTTGATCCAGAGAAAAACAAATGGTTTAATCACCAATATTTAATGAAAACTGACGATACATTATTGGCTGAAGAGTTCATGAAAATCATTGAATTAAAGCATTTGAATCGCTATTATTCATTGATTGAAATGACTAAAATAATTTCGTTGATAAAAGACAGGGCTTATTTTATTTCGGATTTTTGGGAACTAAGTGATTACTTTTTCATTGCTCCAACTGCTTATGATGAAAAAGCAGTAAAAAATTGGAAAGCAGATACACCAGCTTTATTACAAGAATTAATTTCGGTACTTGAAGAAATAAATGATTTTACATCAGCAAATATTGAAACTATTGTAAAAGATTGGTTAACTAAAAATGAAATTGGAATGGGTAGAGTCATGCAACCATTTAGACTCTGCATTGTCGGAGCCCTTAGAGGTCCACACCTATTTGACATTGTTGAACTCATTGGATTACAAGAAACAACATCAAGAATTCAAAAAGCATTAACACTTATATAAACAAAAAGCTCCTTTTTAGAGGAGCTTTTTTTAACTTATCAAAATCTTCTTTTATTTATAAAATAACTTATTAAATAAGGGATAACACTTTGGAGTATAGATCTTAAAGGATTTGAAATACTATCTTTATAAGGTTCCAGAAATCCATTGATTATATTTTGTGGAGTCACAGAATCCCTCGTTTTCTTAACACTCAAAAGTAATTGTTGATAACCAATTTGCTTTTCTAATTTCAAGATTTCTAAATCACGATCAATTTCGGCATAGGAAGAATATTTTTTCTTTTCCATATTTAATCATTAAAAAAGATTTCTGAAAATTTTTCTAAAATTGGTCCTTCTATTACTTTATCTTTTATTAAAAATAAAAACAAAGTAGTAATTAAATACAAACCAGCAACCGAAAGAAAACCAATTGCATAACTTCCAAAATAATTACCAATTGCAAGAGCAGCAGCAACAGAACCAAACAATAAAACCATAGTGAAACACAATAAAATCAAAGAAAATTTCAAAATCATTGTGGTAGATTTCATTGCAACTTTAAATCCCCATAATTTATAATAAGAAACTGATTTCTCAAAATAAGCTTGTGCTTCGCCTTGAAGTTCTTCCGTATTTGCTTTAATTTTATCAAATGCCATAACTAACTATTTATGACTGAAAATTAGCATTTTTATCTTTCAGTTCTTTTAACTTATTTTCAAGATATGAAACTACATCCTCAGTTTTCTCACTTAGACTTGCAACGATATTATCATAGTTACGATCGATTTCAGCTTTATTTAAAATTCCTTTCCCAAGAAATTTTTCTGAAACTTCATGCAGCTTATCGCTGAAGTTATCTTTTAAATCATCAAATCCATCTTTGATTTTATCTCTAGTATTAGAACCTTTATCTGGAGCAAATAAAATTCCCAAACCGGCACCTATGGTTATACCCGCTAAAAGAGCAATAATTGTATTTCCTTTGTTTGACATATGAGTTAAATTTTAAAGTTAGTATTCCTAAATTTACAACTTTATGAACAAACATATGTTAACAAGCAGTTAAAGTACCTAAAACTGATCTTAAAATCGAAATAAAGCCGCTCCTTTTACTAAAAAAATAAAATGATGTATTGATATAGAAAATAAAAAATAATTAATTTAATCTAATAAAAATAAGCCACTTTTAATAAATAATATAGATAAAAATTAGTTTTGTGATAATTTTTTTAAATAATAGTTAATTATTATAATATTTAAAATTAAAATAATAAACATATATAGTATAAAAAAAGAATCAATAATGCTTAAAAAAATGTCCTTTTTGAATCAAGATTTAAATTAATGTGTTCTAAGCAATGAAAAAATAAAAAATGTAAATTGATACTACCAATTTTTAAAATTGCTTTAAAATTAATTTATGAAATCCATTTTTAATAAATAAAAATTATTACATTTTAAATTATAATCGTTTATATATATAATAAAAAAAGCGCTTCTTAAAAAGCGCCTTCTATAGATAAATATTATATTTTATTTACTTAAGAAATTTTCAATAAATTCAATTTCTCTTTCTGTTGTATTTTTGGTTGGATTCTCTTTTAATTTTAAAACTTCTTCTTTAAAAGAATTTACAAAATCCGATTCATAATCTAAATTGGTTAAATTTAAAATTGCTCTGGAGCGAACAAAAGGAGATTCGCTTCGAAGAGACATCAAATACAATTTAGTTAAATCTTCTTTATCAAAATCAGAAGCTTTCAGATTAGCATATTTTAAAATAAAATTAGCAAACAACAATGAACTTTTATTATTGTTTATATTCTTTCTGAAAGAATTCTGCAATAAACTATAATTAGAAATTCCCGCCAAAGTCTCCCCTATTGCTTTTCTGATTGCAATACGCTCTTCTCTTGTAGCAACTTTAAAATATTTATTGATATCTTTTAAAGAATTATTGATGCTGTTTTCTTCTTTTTTTCCTTTTTCTTCCCAAGCATCTTTAAGTCCAACTGTCTTGTTAAACACTAATTTTGAATTAGTTGAATCTTTATCAACAACAAAATAACCTAAACGTTGAAATTGAAAATGATCTCCATTAATAGCTGTTGATAAACTTGGTTCTACAAAACCTTTTACGATTTGTAAAGAGTTAGGATTCATTAATTCTAAGAAACTTTTCTCTTTATGACTGTCTGGTGCTTCATCAATAAACAAACGATCATACAAACGAACTTCAGCTTCAACTGCATGAGAAATGGAAACCCAATGTAACGTTCCAGCTACTTTTCGCTTACTAGCTTCAGTACCACTACCACTCAATGAATCAGTGTCATAAGTCACTTGAATTTCAGTAATTACTCCGTTAGCATCCTTAGTAACACTCTCTCCTTTAATGATATAACCGTTTTTAAGGCGTACTTCATTTCCAATGCTTAAGCGGAAAAATTTAGCTGGAGCTATTTCTAAAAAGTCATCTCTTTCAATGTATAATTCACGAGAAAAAGGCACTTTTCTAAAACCAGCAGAATCATCTTCCTGATTGTTTTCGGCATCTAACCACTCTTCTACTCCTTCAGGATAATTTGTAATTACTACTTTTACAGGATCCAAAACTGCCATAACCCTTGGTGCATTTTTATTCAAATCCTCTCTCAAACAAAAGTCTAAAAGAGAAATATCAATAATATTTTCGCGTTTGGCAACACCAATTATGTCACAAAATTTTCGAATTGAAGCAGCTGTATAACCTCTTCTTCTTAATCCTGAAATAGTTGGCATTCTAGGATCATCCCAACCGTTTACAATATTTTCCTGTACCAATTGCAAGAGCTTACGCTTACTCATAACGGTATAATTCAAGTTCAAACGAGCAAACTCATATTGATGTGGACGTACTTGCTTTTCATCATAAATTTGATCCAAAAACCAATCGTACAATTCACGATGCATCACAAATTCAAGTGTACAAATTGAATGTGAAATCGATTCCAAATAATCACTTTCACCATGCGCATAATCATACATTGGATAAATATGCCAATCATTTCCGGTACGGTGATGATGTTTATGTAAAATTCTGTACATCAATGGATCACGCATCAACATATTTGTTGAAGCCATATCTATTTTAGCTCTTAAAACGTGAGTTCCTTTTTTGAAATCTCCGTTTTTCATCCCTTCAAAAAGAGCTAAATTTTCTTCAATAGAACGATTTCTGTACGGCCCATCAACTCCAGGTTGAGTCGGAGTTCCTTTTTGAGCAGCCATTTCTTCAGAAGTTTGACTATCAACATATGCTTTTCCTTTTTTAATTAAAAGAATAGCCCAATCGTATAATTGTTGGAAATAATCAGATGAATACAATTCTTCAGACCAATTGAAACCCAACCATTTTATATCTTCTTTGATTGCATCAACGTATTCCTGCTCTTCTTTAGCAGGATTTGTATCATCAAAACGCAGATTTACAGGTGCATTATATTTTAAACCTAAACCAAAATTCAAGCAAATTGACTTAGCGTGGCCAATATGTAAATACCCATTAGGTTCTGGAGGAAAACGGAAACGTAATTTATTTTGTGGAAAACCATTTGCTAAACTGTCTTCTATAATTTGTTCAATAAAATGAAGTGATTTCTCTTCTGATGCCATTTTTTATAGTAATTTTAGCAAAGATAAAAAAAAGGTTCAAGGTTCAAGGTTTAAAGTTATTTATGTGGCACTAAACCTGAAACTTTATACTTTAAATTAAATAAAATGGGAACAATAAGATTAAAAAATATCCGAACCTTTTCATACCACGGATGTCTGATTGAAGAAGGAAAAATAGGTTCAGATTATAGTGTTGATTTGGAAATAAAATGCAATTTAAAAAAGTCGGCTGAATCAGATAATTTGAAGGATACAGTAGATTATGTTCATTTAAATAAAATTGTAGTCGAAGAAATGGCGATTAGATCCAATTTATTAGAGCATGTAACCAAAAGGATCATTGTCCGGGCATTTGCAGAAATAGAAAATATTTCAAAAATCAAAGTGGGTGTTTCCAAACTGAATCCTCCTATTGGTGGTGATGTAGAAGCAGTTACCATTGAAATGGAAGAAGAACGTAATTTTAATTTGTAACAATAATCATAAAAAAATAAAAAAGTTAGCTTTAAACTTTTAAACTTTAAATTTTTAAGCTACTTTTGCCATCCGTTAAACAATGGCGTCGTGGCCGAGCGGCTAGGCTGGGCTCTGCAAAAGCTCCTACTCCGGTTCGAATCCGGACGATGCCTCAAGACCTCTAAAGCAATTTAGAGGTTTTTTTTATGTTTAATTTTTAAGAAAAATTAAGTAAAGATAAGGTTCGAATCCGAACGATGACTCAAGAACCTCTAAAGCAATTTAGAGGTTTTTTTATGTTTAATTTTTAAGAAAAATTAAGTAAAGATAAGGTTCATCCGAACGATGACTCAAGAACCTCTAAAGCAATTTAGAGTTTTTTTTATGTTTAATTTTTAAGAAAAATTAAATAAAGATAAAGTTCGAATCCGGACGATGCCTCAAGACCTCTAAAGCAATTTAGAGGTTTTTTTTCTGTTTAATTTTTAAGAAAAATTAGGTAAAGTTATGGTTCGAATCCGAACGATGACTCAAGAACCTCTAAAGCAATTTAGAGGTTTTTTTATATCTAATTTTTAAGAAAAATTAAGTAAAGATAAGGTTCGAATCCAACGATGACTCAAAAAGAGATACAGAAATGTATCTCTTTTTTATATCTAATTTTTAGAAAAAAATAAACCGCATATTCATAGATTTAAATACAATCTGTGAATATGCGGTGATAAATAAGTGATTAACTCTTTAATGTTTTTCCATTTTTTCAAAGGCATTTTTAACCATTTGTTTTTCATCTGGAAAGCATCCTTGAAATATTAATGCAATCCCGAAAATCATTAAAACAACGCTAATTCCTCTTTTAATTTTGTAGATATTAGTTGGTGTCATTTTGTGTTTTAATTGCTTGGCTAACACTATTTTAATACAATCGATTCCCAAATAAGTTAAAATAACTGATATAAAAAATATTAATATTCTTGAGGTTTCCATTTCTAATTTTGGACCAACAGAAATGATAACTGCCAGCCAAAAACCAAGAACACCAATGTTGATTATATTGAGAAAAAAACCTTTAAAAAATAATCCTAAATAGTTCTTTTTTATAATCTCATTGTCTATTGTTTTGGTATTTACTTTCTTTTCTTTTTTTGTTCCAATGAAGGAAATAAAACCGTAAGCCATCATAATAAATCCTCCAAAAATAAATAATGAAGAATTGTCATTAAGACTTTGAATAAGCCTGTAACTTCCTAAATAGGCAATTGTTATAAAAAAAACATCTCCAAAAACTACCCCTAAATCAAAAACAAAAGCGGCTCTAAATCCTTTAATAATACTTGTTTCAAGTAAAATAAAAAATACAGGACCAATCATAAAACTTAATAATACTCCCCAAGGAATACCTGTCAAAATATCGTTTATCATTAAAAAATGACTTTAAAAATTGGTTACAAATTTATTATTTTTGAACTATTGTTCCACCCATAAAAGTTTCTTGTCTTAATTCTTTAGGCTTTCCATACACAGTAATAGTTCCTCCTGCTTTTACTTTTGCATCCACCAGAGAACTAGCTTTTATGTCAGCGCTTCCTCCTGCTGATAAACTCACTGTAGTTTGAGAAGTTTCTAAATCAGCTGCTTCTACAATCCCTCCAGAATTAATTAAAACGGATTGAGTGACTGCTTTA
>NZ_DATIDY010000065.1:0-24325 GCF_035456085.1 Flavobacterium sp.
GAAGTACAAAGTTACAAAGTTTAGTTACAACAATTTAATTTGAATTATAAAGTTTTGTTATTGTTTGATTGCTAAATCCTTACAGTTATGTCTGTTGTTTTATATTTTAAATCGAAACGAATATCCTAGAGCTACAAAATAGTCTGGGGAAGTTTCAGATAAACCAAAACCACCCGAAATGTCCAGTTGATGATTTGGGTTTAATAAATAATTCAATCCTGCATCGAACCGATGATCTGCTTTTTGAAGTTGAGGAATAAAACCATATAATTCGATATAACCATTTACTTTTTCAGAGAATTTAAATCCCGAAGTTATCGTGTAAATAAAAGTAGGCTCTGGAGTTATTCCGTCCCATTCGGCACCAAGATTATAGCCTAAAGACAGTTTATCGCTAAGTGTATGCTGCATTGTAAATCGAAATTCAGGAGCATAGTAATCTGTTTTAAAGTTTTTAGAAGCTAATTTGGGCAAACTTAAATGTGCAATAAATGATGTTAATGGAATAATTCCTTTTTCTTCAAAAAGGCGTGTTTTAAATCCAATCAAAACGGGAGCGATGCCAGTTATTTTCTGTTCATTATCATTCGCTATCATAAATTCAGTTATCAAGCGAAGTTCCAAATGATCATTAATTCCAAATTTAGTTAGCGTGGAAGGAATTACATATTCGTTCGAATGATTATCAGTTTTCTCATAAGAGAATCCATTTTCAAATTGAAAATAATTTTTGGGAACAATTGCTGGACTTTCTGTTTGATCTGGGCGGTCGGTCTCGATGCTTGGCAAATCTTGTGCAAAACAATTCCCGATTCCTGCTGTGAATAGTATTATGAATGTGCTGAAATATTTCATTTCTAATTTGTTATATTATTTTTAGACAAATCTAAAAATAATATTTTATTAATATAAATATATTTTTATATATTTGTTTTAAATATTTTTTACTATGAGTAATTCTCTTGAAGAAGTACACCAATCGGTTGCTACACAGAATAAAAAATCAGTTTTCAAAAGGCTATTTGCTTTTTTGGGTCCCGCATATTTAGTAAGTGTTGGTTATATGGATCCGGGCAACTGGGCTACAGATATTGCCGGTGGAAGCCAGTTTGGGTATGCGTTGCTATGGGTTTTGCTAATGAGCAATTTAATGGCATTGCTACTGCAAAGTCTGAGCGCTCGCCTGGGAATTGTAACACAGCGCGACTTGGCGCAAGCCTCAAGGGAAACGTATTCTAAATCGATTAATTATATTCTATATTTTCTTGCCGAAATTGCTATAGCGGCGTGTGATCTTGCCGAAGTTTTAGGAATGGCAATTGGTATCAATTTATTGTTTGGAATTCCATTGATTGAAGCTGTTATGATAACCGTTTTGGATACTTTTTTGTTGCTTTTTCTAATCAATAAAGGAATCCGAAAAATGGAAGCTTTCATCATTGCATTGGTAATGATTATTGGATTGTCATTCATTTTCGAAATGATATTTGCCCAACCAGAAATGGGCAAAGTACTTTATGGTTTGATTCCATCTTTGCCAAATGAATCAGCACTTTATATCGCGATAGGAATTATCGGAGCTACAGTTATGCCTCATAATTTATACCTCCATTCGTCTTTAGTACAAACGAGAAAATTCAGTCGCACAGATCAAGGAATCAAGCAAGCGATAAAGTACAATTTAATCGATTCAACTATCGCTTTAAATCTGGCTTTTTTGGTTAATGCAGCGATTTTGATTTTGGCCGCCGCCACCTTTTTCAAAAACGGAATGCACGAAGTTGCAGAAATCCAGGACGCTTATCGCTTTCTACAGCCTTTGCTAGGAACCAAATGGGCTTCTATTTTATTTGCTGTTGCTTTAATTGCAGCGGGACAAAGCTCGACAGTTACTGGAACATTGGCGGGTCAAATTGTAATGGAAGGTTATTTGAATTTAAGAATTCAGCCTTGGGTGCGCCGCATTCTTACCCGATTAATTGCAATTGTTCCTGCTGTAGTTGTAATTTTAATTTATGGAGAAAGTGTTACAGGAAAACTTTTGGTGTTTAGTCAAGTTGTTTTGAGTTTGCAATTGGGTTTTGCCATTATACCATTAATTCATTTTGTGAGTGATAAATCCAAAATGAAAGGGCATCACATTGGGACATTAACTCAAATTGCTGCTTGGTTAATAGCAACTATCATCGTTTCCTTGAATGCTAAATTAGTATATTCAGAAATACAGGGATGGCTGGAAACATCGAATAATCCAATTGTTCTATGGTTAACGGTTGTACCTTTGGCTATTGGGTTTTTAATATTGTTGCTTTATATCGTTATAAAACCTTTCGTTTCAAAAGCAAAATTAAATATCAATAATCATTCTCCACACGATATGCATTTGAAATTTACTGAAACGGCAATTTATGATAATAAAAATATCGCCATAACAGTCGATTTTTCGGTAGCCGATGAAAATGCTCTTAATCATGCCTTCAAAATTGGTGGCAAAGAAGCTAATTATACTTTAATTCATATTGTAGAATCAGTTGGAGCGATGTTTTATGGAAAACAAATTGACGATCACGAAACTACAATTGACGAGACTTTATTGTTGGAATACAAATCAATGCTAAAGGAAAAAGGATTTCATGTCGAAACAGTTTTAGGATTTGGAAGGCCTAATAGAGTGATTCCGAAATTAGTCAATAAAGGTAATTTTGATATACTAATTATGGGAACTCACGGACATGTAGGATTGAAAGATTTACTTTTTGGAACTACTGTTGACCGTTTGAGACATAAAATTGCAATACCTTTGCTGATTGTAAAAAAATAGTTCTAAGATACTGAGTTGCTAAGTTTCTAAGGTTTTTTGATATCCTTTAACTTAGAAACTTAGAATCTCAGAAACTTAGAAACTTAAAAAAATGACTTTCTCTGAAGAAAATTATCTAAAATCTATATATCACCTCACAATTAGTCTTGATGGTGAGATAAGTACCAATGCTATCGCCGAAATGATGGAAACAAAAGCTTCATCTGTAACGGATATGCTCAAAAAATTAGCTGAAAAAGATTTAGTCAATTATAAAAAATATCAAGGGGTTTCACTGACTGATAACGGAAAACTTGCCGCAAAGATGATTGTGCGAAAACATCGTTTGTGGGAAGTTTTTTTGGTCGAAAAACTAGATTTTTCGTGGGATGAAGTTCATGATATTGCAGAACAATTGGAACACATTAAATCGGAAAAGCTAATCAATAAACTAGATGATTTTCTTGGAAATCCTACTGAAGATCCGCACGGAGATCCAATTCCAGATGCTCACGGAAGAATTATTACAATTGAAAAACAATTAGTATCAGAATTACATGCAAATCAATCGGGAATTTGTGTTGGTGTAAAAGACAATTCTTCTGATTTTCTAAAATATTTGGACAAACAGCAAATTGGTTTAGGAACTAAAATAGATGTTGTTGCCAAAGAAATCTTTGATTTGTCGGTAAAGATTAAGGTCAATAACCAAGAATTGACGATATCAAATAAAATCGCGAGTAATTTATTTGTAAAAGTGGTTTAATCATCTCTTTTACTTCCATTTTATTATCCCAAACCCCACGCAATCCGTGGGGTTTGGTTTTAGGCACAGTTTTTGATTTATTAGCTATATAGATAAATCTTGAATAAGGAAGAATTTATAAGTTTTCTTTCCTATATTTGTGTAAATGCTGATTAACAGCTATTAAGATTCCTCTAATTTAACATATTTACTGAATTGTTTATTTTAAAATCAAACTGATATGAAAATGCGATTTTTAAAAATTTTAGTTATAATAATGAGTCTTTCTGGTGTAAGTGCTTTTGCCCAGACAGACGAATCTGCTGGTGAATTGGGTTTGCCAGGAGACAATTTGGATTTGTATGCTGTATTGGATCTTTTTCAAAAGTCCAAAACTATTGAAGACTTTGAGAAGTCATTAAATGACTCGAAAAATAAAATCAATAACTTGGATTTGAACGATGACAAAAAGGTTGATTTTATCAAAGTGGAGACCAAGAAAGATGGTGATGATTTTACCTTTATTCTTCGAGACCCAATAGATAAAAAAGAAACTCAGGACGTTGCCGTAATTTATGTTTCTAAAGACAAGAACAAAAAGATTTCGATGCAAATTGTTGGTGACAAGGACTTATATGGTAAGGATTATATTGTAGAACCAAGTAAGACCGGAAATGCAGGTGTAACTGCCAATCCAGGTTATACAGGTAGCAATCCGGTTACGGTTAATGTACCAGCCTCAACCACAACTGTGGTCGTTGAACAGGCTCCTATAGTACAATATGTGTACTCACCAGCTTATGTTCCTTATTATCCACCGTATTATTATGGATTTTATCCACCTTGGTTTGGATTTGCCACTGTTATGGCAGTAGGGATTTATCGTCACAATCATTACCATTATCATGGTGGCGGTTATGGATATCATAACACGAATGTTTATGTTAATCACCATAGTCATAATAATTATAATAATTTTAATAGAAACACCTCAAACAGAGTTTCGCATAATAATATAAATAATAGCAGAAATAATATAGGAAATAACAATAACCGAAATAATAATATCGGTAATAATCGAAACAATAATAATATCGGTAATAGTAACCGAAATATGGCATCAACGCGTGAGGCTGGTAGAAATAATTCATCTTCTAATAGACCTTCGGCTTCCACAAGCGATAGAAGTTCTAGCAATAGGTCATCATCAAGACCATCTACTTCCAATATGAGTTCCCGTTCAAGTGGTTCCAGTTTTGGAGGAGGAAGTTACCGTTCCGGCGGTGGCGGTGGCGGTTTTAGAGGCGGCGGTGGTGGAGGTTTTAGCGGCGGCGGCGGAAGAAGACGTTAAGCTAGCCTTTATTTGAAAAAATAGACCCTGATAAATGTTTTGTTTGTCAGGGTTTTTTATGGATAAAATTATTTAAAAGGCTTTCTGTCAAACGGAGTGATGATCATTGTAAAGATGCACATTGTAGAGATGCATTGTAGAGATGCACTGCAGTGCATCTCTACAAATACAAATACAATTTGAATATTTTTAGATTGTGTTTTGAAAAATAATATCAAATAAAAAAGGTTCCAAAATTTTGTTCTGGGACCCTTTTTTAGTAGTGATGATGCGTTCTATTAGTTTGGCAAATTCGAAGCGCTCATGTCTCTTAGGCTATAATATTTACCATCTTTTTTAATGAATAATGTCATGTAATTTCCTGAGTTTACAATAGTTTTTGTAGAGTCAGTTACTGTATAACTTCCTAATTCGACTACTTGTTCACCGCTTTTTGCAACAAACACCTCATTGGTTGTAAATGCAATTTTTCTGCCTTTTGTACCAGAATCAACACGGATTTTCAAATATTCTATTATGGCTTCTTTGCCTGTTATTGGTTGGCTGTTTTGCGGATAGGTTATTGCATCATCTGCAAAGTATCCTATTTGTTTCATTACGCCAGAATTATAAGTGTCAGCAAATTCAGTTTCTTTGGCTTGAATTTCTTCCTTGATTTTATTAATATCAATGGCTTCTGTTGTTGCTGTTGTTGCTGTTGTTGCGGGTTCTTCTTTTTTACAGGAAATCAATAATAACAATACACTCGATACAATTAATCCTTTACTAAACACTTTTTTCATAGGAATCTGATTTTAGAAATTAAGGGATTGAATATTAATGACATAAATTTAAGATAAAAAACTGAACAAAATATATTTGTTAACAGAATTTAGTTTTTTAATTGCAAAAAAAATTACCGCAGATTCAATGATTTTTAAACAACTATGAATCTTGCGGTAAAAATTATTTGATGCTGAGAAATCCGCTAACTGCAACCGCAGTCACCATTTCCACAGTCCTTCTTTGATTTTTTTTTGAAGAAAAACTTTCGAATCAAAAAAGCAACTGCGATTCCAAGTATACCAAAAGCGATTATTTCCTGAATCATAACTCTTTATTTTAGAATTTGAAAAGCAATTAACGCAACCACATAGGCTAATATACTCATGAAAGCTAATTGTGCAGCAGGCCATTTCCAGGAATTGGTTTCTTTTCTAGTTATTGCTAGCGTACTGGCACATTGCATTGCAAAAGCATAATACATCAACAAAGAAATGCCTGATGCAAAGTTGAAAATTTTTTCTCCTGTTACAGGATTTACTTCTTCGGCCATTTTACTTTTGATGGTAGATTCATTATCTGCGGCACCCACACTGTAAATGGTTGCCAAAGTTCCAACAAACACTTCTCTCGCTGCAAATGAGCTAATAATAGCAATACCAATTTTCCAGTCATAACCCAAAGGTGAAATAACAGGTTCGATACCTCTCCCCATCAAACCGATGTATGAATTTTCTAGTTTTTGTGAAGCAACAGCATTATTAAATTCGGTGGTCGTTAATGGATGTCCTTTGGAATTTTCTAATACTATTTTTTCAGCTTCTTTAAATTGTCTTCCTGGCCCATAAGAAGCCAAAAACCATAAAATAATTGATATTGCCAGAATGATTTTTCCAGCTCCAGAAACGAAAGCCTTTGTTTTTTCGATTACATTAATCGCAACGTTCTTGAACATTGGCAATTTATAATTCGGCATTTCTACTACAAAGAAAGTTTTGCCTTTTACATCCAAAATAAGATTCAGAATATAGGCAGAAAATATTGCCGTTCCAAAACCAATAACATACAAAAGCATTAAGGTTAATCCTTGCAAGTTTAAAATCCCAAAAACATAGGTATCAGGAATAACCAACCCAATGATAATGGCATAAACTGGTAATCGAGCAGAACAAGTTGTGAACGGAGTTACCAAAATAGTTATCAAGCGTTCTTTCCAGTTTTCTATATTTCTAGTTGCCATAATCGCCGGAATCGCACAGGCTGTCCCAGAAATTAAAGGCACAACACTCTTACCAGATAGTCCAAATCGGCGCATAATTTTGTCCATTAAAAAAACCACACGACTCATATAACCGCTTTCTTCAAGTATCGAAATGAATAAAAACAGAAAAGCAATTTGAGGTATAAATATCAAAATACCGCCAATTCCAGGTATTATTCCTTCCGAAATTAAATTAGTCAACATTCCTGTAGGCAAATGCTGGCTCGCTAATGTGCTTAAACTTGCAAAAGAACTATCTATAAAATCCATTGGAATTTTAGACCACTCAAAAATAGATTGAAAAATCACAAACAAAATCGCGAAGAAAATCAAATAACCCCATATTCTGTGAGTAAGGACTCGATCAAGTTTACTGCGGAAATCTTTGGCAACGCTAGAATCAACTTTTAATCCTTCTTTTAAAAC
The DNA here is from genome assembly GCF_035456085.1 of Flavobacterium sp. Lineage (GTDB taxonomy): Bacteria > Bacteroidota > Bacteroidia > Flavobacteriales > Flavobacteriaceae > Flavobacterium. The sequence goes on from NZ_DATIDY010000065.1 coordinate 7,346, forward strand.
ATTATTGATAAACTGATATCTTTTGATAGTTTCTTTTTGCTGCAAACGTTTCAAATCTGAATGTGATTTAGTAAACGAGCTTCGGATTTCATTTCTTTCTAAATTCAAAAAGTTAACATCTTGCGTTATAACCAACCATAATTTATATAACAACTGATTTGGGAAAGCGTTACGAAGACTTTCGAAATAAGCTGGGTCAATTACCGAAGCATTCAAACAAGGTTCTGAAGAAATGGTTTTATAACTTACAATTAAGTTTTTCAATTCTTCAATTCCGTGTCCTTTTCTGGAACTAACCAAAGCTATTTTGGTTTTTAAATGTTCTTCCAGATAAGGAATATCAAGTGTAATCCCTTTTGATTCCATTCTATCAGCCATATTTATGACTAAAATAGTGGGAATTTCAAGGTCTTTAATTTGTGTATAAAGAAGTAAATTCCGTTTCAGATTTTCAACATCGGTTACAACCAATGCCACGTCTGGATACAAACGGTCATTTTTATTCAGCAAAAGCTCAATTACCACGCTTTCGTCAATAGAACTGGCGTTTAAACTATAAGTTCCCGGTAAATCGAGAATATTGGCTTTGACATTATTGGGCAATTTGCAAAAACCCATTTTTTTCTCCACAGTAATTCCGGGATAATTACCAACTTGCTGATTTAAACCCGTAAGTTGATTAAATACTGAAGTTTTCCCTACATTAGGATTTCCAATTAAAGCAACATTAATGTTTTTTAAACTCATTTTTCTGTATTTTTAATGAGTTCTACTTCAATAAGTTTGGCTGTTTCAATTCGAATGGCAAGATGTGAGCCATTAACGTTTAAATATAAAGGGTCACCAAACGGAGCTATTTGAAGTAATTCAACGTCATTTCCTGGCAAACATCCCATTTCTAGTAGTTTTAATGGGATTAAATCGATATCAAAGTCAAGAATGATGGCCTTTTGACCTTTTTTGAGAGAATGTATCGTTGTTTGCAAAACTTATTTAGATTGAATTAAGATTGCAAAAGTACATTTTTTATTTATAATTATGATTGATAATTATCAGATTTAGTCATTTTTTTCATTCTCACAAAGCCAATTAATATCATCAATTAATCGTTGAATTTCTTCCTTTTTTGTACCATCATAAAAACCACGAACTCTCTTCTTTTGATCGACTAAAACAAAATTTTCGGTATGAACCATGTCGTACAATTGTTCAGGTCTTCCCATTTTTACAGCCAAATATGATTTTCTGGCCATAGTGTAAATTTCTTTTTTGTCTCCGGTGACTAAATTCCACTTGCTATCAATAACACCATATTTTTTGGCATAAGCTTTTAATGCGGGAACACTATCTGTTTCTGGGAAAACGGTAAGAGAAAGTAATTTGACTTGTGGGTTGTTTTTGATTGCTTTTTGCACATCGACTAAATTGGTTGTCATTTTGGGACATATAGAACCACATGTAGTAAAGAAAAAATCGGCTACGTATACTTTTCCTTCGTAATCCTTTTGAGTAATCGTTTTTCCATTTTGATTTGTAAAGGCAAAGTCAGCGATAGTGTGGTATTTGCTAACGTATTGAACGGTACTGTCAACTAATTCTGGATTTACATCGGCAGGATTATAGATTGGTAATGTTTTACTTGGTTTTAATGCTGAATAAAATAAATATAAAGTAGTAATAGAAAAAAGCAAAACGACAATTGTGTAGGTTCGATACTTTTTAAAAAATGATTTCATGTGAAGTTATATATTTTTCTTTGGAAGCCTTAAAGCTATGACCACCACTTATATTCTTTTTAATTTGAAACAAAATTACAAAAGTAAACGTCTTCTACACTAATTTAACGCTAATGTTTAAAAACTAAAGAAAATTATCTTTTTTGTGAAAATATCAATATATTTGGATAGTAACTAAATCATTGTATATAATGAAAAAAACAAATGCCAAATATGGTTTTTTTGTGATTTCAACACTTTTGGGAATCACGGTAAGTCAAGCGCAGAACTCAACCATTCAAAAAGAACCTGGAATTAATCTTTCCTATATGGATTCAAAGATTAAGCCATCAGAGAACTTTTTCCAATTTGTAAATGGAACTTGGTTAGGAAAAACCGAAATTCCAAGTGACAGAACAACTTGGGGTTCTTTTAATGAACTTCGTAAAAAAACTGACGAGGATGCATTGGCAATTTTGAATGAAGCTTCTAAAAATCCGAAATATAAATCGAATACTGATCAAGGGAAAGTAATCGGTCTTTATAAATCAATTCTCGATACTGTTGCCAGAAATAAACAGGGAATTGCGCCATTAAAACCTTATTTAGCAAAAATAGATAAAGTGAAAAATGTTGATGATTTGCAAAAATTATTGATCGAAATGGAACCAATTGGCGGAATTGGATTTTTTGGAATTTATGTAGGAGCAGATAAAAAAGACAGCAACAAAAACATAGTGAATCTTGGTTTGGGAGCTTTGGGATTGCCAGACAGAGATTATTATGTTTCTGATGATAAAGATTCCAAAGAGAAAAGAGAAAAATATGTACTGCACGTTGCCCGAATGCTTCAGTTCATTGGTGAAAATCCAAAACAGGCAAGCGAAAGTGCAAATAAGATCTTGGCATTAGAAACCGCAATGTCAAAACCTAGATTGGACAGAGTGGAAAGAAGAGATGCCAGATTGCAAAATAATCCGACAAACATTGCTGATTTGCAGAAAATGGTACCAGCCATTAACTGGAAAAATTACTTTGAAGGTATTGGAATCAAGAATTTGGACAATTTAAATGTCGCTCAGCCACGTTATATGAAAGCCCTACAAACTATTTTTGAAGAAAACAAAGTAGAAGACTGGAAAGAATATATGAAATGGACATTGTTGAATGATTCAGATAATTTGTTATCTACACAAATTGAAGCAGTAGCTTTTGACTTTTATGGAAAAACCTTAACAGGTACAACAAAACAAAGACCTATTGACGAAAGAGCCTTATCGGTCGTAAATGGCGCTACTGGTGAAGCTTTAGGAAAATTATATGTAGAAAAATTATTTCCAGCTGAAGCGAAAGTAAAAGCGGAAAAAATGATCAAAAATATAGTTAGAGCTTACGAAATCAGAATTAATAATTTGCCTTGGATGTCGGCTGAAACAAAAGTTAAGGCGATTGAAAAACTAAACAAAATTTCTATAAAAGTTGGATATCCAGACAAATGGAAGGACTATTCGAAACTAGTACTAAAAAGTCCATCTGAAGGAGGTAGTTATTTTGAAAATGAAAAAAATATTGCACTTTGGAATCACCAAAAAGATATTGAAGATTTATCAAAACCAGTGGATAAAACCCAATGGCATATGTCTCCGCAAACAGTTAATGCATACTACAATCCATCTTTTAATGAAATTGTGTTTCCAGCAGCAATTTTGCAACCACCATTTTATAACTATCAAGCAGATGAAGCAGTAAACTACGGCGGCATCGGAGCAGTGATTGGACACGAAATCTCTCATGGATTTGACGATTCAGGAGCGCGTTTCAATGCTGATGGAAATTTAGTAGATTGGTGGACTGCCGAAGATTTAAAACAATTTACCGCATTAGGAACAGCACTAGCCAATCAATACAGCGCTCTTGAACCTTTGCCAGGAATTCATGTTGATGGTAAATTTACACTTGGTGAAAATATCGGAGACTTGGGTGGAGTAAATGCGGCTTATGATGGATTGCAATTGTACTTGAAAGAAAATGGAAGACCTGCTCTAATTGACGGGTTCACTCCAGAACAACGTTTCTTTATTTCGTGGGGAACTGTTTGGCGTACCAAAATGCGAGATGAAGCAATCAAAAGTCTTGTAAAAACTGATCCACATTCACCAGGAATGTACAGAGGATATGTACCATTGCAAAACGTTGATGCTTTTTATGATGCGTTTTCTATAAAACCTGGTGATGCTATGTACGTTGAGCCTGCAAATAGAGTAAAAATCTGGTAGCTATCAATAGATTCTAATATCAATAAAAACCCATCAGACTTTGAAACCTGATGGGTTTTTAGTTTTTTATTTATGCTGAAAATAGCTGTCCAAATTGATTTTAATTTCAGCGCCTTTAGCTTTGATAATGACAAAATAAAGTACTCGAAATAAACATTTGAAATGTGATTACTATAAACGAGAAATCCGCTCAAATCTTGAACGGATTTCTTGTTTTATACAATAAAAAGAATTAATTCCAGCCTCCACCTAAAGCTCTGTACAATAGAATTGTAGAACTTAATTGGTTTTGTGTTAACTCAGAAAGACTTAATTCGGCATCAAATAGAGAACGTTCAATTTCAAGAACCTCTAAAAAAGAAACATAACCATTATAATATCTTGCTTGAGATAATTCTAAATTTTTTCTTGCGGCAATTACTTGTTTGTTTCTTGCTATTAACTCTTCTTTGTAGGTTCTTACATTTTGCAAAGATTGTTCCACTTCGGCAACAGCGACAATACATGTTTTTTGATAATTCAATCGAGATTCCTCAGCAATTTGGCGATAAATCTCAACGCGGCGTCTATTTTTCCCAAAGTTAAAAATAGGACCGGTAACTGATGCAGTGGCATTTTGTAAATAAGAAGAGCCATCAAATAAAGTACTCAATTCGTTGCTGGCAAAACCAGCTATAGCACCTATATTGAATGAAGGAAAACGCATCGCCTGCGCAACACCGATTCTCTCATTGGCGGCCATATACAATCTTTCAGCTTCATTCACGTCTGGTCTGTTACGTAACAGAATAGATGGAATTGAAACGGGTAACTCATTGGCAATCTCAAGTTCCATATTGGTTTTTCCGCGTGGGATAGGAGCGGGAGCCTGACCAAGCAATATTGAGATGTTATTTTCAACTTGTGTTATTTGACGTTGAATAGCAGGAATTGTCGCTTCAGCAATTGCAACCTGTTGTTCAATTTGTAGTTTATCTACTTCAGAAACATAGCCACCTTGAAATCTTTGATTAATAAGGTCAAATGCTTTTTTTCGGGACTCATAGGTATTTTGTGAAATCACTAAACGATTATCTAAATCACGAAGCTGAAAATAGGAAACTGCAATATCACTTACTAAATTAGAAAGGATTACTTTGCGTCCCTCATCACTAGCTATTAATTCATCTTGAAGGGCTCTGTTTTCATGACGAATTTTGCCCCAAAAGTCCAATTCCCATGAAAGCGAAGCAGATGCATTAGAGGGCACGAAAGCTTTTTTATTACTATTTACGGAAGCATTATAACCTACCGCAGGCAATAAATCAGCTTTAGAATATCCTAGTTCTGCTCTGGATCTTTCTATTCGGGCTAGTGCAATTCTTAAGTCATAATTATTTTCCAGTCCTGTAGTAATTAAGTTTTTTAAAACATCATCATTAAAAAGATCAAACCATTTGATATTAACTACAGAAGCCAAAGTATCTGGATTTACCACTCCGTGTTGAAAGTTAGCAGCAGCTTGATCTTCTGGTTTTGTATATTTCGGTCCTACCAAACAACCTGCAGGAAGTATTGCAAGAGTAAGAATAATTATTATTATTTTACATTTATTCATCATGTTGCGTAGTTTTTGAATCCATATTATTTTCAATTGCTACCACTTCTTCATTCTTTTTTTTGCCGATGTTTTCAATCATTACAAATAAACCCGGCACAATTAAAACCCCAAGAACTGTAGCTATTAACATTCCGCTGAATACCGCCATTCCCATAACGATACGGGCTTGAGAACCTGCACCAGTTGCAGTAAGCAACGGAACAACACCAAGTATGAAGGCAAAAGCTGTCATTAAGATTGGACGGAAACGAAGTTTTGCTGCTACCATTGCTGATTCGTACAGTGGTTTTCCTTTTTCGTATTCTTCTTTGGCAAATTCTACAATCAAAATGGCATTTTTTGCAACGAGTCCAATCAGTAATACGAGTCCAATTTGGGCAAAAACGTTATTCACATACGCATCGCTACCTAAACGTGCCAAAAACAATCCTAAAAAGGCTCCAAATACAGCAAAAGGTGCTCCAAGTAATACACTAAAAGGAAGTTTCCAACTTTCGTATTGTGCAGCAAGAATTAAAAACACAAAAACTAAGGCCATTAAAAACACCGTTCCTCCTCCTGGTGAATGTTTCTCCTGATAAGACAAGTTGATATAATCATAACTCATATCAGCAGGTAAAGTTTCTTTGGCAACTTGTTCTAAAGCATCCAAAGCTTGCGCGCTACTGTAGCCGTCATTTGGACTTCCACCAATTTCTGCTGATCTAAATAAATTTAAACGATTGGTAAAATCTGGTCCAGCAACTTTGGTCGCTGTAACTAAAGTCGACACCGGTAACATTTCGCCAGCATTATTTCTAACGTAAATGTTATTTAAATTGGTAGGACTCAATCGGTCTACTGCTTCTCCTTGTAAATACACTTTATATTGACGACCAAAACGGTTAAAGTCATTTACATAACTTCCTCCTAAAAATGCTCCCAATACTTCAGTAACTTTCGAAACAGGAACTCCTAATTTCATTGCTTTTTCATTATCAATGTCAAGCTTGATTTGCGGTGTACCGGCATTGAAAGTGGTATAAATTCTTTTTATCTCAGGACGTTTTTGAGCAGCTGCAATAAATGCTTGAGTTTGTTGTGCTAAATATTGAGCCGAATTTCCTCCTCTATCTTGTAACATCAAACTAAAACCAGCCGAAGCTCCCAAACCTTGAATCGCAGGCGGTCCAAAGGCAAAAGCAGTAGCATTTGTAATTTGTGTAGCTAATCTTTTATTCAATCTATCTACCAGTTGTTTTGCTGTTTCATGTCTTTCTTCCCAAGGTTTTAATGAAATGAAAATGAAAGCATTATTTGGTTGGTAAGAGTTTGTAAGCATACTAAATCCATTGATGGTAGAATACGACAAAATGGATTCTTCTTCTTTTAAGAAACTATCTACTTTCTTCGAAATTTCATCAGTTCGTTGCAATGAAGATGCCGGAGGTAACTGAATATTTATCAGTATATATCCCTGATCCTCTTCGGGAATAAAACCTGGTGGAATTCCTTTTCCTAAAAATACAACTGCAACTAAAATTACAACCAATAAAACAACAATACGCATTGCTTTTTTAGCAAAAAAGGTAGCTCCATGTAAATACTTATCTGTTACTTTCTCAAAGATGTTATTGAACCCCACAAAGAATTTGGCAAGCCAGCCTTTCTGTTGATCTAGAGGTTTTGATGGTTTTAGCAACATAGCACATAACGCGGGACTTAATGACAATGCACTAAATGCCGAGAAGGCAACCGAGACGGCAATCGTGATAGCAAATTGTTGGTAAAAACGACCTGTAATACCTGGTGTCATCGCAACCGGTACAAATACTGCAATCAAAATAAGCGCAATTGCAATTACTGGTCCCGAAACCTCACGCATCGCCTGAACTGTGGCTTCTCGTGGCGTTTTTCCATGTTCAATATGATGCATTACTGCTTCTACAACCACAATCGCATCATCCACAACAATACCAATTGCAAGTACTAAACCTAATAACGATAAAGTGTTGATAGAAAATCCTAACATTGGGAAAACCGCAATGGTTCCAATCAATGAAACGGGTACTGTAATAAGCGGAATTAATGTCGCTCTCCAATTTTGAAGGAAAATAAATACTACTAGAATAACCAATAATACAGCTTCAAATAAGGTGTGAACAATATCATCTACACCTGCAGTAATAGCAAGTGTAGTGTCTAACGATTCCTGATAAACAATGTCTTTCGGGAATTTTTCAGACATTTTTTTCATAGCCGCTTTTGCCAATTGTGCAACTTCCAAAGCGTTACTTCCTGGCATTTGGAATACTGTAATTGCTGCAGCAGGACTTCCATTTCTGCGGGCATTTGAACTATAATTTTCAGTACCTAATTCGATTCTTGCGATATCACTTAAAAGTACTTCGGATCCATCTGTTTTACTTTTTACAACAATTTTACCAAACTCACTCTCGGTAACCAAACGATCTTGTAAAGTAACTCCATAAGTGAAATGTGTTCCCTGTGGAGCTGGTTCGGCACCAAATTTTCCACCGGGACTAATCATGTTTTGTGCGTTCAAGGCATTTTTGACATCATCAACAGTAATGCCTAATTTGCTCATTAAATCAGCCTTCAACCAAATTCTCATAGAATAATCACTACCACCAAAAAGCGAAACTTCCCCAACTCCTTTGATACGGGCTAATTGGTCAACAATGTTGATATTGGCATAATTATTTAAAAATTTAGTATCATACTTCGGATTGTTGGACGTAAGGGTAAATAACATCATTGGGAATGACAATGATTTTTTTACCACAACCCCTTGTTGTTTCACACTCGAGGGCATAAAAGGAGCTGATTGTGCCTGACGGTTTTGGGTAAGCATATTGGCATTATCCAAATTGGTTCCTACGTCAAATGTTACCTCAATGGTACAAGCCCCATCAGAAGTATTAGTTGATTTAATGTAAAGCATTTGCTCAACTCCATTTACTTTTTGTTCAATTGGAGTTGCTACCGCTTGCTCAACATTTAGAGCATTTGCTCCTGTAAAAGTTGTTGTGATTTTTACAACGGGCGGATTAATATCTGGATATTGCGATATCGGTGTTTTTTGTAATGCAAGTAATCCCAATATCACGGTAATGATACTAATTACAATTGCTACAATTGGTCTTCGAACAAAAAATTCTCCCATAAAAAATGTTTCTAAATTAATTATTTAGTTCTGACTAATTTTCTGCTTTGCCTGGTGTCCAGTCTGTAATTTTGGGAGTTATTACACTTCCGCTTTTTAATAAGGAGGTGCCCCCCATTGCTACTTTGTCATTAGCTGTTAATCCATCAGTAACTATGTAAGAATCTTTGTATGATGGTCCGACTTGAATTATTTTCAAATCTACTTTATTAGCATTGTCAACTACAAATACTTGAAAAACACCTTGCATTTCTATTACAGAACGTTGAGGTATAAGTAATGCATTTTTGCGGACATCTGTAACCACTTTGGCTTTCACAAATTGTCCCGGACGCAATAATCTGTTTGGATTTGAAAACGCTGCCTCAAATGTTACAGCTCCTGTCGTTGGGTCTATTTGTCTGTCAGTAAAACTGATTTTACCTGTTTCTGGATAGACAGAACCATCTGATAATATTAATGAGACTGATTTTCCAGCGCCTACTAAATCTGAATCTTTCTTAGTGATTTCTCTGAAAATACGTAGATATTCCTGCTCACTCATTGTAAAACGAACTCTTACATCTCCTAAATCTGATATTGTATTTAAAACTGTAGTTGCACCTGGTCTCACATAATCTCCAACTCTTACTTTTGATATTCCTATCAATCCTGTGATTGGAGCTGTGATTCTGCAATAGCCTAATTCTATTCTTGCGTTTGTTAAAGTTCCTTTTGCCGCTTTTAATGAAGCTACTGAGGCATTATAAGCTGATTTTGCAGCTATTAATTCTCTTTGACTTACCGCATTCATTTTGGCCAATGGCACCATCATGTTATAATCTGATTTGGTTTTTGCCATTGTTGCTTCTACTTCAGATAGTGCTCCTTCTGCCTCATGTAATTTGGCTTGGTAAGGTAATGGATCGATCGTATATAGCAATTCTCCTTTTTTTACAACACTGCCTTCTTTAAAATTTAGACTTTCAACTACGCCATCGACCCTTGGGTTTATCTGGATGTCTGATTGGCCAAAAGTTTGTCCAGTAAATTCAGATTCGAGTCTGACATCTTGCTGTGCTACTTTTACAACTGGAATTTCTAAGGGCTTCGCTTCTGGGGCAACCTCTTTTTTACAGGAAGTAAAAAAACTGGTGAAAACAACTAAAACAAAAAATAAATTTTTATTCTTTTTAAATCCATTCATAAAATTAATTTTAATATTAATAGCTACAAAAAAATTGAGTATAAACCTTTTACCTTGCCTAAATTACAAAAATGGTATGAATAATTTCTAAATAATTACTAAAAAGATGCATATTTTGTTTTTTCAAAATTTGGCTTAATTAAAAATTTTATAATTCTTAAAATCCTCTGTTTCATTTGGATATTTAAAAGACAGGAATATTCTTAAACATTCAAGTTTTGCAAAAGATAAAGCAAGAATTTCAGCATTTGATCTGAAAAGGAAAAAGCAAAGAATACCCCCAAAGTGTATTCTAAAATCGTTTCAAAATAAACTGCTGCATAGTAGACCAAACCAAAATATTCGGGCACTTAATTTTAGGTAAAAACTTCATCTTTTACTAGTTTGATCTTGCTTTTTAAGATTTCCTAGTCATTTGAGGGCTTTGAAACTGACAATCTAAAAAGGTAAAATTAAATCTCTGAGAGCATTATTTGGATTTTAAAAAGTATGTCATAAATCGCTCATTATTAAACACATTCTTCCAAAAAAAATAACGTTTTTTTTATATGTAATCCTTGCAAATGATTTTTTCACTAAATTAGTTAATCAAATTTCTTAAAAGAAAGTCGTAATCATAATCATTTCCATTAACACTAAATTCAGAAATTATGTCAAAATCCAACAAGAAAGAACAGAATGACTTAGAGGAAAACCAAATCGACTTAAATTCTTTAAGCAAAAAGGAATTAATTCAAAAAGCTAAAAAATTTTCGAAACAATATAATGTTGGCGATGGTGCTGGTTTTAAGCTGAAGGATTATGAAACTAAAGCCAGTTTTAATTTAGGTGGTGAAGGAAAAATATTCGTGGACCAAACATTGCAACTTGGTGTTAAGGCCTTGGCAACAATGCAGGATATACTCTATGCACAAGATAAATGGTCGGTTCTTCTTATTTTTCAGGCGATGGACGCAGCTGGAAAAGATGGCGCAATCAAGCATGTTATGTCTGGTGTAAATCCACAAGGATGCCAGGTTTTCTCTTTCAAAGCTCCAAGTTCTGAGGATTTAGATCATGATTTTTTATGGCGTTGCCAAAAACATTTGCCTGAACGTGGACGCATAGGCATTTTTAATCGTTCATATTATGAAGAGGTTTTGGTCGTTCGCGTACATGAGCAAATTCTAAAAAGCCAGAAACTCCCGGAAAAATTATTTACTAAAGATATTTGGGAAGACCGATTTGAAGACATTCGAAATTTCGAAAAATATTTGCATCGAAATGGAACTATCGTTATTAAATTCTTCCTTAATGTTTCCAAAAATGAGCAGAAAAAGCGTTTTATAGAACGCGTAGATAATCCAGACAAAAACTGGAAATTCAGTGCCTCTGATGCCAAAGAGAGAGCATATTGGGATGATTATATGCATGCTTACGAAGAATTGATAAAAAACACTTCGACCAAGAAAAATCCTTGGTATGTAATTCCTGCTGATAATAAATCGTATGCGCGTATCGCAATCGCTTCTGCAATCATTACAGCTATGGAAGAATTGGAATTAGAATATCCAAAAGTAAGTGAAGCAAAAATAGTCGAATTGCAAGAAGTAAAAAGAGCCTTATTAAACGAGGAAGATTAAATCCCCAAATAGTATCTTAAATTATGATCTCAAAATTATTCCCAATTACATTTTGGATTAAAGATTACAATACTGGAATTTTAAAAAAAGATTTTATCGCTGGAATAACACTAGCGGCTTATGGCATTCCAGTGTCAATGGCGTATGCTACTTTAGCGGGACTTCCTCCACAGTGTGGGATTTACGGATATTTGGTTGGCGGTTTGTTTTATGCTATTTTGGGAACAAGTAAACAATTAGCCATTGGGCCGACATCGGCAATATCCTTATTAATTGGTACTTCAATTTCCGAAATGGCTCATGGTGATGTACAGCGTTGGGCTGATATTGCATCGCTTATAGGTTTAGTATTTTCAGGCCTAGCCATTCTGGCTTATTTATTGAGGTTGAGTGGAATTATCAATTTTATTAGTGAGACTGTTTTGGTTGGTTTCAAGGCGGGAGCGGCAATAACCATTGGTCTGACACAATTACCCAAACTTTTTGGTGTAAAAGGTGGAGGCGAAAACTTTATAGACCGAATTGTTACTCTCTTTCAGCAATTGCCAGACACTAATATCTCTGTTTTTATTTTTGGAGTTAGTGCGATTATCATTCTAATTGTCGCCGAAAAAAAACTTCCCGGAAGACCTATTGCAATACTAGTGGTAATTTTGTCTATTATACTCATTTCGACAACACATCTGGCTTATCATGGATTTTCGACAGTTGGTGTAATTCCGACAGGGTTGCCGGAGTTTCATCTACCAACATTGGGTATAAAAGATGTTGATGGCGTGCTTCCTTTGGCTTTGGCTTGTTTTTTATTGTCGTATATCGAAAGTGTTTCGGCTGGAAGAACATTGGCACAAAAAAATGGATATACTATAAATCCACAACAGGAATTATTAGCGTTGGGAATCGCTAATGCCGCTGTGGCTTTGGGGAAAGGTTATCCTGTTGCCGGAGGATTATCACAATCTGCAGTAAACGATACAGCGGGGGCAAAAACTCCTCTGTCGTTAGTGTTTGCTTCGGGTACAATCGCTTTTTGTCTGTTGTTTTTAACAGGCTTTCTTCAAAGTTTGCCAACAGTAATTTTGGCTTCGATTGTGTTGGTATCCATTAGAGGACTTTTTGATTTGGACGAAATCAATCATCTTTATAAAATTGATAAACAGGAATTTTCTGTTGCAATGGTTGCACTCGTCGGTGTACTCATCTGGGGAATACTAACAGGCGTGTTGCTTGCTGCAATAGTAACTTTATTGTTGTTGATCAAAGAAACGTCTAAACCTACTGTTGCCTTTTTGGGCAGAATTCCAGGAACTAAGCGTTATACAGATTTACAGCGCCATCCCGACAACGAAAGTATTAAGGGGGTATTGATTGTTAGAATTGAATCGTCCATATTTTATTTTAATACCGAATACATCAAAGAGCAAATCTGGGAAAAAATCAATAGCGAGTCCGATAAAGTCAAAGCGGTAATTTTGGATCTCAATTCCTCTCCACGTATTGATATTGCAGGAGCTCGCTTTTTAAAACAATTGGTTTTGGACTTAAAAGCCAAAAACATTTCGCTTAAAATTGCCGAAGCCCGCTCTGAAGTTCGCGATACCTTGCGTGCTGAAAATCTGGAAGCGCTTTTGGGACATATTAGTAGATCAACTTCTGTGGATGATTTAGTGGTTAGTGCTGTCAAAAATAATTTGGAGGTGCCACCAAAATAACTCCTGCCATCATCGAATTGGATTAAGGGAAAAATGGTAAATTCAATGACAATGGGAAAATTCAACCAAATGATAAGCTGATTAAATGATCCTTCCATATACTTCCACAAAATTCATCTCGAAAGCTGGAATAGTTTCGTAATCTTATTCTAATAAATTACTAGAAATGAGATTTGGACAGACTCAAAGAATAAAAATATAGCAGTGTTTGATGGCTGTACTAACGGCAATCCCTATCGAGCACAGAATATGAACAAAAACTGTTTTAATTAATTATATTTTAAGTTTTATTTCTTAATTTAGTTTAAGTAATATAAGTAGTGATACGTTTCGAAAAAACAAGCCATCATAACATAAACTTTACGCATAATTAGTCTTTTCGCTTTTGAACATTAAATATTTTAAGATGAGACTTGCTATAATTTTTGCGGTTTTCTTTTGCAGTCATTTGGCATATAGTCAGGAAATCGAACAGCGGGAAATCGGTAAGACCATTGACAAATTTTTAAAATATCTGTCCTTCTCTGATACGTCATTAGTCCGTCTCGATAGTCTTAGTATAGTCTTTGTTCCTGAAGGCAAGCTTACTGCAAACTTTGGCAAGAAGCCTTTTTCTTATACGGTACAGCAATACGTAGAAAGTATTCGAAGTAGTATTCGTTCCGGCCAACTTTTAAGTTCAAACGAGAGAGAGCTTGCAAGGAAAGTTGACATTTTTTGGCAAAATTGCGCATGTCCTTAGCACCTATGAATTAACGATAGAGGGAAAAGATGGAAAAGTTATTAGACGAGGCATCAACTCCATCCAATTGATAAAGCAAGATGGAAAGTGGTTAATTTTGTCTTTGGTCTGGGATAGAGAAAGCGAAACCTTAAAATTGCCTCCGAAGTACCTGTCTAATTAAACTACTGAATTTGGGACAGTTTGACGTCAATGTTGCACGATAGGGCGCCATCAAATAAATCGATTAACACAGCAGTCGAATCGAGACAATTAAAAATCAGCTTTGGTTTTTAACTCAAAAATATTGTAAAGGACAGTGCTTTTAAAAAACATGCAATAAATTTAAACTTGAATTGGGTAGACATTTGTGACTTTTAATAAACTTTTGAAATGCTATAACCATAATAATTACTACAACAATTTTGGCGATAAACCTTAGTTTTGTGATTATGAGAATTCGGTTGAATCAAAAAAAATTAGAATTTAGTTTCAAGCACAGATTCGCAAGATACACTATGAACCCTCTATTGACAATGTTATGAAAAAAATAGTCGTACTTTTATTAATAGTATCAGTGATTGAATCCAAAGCCCAAAGCGCTACAGAACAGCACAATGTTGTTGCGAAAGTTTTTCAGGCTTTATCGGAAAGGAATGAAGCTAATTTGCGATCACTTTGCACCGAAGACATTATAATTGTTGAAGATGCGAAATTGTGGAATATCGATTCGTTGACCTTATCTTTAAAAAAACAGTGCCAAAAGATTACAAACGTATCAACTCCTTTAAGTTTATCAAAGATGTGAGTAATAAGGACATTACCTGCATTACCTATGAAAATCAAGCGGACATTACGGGCAACGGGAAACAATATGTAATTGTATGGATGGAAACCGCAATTTTAATAAGAGAAAATAAAAAATGGAAGCTGAAAATTTTGCATTCAACCACGAAAGAAAGACGTAAAATTTAAACAGATTATAACCCATGGGATGAGGGATCTTCAAGTACAATTCCTCAATCACTTCACCTACACATTATCTGATCTATAATTCTTCAGTAGGTCGACAATTATGCTAATTACAAAGTAGAAAATTTGTCTCTGTTTGAGGAATACTAATTGAGATTCCTCCTTCGTCGGAATGACAAAATTGAGTTGAAAGTTTTTTTATTACGCAAATTGAGGAATTTTCTTTTGAAAAACTAAACCTGTACACTAGCCCCGATAGAAGTGAAAATCCTTGTTGGCTGGGGTTCAGCCAACAAGATTGCAACGGATAGCGGGACCAATCTTTCCTGAAAATTCCTAATCTTTCTGCTCCAAAAAATTAATATTCCCCACATTCAAAACCCCACAAATCACAATATTCCGCTAATTCCAGTTTGAAAACCGCAAAAGTTCACTAATTTTGCGCCCGATTTCGAATACGTTATTAAAAACAGAAATCAACACATATTTTTCTCAACTTAAACTGTTTATAGCATGCAACTGTACAACACCTTAAGCGCAGAAGAAAGAGCCATCATGATTGATGATGCCGGTAAACAACGACTTACGTTGTCTTTCTATGCGTATGCCAAAATTCAAGATCCCAAAAAATTTCGCGACGATTTATTTTTAGCCTTGAACGCACTCGATGCCTTGGGCAGAATCTATGTTGCCCACGAGGGAATCAACGCCCAAATGAGTATTCCTGAGGAAAATTTGGAAGCTTTTAGAGCGACTCTGGAAGTGTATGATTTTATGAAAGGCATCCGCCTAAATGAAGCGGTAGAGCATGATGATCATTCGTTTTTGAAATTGACTATCAAAGTTCGCCACAAAATCGTTGCTGACGGTTTGAACGACGACACTTTTGATGTAACTAATATTGGCGTTCACTTGAAAGCCAAGGAATTCAATGAAATTCTGGACGACCCAAACACGATTGTAGTTGATTTTAGAAATCACTACGAAAGTGAAGTGGGGCATTTTAAAGGTGCGATTACTCCTGATGTGGAAACTTTTAGAGAGAGTTTGCCAATCATCAACGAACAGCTTCAAAACCATAAAGAAGACAAAAATCTGGTAATGTACTGCACCGGAGGAATCCGTTGCGAGAAAGCAAGTGCTTACTTTAAGCATCAAGGTTTTAAAAACGTTTTTCAATTGGAAGGCGGAATCATTAATTATGCCAAACAAATTGAAGCCGAAGGTCTGGAAAGCAAGTTCATTGGGAAAAACTTTGTGTTTGACAACCGCCTTGGCGAAAGAATTACCGATGATATTATTTCGCAATGTCACCAATGCGGAAAACCTTGCGACAACCACACCAATTGCGAAAACGACGGCTGTCATTTGTTGTTTATCCAATGTGATGAATGCAAAGCCGCGATGGAAAACTGTTGTTCTACAGAATGTCTTGATATTATTCACCTGCCTTTGGTTGACCAAGTTCGATTGAGAACCGGGAAACAAGTTGGAAACAAAGTTTTCAGAAAAGGAAAATCCGAAAATCTGAAATTCAAACATTCAGGTGACTTGAGTGTAAACGAACAAGTGAAGCAAAAACCTTCCGATATTCGTCAGAAAGTAAAAGTTAAGAAAGTGCTTCTTGGCAAAGCAGAACATTATTATGTGAAAGCGCAAATTGGACAATTTACTTTAGAAAATCACGAATTGAACGCTGGCGACAAAATTTTAATCTCCGGACCAACTACCGGAAATCAGGAACTGGTTTTGGATAAAATAATCGTTAACGGAGCCGAAACTGCAACTGCAAAGATTGGCGATAAAGTTACTTTTGAAGTTCCTTTCAGAATTAGATTATCGGATAAAATTTATAAAATTATCGAATAAATTAAACACCGCTTTTTTTTAAAATTATTACGCAGAGTCACACGGAGACTTCACAGAGATACGCAGAGAGAAAAATTCTATGAGAAATAAAAGACTGAGCCACACGAGAATTCGTTGAGAGAAAAAATCTCTGCGAGTCTT
>NZ_DATIDY010000066.1:0-4920 GCF_035456085.1 Flavobacterium sp.
CTGTTCCTCCATCATATCCGGAAATCAAAATAACGTCTGCTTTTGCTTTAGCAACACCCGCAGCAATTGTTCCTACCCCAACTTCAGCTACTAATTTAACATTAACTCTAGCTTCTCTATTAGCATTTTTTAAGTCAAATATCAATTGAGATAAATCTTCAATAGAATAAATATCGTGGTGTGGTGGTGGTGAAATAAGACCTACATAAGGAGTAGAGTTTCTTGTTTCAGCAATCCAAGGCACTACTTTTTCACCTGGTAATTGTCCTCCTTCTCCAGGTTTTGCACCTTGAGCCATTTTAATTTGAATCTCTTGGGCATTTGTCAAATAGTTGATAGAAACACCAAATCTTCCTGAAGCAACTTGTTTGATGGCACTGTTTTTAGAATCGCCATTCATTTCTTTTTGGAAACGTTTTGGGTTTTCTCCACCTTCTCCTGAGTTTGATTTCCCTCCAATTCTATTCATGGCAATCGCAAGATTCTCATGAGCTTCCTGGCTGATAGATCCGTAAGACATAGCACCAGTTTTGAATTTTTTCACAATTTCAGTCCATGGTTCTACTTCGTCAATAGAGATTGGATCTAAGTTGTTGAATTCAAACAAACCTCTTATGGTCATTAAGTTTTCACTTTGCTCATTAACCATTTTAGAATATTCTTTATAGCTTTCTGGACTATTCAATCGAACTGCTTGTTGTAATTTTGAAATGGTTGTTGGATTAAACATGTGTTTTTCACCATTTCTTCTCCATCTGTAAATTCCACCAATTTCTAAAGGCAACAAGTTTGCAATTTTCGATTTTGGAAATGCGTTTTGATGTCTTTTCTTAACTTCTCTTTCAATTTCCATTAGTCCAATACCTTCTATTCTTGAAGGAGTGTAAGGGAAATATTTAGAAGTAAATGTTTTATTTAGACCTAAAATTTCAAAAATTTGGGCTGCTTTATAAGAATGTAAAGTAGAGATACCAATTTTATTCATGATTTTTAGGATCCCTTTGGCAATCGCTTTATTGTAGTTTGTAATTGCGTAATCTGCTTTTACTCCTGTAATAAAACCTTGTTTCACTTGATCGTGAAGAATTTCATTTACCATATAAGGATTGATAGCACTAGCTCCATATCCAAATAATAAAGCAAAATGATGAGGTTCACGAGGTTCAGCCGATTCAATTATAATACCAAACTTAGAACGAACTTTTAAAATATTTAAAGAATGGTGAATATAAGAAGTCAATAATAGCATTGGTATTGGAGCCATTTTTTCGTTAACACCTCTATCAGAAAGGACAACGATATTACATCCTTCAGAAACTGCTTTGTATGTTGCTTGTATGCATTTTTCTAAAGCACGTTCCAAACCATTTACCCCTTTTTCTATTTTGTATAAAGCAGAAATAGTAACAGATTTGAAGTCATCATGTTCAATGCTTCTTATTTTTTCCAAATCCTCATTAGAAATAACTGGATTTTGAATTTTAATTTTTTTACAGTGAATGTCAGTAATATCAAAAATATTGTAATCTGCTCCAACTGCTAAGCTTGTATCTGTAATTATTTCTTCACGAATACCATCCAATGGAGGGTTAGTTACCTGAGCAAATAATTGTTTGAAGTAGTTGTATAATAATTGAGGCTGATCTGATAATACAGCAAGAGGTGTATCATTACCCATAGAGCTTAATGCTTCATTGCCTTGAGCACCCATTGGGTTAATGATTGTTTTTAAATCCTCAATAGTATAGCCAAATAAACGTTGTCTGGTTTCAAAATCAGTTTCTTCAGTTGGGATTGGATTGCCAGTATAAGGAATTTGTGCTAATTGCAACATATTCTTATTTAACCATTCTCTGTAAGGACGTTTGGTTACAATTGAATGCTTAATTTCTTCATCTTCAATAATACGGCCTTCGTTCATATCAACCAAGAACATTTTTCCTGGTTCCAATCTTCCATGTTGAACTACGTCTTCAGGTTTGATGTCTAAAACACCAATTTCTGATGACATAATAACGAAACCGCTTTTTGTTAAAGTATATCGGGAAGGACGTAAACCATTTCTATCCAGTAATGCTCCAATTACGTTTCCATCAGTAAATGGAATCGATGCTGGACCATCCCAAGGTTCCATGATACAAGCATTGTATTCGTAAAATGCTTTTTTCTCATCAGACATAGTTTTGTGTTTTTCCCATGCCTCAGGAACAACCATCATCATAACTTCCGGTAAAGAACGTCCAGTCATTAATAATAACTCAACAACCATATCCATAGAAGCTGAATCTGATTTTCCTTCTAATATAATTGGGAATAATTTTTTCAAATCTTCTCCAAAAACATCACTTTTCATTAATTCTTCACGAGCACGCATTCTGCTCACGTTTCCTCTTAATGTGTTGATTTCACCATTATGACACATATATCTAAATGGTTGCGCCAAATCCCAAGAAGGGAAAGTATTGGTTGAGAAACGTTGGTGAACCAATGCTAAACGGGTTACCAAATCGCAGTCTAATAAATCGGTGTAATATCTACTGATGTCTTCAGGCATCAATAGACCTTTATATATAATAGTAGTAGTAGAACAACTTGAAAAGTAAAACATATGACTTTCAGAAGTTCTTGAATTACGAATCGTATGCTCAGCAATTTTTCTAGCCATGAATAATTTGGCGTTGAATTGTTGCTCAGTAATGTCTAAACCGTTCTTTCCAACAAATACTTGTTTGACAGTTGGTTCTTTTTCTGCGGCTATTTGTCCTAAATTAGAAACATCAACAGGAACATCTCTCCATCCTAAAATAGATAGATTTTGATCTTTAATGGCTGATTCAAAAGTTTCTTTGCAAAAGGCGATTTGGTTTGGGCTTTTAGGCATAAAGGTCATACCAACAGCATATTCTCTAACTTCTGGTATTTCAAAATCACAGACTTTTTTGAAGAAATCATGTGGGATATCAAATAAGATTCCAGCTCCATCTCCAGTTCGTCCATCAGAGCTTACAGCTCCACGATGCTCCAACTTGATTAAAATGTCCAGAGCCTTATGGATAATGTCATTAGACTTAATTCCATTCAAATTACATATAAATCCTGCGCCACAGTTGTCGTGTTCAAATTCGGGTAAATAAAGACCTTGTTCTTTAACTCTCATGCTTGATATTTTTTTTTACAAAATTAAAGATTTCATAACATATAATGAATTAAACTCGTGTTAACATCATATTTTTGCTATAATATTAAAAAAGTTATGAATAATTGATAATAATGTGGATTTTTTTGTTCGGAATTGATATATCAGCAATAAATGTTTTTACGATTTTGAAATGAACAATGATTTTGTAATAAATATATGGTTATACTTTTTTTGTTTGTTTATTTTTAACAAAATACCTGATTATTTTTAAATTTAAGCTACTATTACGTTTGAGAGGTTACATTTTGAAATTTTATTTTTTGTGTGGTATATTATTTAAAAAAAATTTCAATTAAATTAAATTTTGCTATTTTTGTCGCACTTTTATTCTGAAATAAATTCAGAATCCAGACAAATTCTATATTATGAACATACACGAATATCAAGGAAAAGAAATTTTAGCTAGCTATGGAGTTCGCATTCAACGCGGAATTGTAGCTAATAGTCCTGTAGAAGCTGTAGCTGCTGCAAAACAATTAACTGCCGAAACTGGTACAAGTTGGTATGTTGTAAAAGCCCAAATTCACGCTGGTGGTCGTGGAAAAGGTGGTGGAGTTAAACTTGCCAAAGGAATTGACAAGGTAGAAGAAATTGCTGAACAAATCATTGGAATGCAATTAATTACCCCTCAAACTTCTGCTGAAGGGAAAAAAGTGCACAAAGTTTTAATCGCTGAAGATGTTTATTATCCAGGTGAAAGCGAAACTTCTGAGTTTTATGTTTCTGTTCTTTTAAACAGAGCAACAGGTCGTAATATGATCATGTATTCTACTGAAGGTGGTATGGATATTGAAGAAGTTGCAGAACATACTCCTCATTTAATTTTTACAGAAGAAATTGATCCAGCTGTTGGATTACAAGGTTTTCAGGCAAGAAGAATTGCCTTTAATTTAGGCCTTTCTGGAAATGCTTTCAAAGAAATGACTCAGTTTATCGATGCTTTATACAAAGCTTACATTGGTTCTGATGCTTCTATGTTTGAAATCAATCCAGTTTTGAAGACTTCAGATAACAAAATTATGGCTGTAGATGCTAAAGTAAATATCGATGATAATGCTTTATACAGACAAAAGAAATATGCTGATATGCGTGATATTCGTGAGGAAAACCCAATCGAAGTTGAAGCTAAAGAAGTAGGATTAAACTATGTTGACCTTGACGGAACTGTAGGTTGTATGGTAAACGGTGCTGGTCTGGCAATGGCAACTATGGATTTGATTAAATATGCAGGTTTTGAACCAGCGAACTTCCTTGACGTAGGAGGAACTGCTGATGCAAAACGTGTTGAAACTGCTTTCCGTATCATATTAAAAGATCCAAACGTAAAAGCAATTTTGATTAACATTTTTGGAGGAATCGTTCGTTGTGATCGTGTTGCTCAAGGTGTTGTGGATGCTTACAAAAACATGGGAGACGCTATCAAAGTGCCGATCATCGTTCGTTTGCAAGGTACAAATGCTGAAATTGCAAAAGAATTAATCGATAATTCTGGAATGCCAATTTTATCTGCAGTACAATTTCAAGAAGCTGCTGACCAAGTTCAAGCTGCACTTTCTTAATTAAAATAAGAAATATTTATAGCAAAATCCTGAGTGAAAGCTCAGGATTTTTTTTCATATATAAACAAACTAATTTTTATTATAAATTAAAGTTATCCTAAGTAATCCCATTTTTCTTATTCGTAGCGTATCTTTATAATCTATTTCAAAGTAGCTAAAGAA
>NZ_DATIDY010000067.1:0-2076 GCF_035456085.1 Flavobacterium sp.
TTTTGATGGAATTCCTGATGAAGCCATTTCTGAATTGGAAGTTCCAAACTATGAAAACATTATGAAAACTACTATTCGTAATTCGGATGCGGTGATAATTGCTTCAGAAGGTGTGTCTCCAAGTTTAACAAAATTTATAGAGTCTTCAAACAAACCTTTTCTACCTTTGAAATTTAAAGATGAATTTGCGGTTTCTTATACGCAATTCTATGAAAATATGTTGTTATAAATCAATCATTTACGAATAATAAGTATGCTTAGAAATTCCATTTTTAAAACAATTCCTTTCCTTTTTTTTATTGTTCTTTTTGCTTCCTGTGATAAGGAATTTAATGTTGTTGGCGAAGATATTATTGGTGACAACTCTTTTGATATTAAAAAAGACGAATTTTCAGTTGTTGCTTATAACCAAAAATTAGGACCAATTCAGTCCAATAATTTACCAATTAATCCTCTTGGAATTTATAATAATCCATCTTTTGGGACTACCAAAGCGAATTTTGTAACACAAGTAGCATTAGTATCTGTAAATCCTACTATTGATGTTTCTGCAAAAATAAAAAGTGCAGTGCTTACAATACCTTATTTTATAGACAGTAAGCAGACAGTATTGGATGCAAGTACAGGAAAAAGCACCTATGTTTTGGATTCTATTTATGGTCCAAGTTTGGCTAAAATGAAACTTAGTTTGTATGAATCTGGGTATTATATGAGAAATTTGGATCCAGAAGATCAATTTACTCAACCTCAAAAATATTATACAAATCAATATTCAGAATTTGCATCCGTAAGGAAAGATGTTCTTTTAAATGATAGTTCTAATCCAGCTGAAAATGAACAATTTTTCTTTAGTCCTGCAGAATATGAGGAAACAAAAACACCTAGTGGCTCAACAACTCCTGTTACTACCAGAACGGCTCCAGCAATGAGATTGAACCTGAATAATGCTTTCTTTCAAAGTAAAATATTAAATGCTCCGGCTGGATCATTAGCGAATAATGATGTGTTTAAAGATTATTTTAGAGGCTTGTTCTTTAATATTGAAAGTATTGGTGCTACTGAAGGTAATTTGGCAATGATTAATTTTGCTAAAGGTAAAATTACAATTACTTATGAAGAGACTATCAGTACAGTTGTGACAGAAAAAACGTTGGTACTTTCATTAGTAGGTAATACAGCAGATGATATAAAAGGTAATACAGTTAGTTTATTAGATCAAAGTAATACGAATCCAGATTATGCTAACGCAACAAATCCTAGTAATATTGACCCTGTAAATGGAGATCCTAATTTGTATCTTAAAGGTGGAGAAGGTTCTTTGTCTATATTAAAACTATTTGGGGATGATAAATTTGGTAGTGATGGTATGACAGGTGCGCCAAATGGAGTTGCTGATCAATTGGATATTATGAGATCGAATAAGTATCTTATTAATGAAGCCGATTTGATTTTTCATTTAAATTCTGATGCTATGGGTAATAGTTATGTGCCGCAAAGGATTTATTTATATGATTTTAAAAACAATCACACTCTTTATGATTATACTTATGATGCTTCTAAAGCGAGTAATGGTAAGAATAATAGGTATGTTTTTGGTGGAATAGCAGTAAAGGAATCTGCCGCAAATGGAGGAGGTTACACTTATAAATTCAGGATAACGGACCATGTAAGAAATCTAGTTAAACACGCTGATTCAACAAATGTAGATTTAGGATTAGTTGTTACAGAAAGCATTGATTATTCTGCTTTTAACTCATTAAGAGATAAAACTGGTTTTCCTTTAAAAGCTCCAATGGCGTCGGTTATGAATCCCTTAGGTGCTATTGTCTATGGTAACAATGTTGCCGATGAAAAGAAAAGATTAAAATTCGTAATTTATTATACAAAAGCTAATTAAAAGAAACTATGTGTGGAATTGTTGGGTATATTGGCCGCAGAGAGGCTTATCCTATCGTAATAAAAGGATTGAAGAGACTGGAATATCGTGGTTATGATAGTGCTGGTGTGATGTTGTTTGATGGAAATGATTTAGTGGTTTCAAAAACAAAGGGGAAAGTTTCTGATCTTGAGAAAAAA
>NZ_DATIDY010000068.1:0-18577 GCF_035456085.1 Flavobacterium sp.
AATGAAATTAATCAGAAGTTCTTTAAGTTTGGTATAATCTCATATTTTTTGCTTTGGTAAAATCAACATCATTTGCAACTATTATTTTTAAACTAAATTTTTAATAATGAAATCAAGAATTATATTTCTAATGTTTTGTACTGTGGTCTGTGGTATTGTTATGGCTTTCAACACAAAGAAAGCAGCTATTACAACTGTTTATTTAATAGGAGATTCTACAATGGCCAATTATGCCAATAACTACGAACCCGGAAAAGATTATATGAAAGTACGCTATCCAATCACTGGCTGGGGACAGGTTTTTCAACAATTTTTGGTCAAAGACAGTTTGAAGCAAATAAAAAATCTGATAAAAACAGATAGCGCTTTTGTTGATGACAGAGCCAAAGGAGGACGAAGCACCAGAACGTTTTTTCAGGAGGGGCGTTGGAGATCGGTTTACGAAAACCTTAAAAAAGGAGATATTGTCATCATGCAATTTGGACATAATGATGCTGCCAAAGATAAAACCGAACGTTATGTAGATGTTGAGGGTTACAAAGAATTTTTGAGATTGTTTGTGTCACAATCAAGAGAAAAAGGGGCGTATCCAATCATCTTGACTCCCGTTGCCAGAAATTTTCCTTGGAAAGACAATGTTCTAAACGATGTTCATGGAGATTACGACAAAGCGCCAAAAGATGTTGCTGCCGAAATGCATGTGCCACTAATAGATTTGAACAAAGCTTCAAGAGAATTTTTTACCAAAAAAGGAAAAGATTTTGTTTCTGAAAATTATTTTATGAATTTACCTGCTGGAAAATACGAAGCTTATCCAGAGGGGCAAAATGACAATACTCATTTTCAAACGAAAGGCGCCGAAGTAGTGGCAAGCCTGGTTTTTCAAGGAATGAAGGAACTGAATGCCAATTTTAAAAAATAATAAATATTTGAAAGGACTTTTGGTTGGGATTATTTCACAATACTCTATATAAAAAAAACCGTCAGCGACGGTTTTTTGTTGAAATATTATTGGTAACGATTAGGATCTGTGCCATCCGGATCTGTTTGTGATACATTGTTATTAGCAAATGAATTGCTATCAGTATCTTCTTCGTTATCCAATTCGTCAGTGTTGAACTCATCTTCATCTAATTCTTCATTATCGAATTCGTTGTCAGTATCATCTTCATCAAATTCGTCATCGGTACCAGAAATATTGTATTCTTTATCAATTTGGCTATTGTTCAATTGATCTTGATGATCTTGCTGACCTAAATTTTCATTGTTAAAACCTTGATTTCCCAATCCTTCTCCTTCTGTAACCAAATCATTAGCATAATCTGGTTCTGCATTTTCAGTAATGGAATGATTAACGCTCGAATTATCATTTTGATTTCCGGTAGAATCATATCTATAAGATTGGTCTTGATCGCTGTTGTTATCTATTGTGCTCATAATATTAATTTTTTAAAGTTATTTTTTTGATTTACTTTCTCCTTTATCTGCTTTATTTCCAGTAGCTTTAGTAGAAGAGCTTTTTGCTGTTGTTTCTTTTTTATCAGCTTTTTTATCTGATGCTTTACTGTCAGTAGTTTTTTTGTCTGTAGTTTTCATGATATGTATGTTTAAAGTTATGATGTAAATGTACAGTAGTCAATTGGTGATATATTATATCAAAAGCAAGCTTAGTTATATAATTACCAGTACTTTATGATGTTGATATTTGTTTTACGTGTAAATTGCTAAAACAAAGCATTCCTCGACACATAATATTGATACTAAATCATTTGATATTGCCTTTATTATATAAGATGTAACTGAAATTGTGTAAATGAATGCTGCATTACAATGTTACTTTTGAGAAGTAATTATTAAAAAAAAGTATCATGAAAACTACAGAAACTAAAAGCACAAGTGCACAAAAATCATCAGCAACAAAAACACAATCAAAAGGGCAAACTGTGAAACCTAAATCGGATGCAGCAGAAGGATTAAGAGAATTATTTGTTGACTCTCTAAAAGATATCTATTGGGCAGAAAAAGCATTGACCAAAGCTTTACCAAAAATGGCAAAAAATGCTACTTCAGAAAATCTTGTTAAAGCAATAAATGAGCATTTGACTGTAACCGAAGGACAAATTGGAAGATTAGAAGAAGTTTTTAAACTAATCGGAGAAAAGGCAGCAGCTAAAAAATGTGATGCGATGGAAGGTCTTATTAAAGAGGGTGAAAGTATTATGGAAGAAACGCAACAAGGTCCAGTAAGAGATGCAGGGATTATCGCGGCTTCACAAAAAATCGAGCACTACGAAATTGCTACTTACGGAACATTGGCAGCTTTTGCATTAACATTGCAAGAAGAAGATGCTGCAGCTTTGTTAGAGCAAACATTACAAGAAGAAAAAGAAGCTGACACTATCTTGACCGAAGCGGCTTACAACACTATCAATTTTGATGCTTCTGAGGAAGATGAAGAATAATTTTTTTGTTTTAAGCATAAATTAAAAAACCTGTAATTCTAAATTGATTACAGGTTTTTTTTTAAGCGAATTCTTTAATTGTACTGATTTTAATTTGGCGGTTCAAAAGTCCTAAATCGCTTGTGGTAATATTGTAATCTTTGATGGTATAACTATAAATAACAGAACTTTTTTGTAACAAAATTTGTAATAGATAAAATTTTATTTGTCTTTATATCAATTCATTAACTAAAATTTGAAATCATGAAAAATTTATTTTTAGCCTTAGGCATGACATTGTGTTTTTGTATGACATATGCTCAGCAAACTCCACAACAAAACAATCAGTCAAAAACATCGGCTGATAGTGTGCACAATAATAAAAGCACACACAGTACCAAAAAGAGTACATCTAAAACAAGTAGTACAAAGAATTCATCAACCGATGGGACTCACAAAAATGCGAAAACCCACAAGTCTAGTAACAGTACTCAAACACAATCAACAACTAGAGATTCTGTTGGTGTAGGAACTGGAACTAACAGAACTCAAACTAATGGAACCGGAACTAACGGAACTAACAAAACAGGAACCGATGGAACAGGAACTAACAGTAACAGAACTGGTAATAACGGAACTGGAACTAATGGAAGCAGTACTGGCGGAAGTGGCAGCGGAACAACAACCACTCCATAAAAAACAATTAATGTTCTTAAAGTTGCTAATTAATAAGAAAGCCTGTTATGATTGAATAACAGGCTTTTATAAAACTGATTTTTGTGAAAATAGTTTATTCGTTTTCCTCCTCATCTGCTGCATCAAAATTAATTGAATTATATGCTGCTTCGCTTAGTTCTGCATCAGCATCTTTTTCTTCTTCTAAAGTTTGATGAAGTAATTCAGCTGCTTGGTCTTCTCCTAAAGTTTCTGCAAAAGCAGCAAGGGTTCCATAAGTTGCAATTTCATAGTGTTCAATTTTTTGCGATGCAGCAATAATACCAGCATCTCTAACTGGTCCAGGTTTAGTTTCTTCCAAAATACCTTCACCTTCCTTGATTAAACCTTCCATCGCATCGCATTTTTTGGCAGATGCTTTTTCACCAATAATACTAAATACTTCTTCTAGCCTAGACACATGCTCTTGTGTCACTGTGATATGTCCATTGATAGCATCGATCAAATTTTGTGATGTAGCATTTTTAGACATTTTTGGTAATGCTTTAGTCAAAGCTTTTTCTGCCCAGTAAATATCTTTTAAAGAATCAACAAATAATTCTCTCAAACCAGCTGCTGCAGATGATTTCGGACTAACTTTTTGTCGGCTTTGTGTGTTTTTTGTTGCTGTTTTTGTTTCTGTAGTTTTCATAGTATATTTTTTTATAAATTGTTTTATCAAATGTAGATTAGACTTGGTAAAAACATTTATACAATTGAATTGGAAGTTTATAAGATTCAAATCTTTAATTAAAAGATATTCAATCTGTTAAGAATTAACACATGCTTTGTAGATAATTGCCTAATTTTGTATTTATAAAAAAACTCGATGAAACGTTCCGGTACCGCTGATCTTCCTTTACATTATGGTTATGTTCCTTTGTGGCTGGCCGAACGTATGTCTAAACTTGGGCTTGCGATTGTCGAAACCATTGCTATGGAATTTTCTACCTCCGAAGTAATTAGTAAATTGAGTAATCCGTTTTGGTTTCAGAGTTTCGGTGCAGTTATGGGAATGGACTGGCATTCGTCTGGTATAACAACTTCCGTTTTGGGAGCTTTAAAAAAGTCGGTCAATCCACATTCAAAAGAACTTGGAATTTACATTTGCGGAGGCAAAGGCAAACATTCTATGAAAACGCCTCAGGAACTTTTATTTGTAGGAGATAGAACTGGTCTTGACGGAAACAATCTTGCCGACTGCAGCAGACTTACCGCAAAAGTGGATAATACAGCCATTCAGGATGGATTTCAATTATATCAGCATAATTTTATTGTTGATAATAAAGGACAGTGGGCGGTGATTCAGCAAGGAATGAATCCCAATTCCAAAACTGCTAGAAGATATCATTGGCATTCGCAAGATTTGAAGTCTTTTATTAATGAACCACATACTTTTATTTATGGTGAAAATCAGGGTTCTATTCTAAATCTGACTGCTCAAACTGCCGAAAAATCAAGAGCCGGAATATTAGAATTAACTAAAGAATCACCAACAAAAATCATTAAAGAAATACAACACCTTTCGATGCCAGCACATCATGATGTAAGGTTGGAAGATGTTAATATGAAAAGGCTAGGAGCAATGCTTTGGACCACTCATGAAAACAGACCCGAGGATTTTGAAGAGCTTTTATTGCTCAAAGGAATGGGGCCAAGAGCCTTGCAATCATTAGCTTTGGTAAGTGAAGTTATTTATGGAACACCGACACGATTTGAAGATCCAGCTCGTTTTTCATTCGCGCATGGTGGGAAAGATGGACATCCTTTTCCAGTGCCAATAAAGATTTATGATGAAACAATTGCTACGTTACAAAGAGCTATTCATCGTGCTAAAATCGGCAATAATGACAAAGTTGAAGCTATCCGAAAACTATCGGATATTTCCCAAAGAGCCGAAGAAAGTTTTACTCCCAACACCAATTTGGATGCCCTTATTCAAAAAGAAAGAGATGATTCGTATAAATACGGTGGAAAAACTGTTTTTGGTGATGCAAAACCTCCAAAAAATAAACCGAATTCTAATAATCAATTGGAATTATTTTAATTCAATCGCAAGCAGCACAAGTTTGTGAAGTTTTTAAAGCTTCCTAACTTCTAGTGAAAGAAATAATTTTTAGTTTAAATAAAAAAATTAATGTCCTAAAGGAAGATTAATAACAAATTCAGTTCCTATTCCCACTTCACTTTTTACCGAAATTGTTCCGTTGTGATTTTCTATGATTTTTTTGCAAAGCGCCAACCCAATTCCAGTTCCTTTTTGGTCTGTATTCAATCTTTGGAATAGTTTGAAAACCTGTTCATTATATTTTTCGTCAAAACCAATACCATTATCGCTGAAAATAATTTCTAAATAAGTAGTGTCAGAGTTCGAATGAGTTTCAAGTAATTCTGAAGAAGTTTTCAATTGTCCCTGAATAGAAATCACTCCTCCATTATTAGAATATTTAAGGGCATTTGTTATCAGATTAGAAAACAGCTGATGCATCTGAATTGGAACAGCATTGATTACAGGAAGTGATGAACGATCTATCACTATATTTTTTTCCTGAATGGCAAGTTCACAATCTTCAATGACATTATCCAATACTTCATTCAGATTGGTCGGTGAAAAACGTTGCTCACCCTGTGCAATTTCAGAATAAGCCAGTACATCTTTTATAAGAGTTGTCATTCTAGCTGCCGAAGATTCTATTTTGGTGATATCGCGCAAAGCATCTTTATCAGTAATTTTATGAGAAAGCATTTCGGCAAAAATCCGAATCTTTCGTAAAGGTTCCTGTAAATCGTGAGAAGCTATATGAGCATACTCTTCTAATTGCTTGTTGCGAAATTCTATATTTATAGCATTCTCTTTAAGCTGGTCTTCAAAAATTTTTCTTTCGGTAAGATCTCGTGTTACTTTAGAAAAACCAATAATATTGTTGTCATTATCATGCAAAGCTGTAAGAACAACGAAACCCCAGAATTTCTCGCCATTTTTTTTGAGTCTCCAGCCTTCGTGCATTGCTTTTCCTTCTCGGGCAGCACGGGTAATAAGTGTTTGTGGCAGATTCTTTTTTCTATCCTCATCAAGATAGAAAAGGCTGAAATTTTTTCCAATTATTTCCTCTTCAGTATATCCCTTTATTTTTTGCGCACCTAAATTCCAATTTTGAATGTTTCCGTCAGGATCTAATAATAGAATGGCATAATCTTCCACTTCTTCTATCATTTTATGATAGCGGTCTTCGCTTTTTCGAAGTGTCAAAGTTTTTTTAATCGCTTTCTCTTCAAGTTTTTCAGATATGTTTTTGATGTTATTTTGCGTTCTGATGAGATTGGCCTCACGTTCGTATTTTTCGGAAACGTCCATGAGGGTATTCACAGCGCCAATCATTTTACCTGATGAACACAAAAGAGGTTTGGTTAATTGTAAAATGTATAAGCTTGTACCATCATTTTTTTTGATATAAACGTCTTTTCTAACCGATTTACCTTCTCTCAATGTTATTGTCATTGGATATTGATCCGGTTGTAATATTGTTCCGTCTACATTGTAGATTTCCCAGCTATTATACCACAAATCATTGTTTGTTTCGGGTTCAAATCCCCATAAATCTATTGCAGATTGATTAAAATAAGTGACTTTTCCTTCTAGATCACATGTATAAACTGCAACAGGAAGCAATTGTAGTAGCTGGAATGTATCCAAAGCAATTGTCTGTGGGACTTGGTTAGTTTTCATGATTTCTGGTTAAGAAAGAAATATAGCAATTAAATTGTCGAATGCTAAATTTAAGAATTTAATTGAAATTTTGTTGTTTTACCCTCAAAAAAAGATGTTAATATATTGCTTAAACTACTTATGCTAGAGGGTTTTACCAAATAATGCGAAGCGCCGAGATTCTGTGTGTCTTCAATATCTTTGGAATAGGAAGATGTAGTATAAATTATAATGGGAACTTGTTTTAAACGAGGAATTTTTCGGAGTTCTGTCAAACAGGTTTTTCCATTCATCAACGGCATATTAAGGTCCAGGAAGATAAAATCAGGAGTAAAGTCTGGTTGGTCATTCAGAACTTTTAATGCATCTTCACCATTAATTGCTGTAATGCATGAGTATGATGAATTAACTTCGCTAAGAGCTATTGCGAAAATTTCTCTGTCATCTTGGTCATCATCGATTAAAAAACATTTCATTATTTATAAATAATAGATTTGATATTGTCCTTATTGCTTTAACCCGTTGGGTGAAATTCTGTTTAAATAAAAAATGAACCACATAGAAACATAGATTTTATAGTTAATATGTAAAGAATGAATAGAAATAAACACTATTTTTCACATAGATAGCTATGTGAGAAGTGAAACGGTTATCTAGCTCTTTTAAAAAAACTATAAATTCTATGTTTCTATGTGTTAAAAAACAATTTCACTCAACGCGTTGCTTTAATATAAAACTATATAATCGGACTATTATTATAAAAAAATAACTGATAAAATAATAATTTTATGTCGGATTTTAATACTATTTTTAAATATAATATTCTAAATAAAAAAATAGATGCTTTTTTAGCAAGCTTTCAAAATTAATCAAAATGAAAAGATCAACCATAATTTTACTTGCCTTTTTTTCAGTTTTTTTGTATGGAAATGCGCAATCATTAGAAAATAATAAACGTCAAAAAATTGTCCTGATAACTTTAGATGGATTCCGTTGGCAGGAATTATTTACCGGAGCCGATAAAAAATTAATTAACTGCAAAAAATATGTCGAGGATACAGCCGAATTAAAAGAAAAATTTTGGCGAAATACACCGGAAGAACGCAGAATCGCTTTGATGCCTTTTTTCTGGAATGAAATTTCAAAAATGGGACAATTACACGGCAACAGGAATTATGAAAGTGTTGTTAATGTGAGCAATGCAAAACGATTTTCATATCCCGGATATAATGAAATACTAACTGGAAGTGCCGACGATAAAAGAGTCGACAGCAATAAAAAAGTAAATAATCCGAACATAACAGTTTTAGAAAAAATAAATAACGATTCAAATTATAAGGGTAAAGTTGCTGCTTTTGGGAGTTGGGCTGTAATTCCTTTTATTATAAATGAAGAACGTTCCGGGATTCCAGTTAACGCAGGTTTTGAAGAAGCTAATGGTTCTGATCTTTCTTCCCGAGAAGTATTTTTAAATGAGTTGCAATCCAAAGTGCCTTCACCTTGGGGATCTGTTCGATTGGATGCTTTTACTTCAAATTATGCTTTGGAATACATGAAAAGAGAACATCCCGAATTGATTTTTTTATCTTATGGAGAAACGGATGATTTCGCTCACGACGGAAATTATCAGGCATATTTGAAATCAGCTCATTCAACAGATGCGCTGATCAAAGAGATATGGAATTTTACTCAAAAAGATGCTTTTTATAAAGACAATACCATTTTTATTATTTCTACAGATCACGGTCGTGGTTCTAAAAGATGGAGAAGACATGGTTCAAATGTAAGAGGTTCAGAACAGGTTTGGTTAATTGTTTTTGGTAATAATGTTCAGGCTTTAGGAGAAATAAAATCAAAAGAGCAATTATATAGCAATCAAATTGCGCCAACGATATTGAAACTTTTAAAACAACAAAATGATCCAGAAATGAAAGGAAAACCATTGTCGAACCTTAAAAAATAATATTGGATTTTAATGCTATTTAATTATAAATTCATTTGCTTTTAATGCTTCAGTGACTTTGATAATAATATCAGAACGATGATTGCTGTCGGAGAAGTTGTCTTCCGTTTTTACCCAATAACGGATGTTGATTTGTATAATATTGGCCGTAATTCCTGATACAACAGCCGAATTAGAATATTCTTTGTCTACAATATCACTGTCAGTTTTCATTATCTGAGTAATAATCTCAATCGCTTTTTTATAATCAGAACCGTATTCCAGACCAATTGTAAAGTCTTGCAATAAATATCCTCCGCTGTTAAAGTTTGTGAGAGCATTTTTTATTAATAATGCGTTTGGTATGTAAATGTCTTTACTGTCGCTTTTTATCTGAGTATCACGCAAATTAAGGGCAACAACTTTACCTTTTACACCATTCGTTTCAATAATATCACCAACAGAAAAAGGTCTTTTAAAAGCCAATAAAATACCAGCCAGGAAATTCTCGCCAATATCTTTGAGTGCAAATCCAATCACAAAAGCAGAAATTCCAGCTCCTGCCAGTACGCTCTGCGCCACTCCTGTAAGACCTATAACACGAAGCATAAAAAGAAGCCCAATTGCGATGAATATAGCTTTAAAAAGATTTGCAATAAATAAAGCTAAGAGTGGATCATGCATTTTTGTTTTCAAGCGATTATTGGCAAAAATTTTGACCCTAACAGCTATAAACCAGGAAACAAGAACAATTACAATCGCAAGCAAAATCTTTGGGGCTAAATCGACAAGGCTGAAGTAATATTCTTTTATATGTTTGTAAATGTCTTGCAAAAAATCTTCCATGTGGTACTATTATTTTAATATTTTTATTCTATTATGAAAGATTTGGGAAAGATATTTTGTATCTAAATTTTTGAATTTTTTAGATGTATCTTGTAATATGATCGGCAACAAAATCAATAGTTTGTAGCACTATTTCTTCAGGAGTTCCCTC
Organism: Flavobacterium sp.; assembly: GCF_035456085.1. Taxonomy (GTDB): domain Bacteria; phylum Bacteroidota; class Bacteroidia; order Flavobacteriales; family Flavobacteriaceae; genus Flavobacterium. The sequence continues at coordinate 9,801 of NZ_DATIDY010000068.1, forward strand.
AAAAACCTGTCGATATTCCAAAGTGTGATTGGGAGTTATAATGCATATAAACATTGTACCCACTGGTTTTAGTTTTGTTTCGCTCCCGCCTGGTGTAGTAAGTCCAGTGACAGCAACGGTTACTTTGGTATTAAAAAGTTTAGCAGCTTGTTCGGCCAATTTTTGTGTCACTTCTTTCGATTCAGGAGTGAATTTTTCGATGTAACTATGGGGTACATGCAGTATTTGTTCTTTGACAAAGACTTCATAACAGGTTAAACCGCCACGCAGAATTTGTCCCGATTGTTCGGTTAACGAAAATTCAGCGCTCATTCTTCCTGCTGTTGCACTTTCTGCAAAGGCAATATTCCATTTTTTTTCTGCCAATGTTTTGGCACATTTCTTAATAATTTCTGATGGCATAATGTTATCAAATAAAATTTATAAATTATTTTATCTATTCCATATTAATATTAATAATGGTATTTAAAAATATTCTAAAGCAGCTAAAATTTCTGTTATCGAAAATTTGGCACCACAAACAAATTCGTCTGCTGCACCGTAATAAATCGTAAGTTCATCACCATTAACAATATGTCCGTTGGTAAAAACAACAAAACCAAAAAATCCACTGAGTTCATAATTTTCTGTTGGCACCATAATTGGGTCAAGCGTGCGAGCCAAAACAATTGACGGATTTTCAAGGTCCATTAAGAAAGCGCCCAAACAATATCGGTGTTCGGCATCGGCACCATGATAAATTTCCAGCCATCCTTTTTCTGTTTTGATTGGTGCTGCTCCTGCGCCAACTCTTGCGCTATCCCACAATCCTGTTCGTGTTCCGACAAGAAATTGATGATTTCCCCAATGAATTCCATCTAATGACTCGGCAAGCCAAATAAAATTTCCTCCAATTTGTGGACTGGACGGACGATGCAAGGCATAGAATTTTCCATTGATAATCTCCTCAAAAATGGCGCAATCTTTGTTGTGTGGGGGAAAAATCATCCCTTTCGATTCAAAGTTTTTCCAGTCTTTGGTAGTTCGTAACCCGACCCCGACGCCACTTGATGATACTGCGGTGTAGGTAATGTAATAGGTGTCATCCAATTTGCTAACTCTGGCGTCTTCGATTCCATATTGTTCCAAACGTCCAGAACCTGTTAAAAGTTCTAATCCTTCAGATGAAAAATGAATTCCATCGTCACTGGATAATAGTCGAAGATGCGAGATTGTAGTTAAGTAATCAAGACCTTTATATTGAATAACCCTTGGGTCCGTTGCGATCAATTCAGGATCATTAAGAGGTATTTCGATGATTTCCATTTTACCTAATTCATTGACAATAGGGAAGAAAATTACGCCCTCTTTTTGTGCAATACATTCAGCAACCCTAACTAAAAGCCATGTTTTGCCTTCAAAAACAAAAACTCCTGGATTTAAAAGGCTAATAATTTGTAAATCAGAAGTACTGGGTTGAAGGTCTTTTGGCATCAAAAGTGGGTTTTCTGGAAATCTACGTGCAATATCACTCATGTTTCTATAATTATTTTACTTCAGTGAATTCAAGGATTTTATATCCAAAACTCAAAAGATAAAGTAATTAATTTTTTACATAAAATCATTTACAGAATACACTTAGACTTTTACATTATTTTCATGATTAAGCCTTTAGAATTCAAATCTTTATAATGATAAAATTGGTAAAATATAACATTAAACTAGAAATAATGTAAACCGAAAATTATTATCTGCTCTAAATTAGTGCCGTTAATAATCTGATTGATAACCATGCTGTTATAATGTTTAACAGTTAAATTTAAATACTATGCATCTAGTTTCACCATGGACTGCTACTGTGCAGGATGATATTGAAAAAAGCACGGTTATATGGGAGAAGAAATTCCGTGATTACATTTTTAAGGCCTACAATACAAGCAATTCACTTTTGATCGTTGTGTCTTGGCCCAATAATGCAAGAGTAGCGTTCAGAGCCGCTTTCGGAATGAATAGCTTTTTTGAAATAACAAATTTGTTTGATGATGGGAGAAGTTTACTCATTAATCTAGAAAACAGGATTGGACAATATGAGGTCAGAATTGATTTTCCTAATCCTGATTTGCCAATGTTGCATTATAAAACTGTTTTTAAAGGGAATTTTTCGATGATGATTCCGTTTTGGCCACGCGATATTATGCCGCTTACCAAATCAGGAAATATTTGGAATACAAGTGGAGAAATACACATGCATCAGATGGGAAGCCGTACAGGAATTCTTTATGCGAGTATGACTAAACCCAAAACGGGATCTTTTTTCTATTTTCAGGATTTAGGTTCGATGAGCGCGTATTGCGAAGCTACCGAGACATCACTTACAGAAACAGTAGGTGGTAGCTGGCCTGAAATTGGTTTCCAACTTCCGCTTTCCAAAGAAAAAGCATTGCCTGCGGATACTGAGTTTGTACTATCGGATGCTTATGTTTTATTTTCGGAAGAAATCATAAAAAACGAAGCTGAAAAAACACAACAATTTTTAAATAATCTGGCAGCCGTGTATCAATGCCTTCCACATCCGGAAACAGTTTATCATAATTGGCCAGAAATTGCAGAAAATTGCCTTAATGACTTATCTAATAATAAAGGTTGCTGGACTCAGACTAAAGGAGTCCCGTATCTCAATGCCTATTTATGTGACTATACGACTCCAGCAGAGGTAATGGTTCAGTTGGCCATTCTTATGCCATTAAAAGAATACAGTAAATGGAAGGGAGAAGATTTTTCAATATATAAAGATCTCATATCGGGTATTGATGCATTTTATGAACCGAAAATCTCCACTATTAGTCGTTACCTTCCTCAGCTTTCGGGTGAATTAGATCATTCTGAGGAACAAAAAAAAGACATGGTGATGGACTCTTGGTATTTGCATCATCCATTGATGAATTTGGCCAGACTGGCACTTAATGGAGAAAAAAAAGCCGAAGAATTATTATTGAAATCTTGTGACTTTGCCATCAAAGTGGCTCATCATTTTGATTATCAATGGCCGGTGTTTTATAAAATGGATACTTTGGAAGTCATCAAAGAAGAAACCGAACCTGGCGAAGGAGGCGAAAAAGACGTTGCCGGATCGTATGCACATTTAATGCTTTTATTATTAAAATTAACAGATGATAAACGCTATTTACGCGAAGCAGAAAAGGCAGTATTAAAGCTGCAAGATAAAGGTTTTGATATTTTTTATCAAGCTAATAACACAGCTTTTTCGGCTAGTGCGCTTTTGGAACTTTACAAAATAACCAAAAAACAATTATATCTGGATCTAAGTTATGCTTGCCTTGCAGGACTTTTCAAGAATATGCAGATATGGGATTGCCTATATGGTAACGGTAAAAATATTTCTAATTATTTTGCTATTTATCCTCTTAATAATGCTCCATATATTGCTGCTTACGAAGAGTTAGAAGTATATGCAGCACTTACAAATTATTTAATGCTATCCAAAGATGTAGAAATCTTACCATCATTAAAAATTTTAATTCCTGAATTTATCAAATATGCTTTGAGTAGAATTTCATACTACTTTCCGCGTAAGTTGCCTTTGGATATGCTTTCCAAAGAAGTAAAAACAGGAGAAATACAGCCAGAGCTTTGGATTCCTCTCGAAGATGTATATATCGGCTGGGAAAAAAGCGGTCAAGTAGGACAAGAAGTATATGGCACAGGAATGGCATTTGGTATAGTATCAAGACAATACTTTAAAGTGGACTCAGAAGGTTTTTTACTATTTACAGATTATCCGATAGGTAATTACAAAAAAAGTAAAAATACGGTGACCATGAAGATTTTGGGAACACCTGAATTTCAATGTAGTTTCAAGATTTTTTTTACTAAACAGGTCAGAAAATCTATTGAGGTCAGTCATAAAAAAAACATTATTCCACCTGTTTGTAAAGATCAAAATGTATTTCATTATGAAATTCCGGGAGGAAGCACTATTAAAATTTCTTGGTAATAATGAAAAATTCTTTTAATTAAAGTTTACTTGAAATGTATAACTATCATGTTTTTAGCGGTTTAAAAGCGGTTTGATAACTTTATTTGCATTTTTTAACAAAAAAATGAGGTAAATATTTGATAATTCATATTTATAATATACATTTGCTCTATCGAATTGGTAGAGTTTTAAATTAGAATTATTAAGAACATTATAAAAATTAAATGTCTCAATATCATTCTGATAAATGATTCCAAGTTTCAAAATTATTGCAATTAAAAATCAATTAAAAAATGAAAAAGCGAATGTGCTGCAAATAAAAAAACCATTTCTGTGCCAGCAGAAATGGTAAAGTTTAAAGAAATTGTTCATCTCAATAAGGCGAAGTGGAGTAAAATCCATTACGGTGGGCCTTATTTATTAAACCAAAACAAAGTAATGAAAAAAAAGTTAAATACCTATACATGGTTGTGTATTTTATTAGTTTCCATTGGAGTTAATGCCCAAGTTTCTAAAATAGACGGAAAAGTTATCGATGCTGTTTCAAAGGAGGCGGTTGTTGGTGCTTCTGTTAATATAAAAGGTAGTGCTGACGGAGTTATAACGGATGTCGATGGAAAGTTTAATCTTCAAACAGAACAAAAATTCCCTTTTACTTTAGTTGTTAGTTATTTGGGATATAAAAAAACAGAAATTTTAGTTAATCAAAATTCAGTTACCATCAACCTCGCTCAAGAACAAAATGTGTTATCCGAAGTTGTAGTTACAGCATTGGGAGTATCAAAAGAAAAGAGATCTTTAGGATATACGACACAATCAGTTAAAAATGAGGATTTGGTAAACACAAAAGAAACGAATTTTGTAAATAGCCTTACAGGTAAACTGGCCGGTGTTCGTATCACTAACTCGCAGGGAGATATGGGATCTTCGCGTATTGTTATTCGTGGAGAAACTTCGATTTCTGGAAATAATCAACCGCTATTTGTTGTTGATGGTATTCCAGTAGATAATTCACAATTGAATTATGGTGGGGCAACCCGAGATTTTAAAAATGCAATTGCCGATTTGAATCCTCATGATATTGAAACATTAACGGTGCTGAAAGGACCAAATGCTGCAGCACTATATGGTTCGCGTGCTGCACATGGTGTGGTTCTTATCACTACAAAAAAAGGTTTTGAGCAAAAGGGTTTTGGTGTAAACGTCAGTTCTGGAGTTACAATCTCTGAAGTGACTACTTTACCTGATTTTCAAAATTCATTTGGACAAGGATCTAATGGAAAGTTCAGTTACGTAGATGGTAAAGGTGGTGGTGTAAATGATGGGGTTGATGAAAGCTGGGGACCAAAATTAAATGGACAACTTATTCCTCAATTTTATTCGAATGGTGTGCCGGTTCCTTTTGTGGCTCATCCTGATAATGTCGAAGATTTTTTTAATACCGGTTTTACTTTTGACAATAGTGTTTCTGTGTCCAAAGCCAATGAAAAATCAGATTTTAGATTAGGGATAAATAATCAAAAACAATTGGGAACAGTGCCTAATAGTGAAGTGAATAAAACAAACTTTAGCATTAATACTAATTATAAAATATCTGAAAATATCAAAGTAGGAGTGACCGCCAACTATATTGTTACCGATGCTCCGGCTTTGCCTGGTGGACCTTCAGGGAATCGTGCTGCTGGTGTAATGCTTCAATTTATTTGGTTTGGACGTCAGGTCGATATCAATCAGCTTAATGAAAATTGGAATAGAAATTGGAACAACAGTTATTACAGCAATCCGTATTGGAATGCTTATTATAATACAACTAGTCAAAAACGTAATCGTATAATTGGAGATATTCATTTGGATGCCAAGATTGTCGATGAACTTCATTTTAAATTCCGTACTGGTGTTGATTATTATAACGATCGCAGAAAATACACCATTAAATATGGTACAAATGGAACACCTTTCGGATCGTATGCCGAGGACGCTTATACTATAGAAGAAAGAAATACAGAAGGAATTTTTCAATATACTAAAAAACTGGGCGAAGATTTCAGCTTGGATGCGCTTGCGGGATTCAACGTTCGTAATCACAGCGATGCCAACAATTATCAAAAAGCTCCGCGTCTGGCAGTACCTGATTTATATACGTTGACCAATTCGAGAGACCCGTTAACGTCATCAAACTCATATTCGCAATTAAAAGTTTATAGTGCTTATGCTTCTGCGCAAGTTGGATATAAAAATTATGCTTATTTAAACTTGACTGCACGAAATGACTGGTCTTCAACTTTGCCAAGCAATAACCGCTCTTATTTTTATCCATCGGTTAATGGAAGTTTTGTAGCTTCCGAAGCTTTTAATTTGAAAAGCAATACAATCGATTTTATAAAATTGCGTGGTGGTTGGTCTGAAGTTGGTAATGATGCCGATCCGTATCAATTGTCTAATGTTTATAATTTCCAAACAGCATTTGACGGAAATCCAATTCAAACATCGTCACAGAAGAACCTTAATGAGAACCTGAAACCTGAGACAACTCGTTCTACTGAAGTAGGTATTGAATCTTCTTTCTGGAAAAACAGATTGCACTTTGATGTTGCTTATTATGACACAAATAGTTTTGACCAAATTTTGGAAATAAAAACAACTGCTGCGAGTGGTTATACTTCGCAATTAATCAATGCTGGTAAAATAAACAATCATGGTTTGGAAATTCAATTGGACGGAAGCCCAATTAAAACTCAAAACTTCAATTGGAATATTGGTTTAAATTATTCGCAAAATGATAGTAAAGTAGAAATTTTGGACTATGATAAACAAATCCAAAACTACACAATAGGCTCTTCGGGAGGTGTTGACGTTTTGGCATCAGTAGGTCAAGCATATGGATCGCTTTATGGTACAGCTTATCTGCGTGACGCAAATGGAAATATAGTTGTAGGTGCCAATGGATTACCAAAAGCGGACCCACAAAAGCGAGTATTGGGACATTATACACCAGATTGGATAGGAGGTATAACCAATACATTCAATTATAAAAACCTTGAATTGTCATTTCTTATTGATGCTAGTGTAGGAGGAGAGATTTTTTCCGGAACAAACAGAACTGGAAATTATACCGGAGTACTAGCTCAAACACTTCCTGGTCGTGATGCTGCCAATGGCGGTTTAAATTACTATTACACTGGCACTACTAAAACTTTGCTTCCAGCTGGTGCAACAGCTCCAACTGGTACAACAGTCTACGATGATGGAATGATATTTAACGGAGTCTACGCGGATGGAACTCCAAATAAGCAGGTTCTTAGCGCACAGGAATATTACAAAGCATCTTACAATATCAGCGAAGCTTATATTTATAGTTCGACTTTTGTGAAATTGAGAGAAGTAAAACTTACCTATAATTTTGATAAAAAATTAATCAAGAAGTTTGGATTGGAAGGCGCAAGTATTACAGCTGCAAGCCGTAACCTGTTCTTTATTTACAAAGATGCACCAAATATTGATCCTGAAACGGCTTTTAATACAGGAAATGCACAAGGTTTGGAGAGTTTAGCATTGCCAACTACCAGAAACTTTACACTAAATGTTAATCTGAAATTTTAAAAACACGAAATCATGCTAAAAAAGCTATCATATATAACTCTATTTGTATTGTCACTGACATCTTGCAGCGACTCTTTGGATGAAATTAATAAAAATCCAAATGCCACCGAAACACCGCTGGCTCCATATCTGTTGACAGGTACTCTAAAACAGGGAGCCGATTTGTATTGGGGATCGGTAAACAACTTTGATTCTTCTTTGCTGTTTGTACAGCATTGGGCGAAAATCCAATATACAGAACCTGACAGATACGATGTTTCGAATAATTCATTTACTTCTTTGTGGAATACCGGATATTCGACGCTGATTACAGATTTGAACACAATTCTGAATTTCCCAGAAGCACAAGCCAATTCAAACTATAAAGGAATTGCATTAACGCTTCGTTCGTGGACGTTTCTATTATTGACAGATGCTTATGGAAGTATTCCTTATAAAGAAGCAGGTCTGAAAGTAACACCAGCATACAATACTCAAAAAGAAGTGTACACTGGATTATTGGAGGATTTAAAACAAGCTCAATCTTTATTAGCATTAAAAAATGGTGAAGTAACAGGTGATTTGGCTTATAAAGGCGATATTCTAAAATGGAAAAAACTAGTAAACTCGCTTCGTTTGCGAATTGCATTGAGAATTTCTGATAAAGAATCCGCATTGGCAAAACAAGCTGCCATTGAAGCAACAACTGATCCGGCAGGATTGATTAGCAGTAATAACGAAATCTTTCAATTTATTTATACCAGTTCACCTCAGCAAAATCCAGCTTCGGCTTGGTTTGAAACTCGTGACGATTATCGTATTTCAAAAACGATGGTTGACAAATTATATGAATTATCAGATCCTCGTTTGCCTGTTTATGCGCAATTGCCATCAGATGCAACTGTGACTAAATATGTTGGAGCTGCCAATGGGTTATCCAACAGTGATGCCAATAGTCAAGGGTTTGCAAAAACATCAAAACCAGGGAAATATTTCCTGACTTCGACATCGCCAGCCGTGATTTATTCCTATTCTGAGGTCTTATTCAATCTTTCTGAAGCAGTTGCTCGTGGTTATATTTCAGGAAATGCAGAACAGCTTTACAAAGATGCAATCACCGCTTCGTTCAACCAATTTGGCATCACCAATTCAACTATAATTACCAATTATCTTAATCAGCCAACGGTGAAGTACGATGCAACAAATTTTGCTCAATCGATTG
>NZ_DATIDY010000069.1:0-25240 GCF_035456085.1 Flavobacterium sp.
TTGGAGCCAATAATTTATTTGATGTTTTCCCAGACAAACAAGTTTATGAAAACAGTTATTTTGGAGTGTTTAAATACGCGCCAGTTCAAATGGGAACAACAGGTGCTTACTATTTTGCAAGATTAAGTTTCCGTTTATAAAACATTTTATACTTTGCCAAGGCTAAAACCTTGGCAATTTTTTTTATTTAATACACACTTTCAGCTTTGAAAAAAATAACATGGCTTACGGCCACAGCATTAGTGGTTTCGAACATGATTGGCACCGGGATTTTTACGTCTTTGGGCTATCAGGTTGCTTCTTTGACCAATACCTATTCCATCATTTTACTTTGGTTTATTGGCGGCGTTTTAGCAATGTTTGGGGCTTTTTGCTATTCAGAATTAGGGAATTATTACAAAGAATCCGGAGGCGATTATATTTATTTGTCTCGCGGTTTTCATCCTTTTTTTGGCTATTTAACCAGTTGGATTTCGTTGATTGTGGGCTTTTCTGCACCCGTTGCATTGGCAGCCTTAGCGATGAGCAAGTACTTGCAAATTTTCGGATTAGAACTTGGAAAAGAGTTTGCCATAGCAATTATTATTTTAACGGCGCTTTCGCAATCCTTTAGTTTAAAGATGAGCAGTGGTTTTCAAAACGGCTTTACCTTACTGAAGGTTTTGTTTGTTTTAGGCTTAATTGCCCTAGGATTATATTATGCTCCGCAAGGTCCAAACAGTTTAAATTTCGATAATAGTTGGGTAAAAGAAATTCAAATGCCGGAATTTGCGAGTTCGCTGGTTTTCGTTTCTTTTGCTTATACGGGCTGGAATTCCGCTTCCTATATTGTCGGGGAAATAAAAAACCCAAAAAAGAATCTTCCAAAATCACTCCTTATTGGAACGCTCTTTGTGACTTTGGTTTACATTTCAATCAATTATGTTTTTCTAAAACACGCTTCAATTGCTTCATTGGTCAATCAGGAAGATGTCGCTTCAATTGCTGCAAAGAATTTTTTGGGATTGAATGGTGCAAAATGGGTTTGCTTCTTTATTGCAGCCCAGTTAATTGCTACAATCAGCGGTTATTTATGGATTGGTTCCCGATTGAGTTTTGCGACTTCAAAAGAAAATAAACTTTGGAGTTTCATGAATAAATCCAAAAATGGCATTCCTTATTTGGCTTTATGGGTTCATGCCTTTATCGCAATTCTGATCATTTTGACTGGCGAATTCGAAGAAATTTTTATCTATTCTTCCTTTTTGCTTCAAATATTAGCGACACTGGCGGTTGCAACGGTTTTTACAATTCCTTCCAATAAAAGACACATTTTTAAAGGGAAATATTTCTGGATTTTTCCAGTCGTGTTCTTAGCTTTTGGGATTTACATCTGTTATTTTACATTTGTTGCACACCCAAAAGAAAGTTTAGTAGGACTGTCCATTATTTTATTAGGTTTTATTTTGTATTTATTTGATAAAAAAACAAATCCTGAATAAATTGATTTGATTATTGATTTTTAGGAGCAGAAGCATTTAATTTTTCATCAACAGTTGTCCCGCTATCCGTTACAATCTTTTGTGCCGAACCCCGGCACAAAAGGATTTTCACTCCTATCGGGGCTAAGCAACAACTTTTGTAGCATTTTGTTAATATTAAAAAAAGTCAACGGTTTTAAGCTTTCCTGCAAGGTCTTTTTCGAGACCTTGTAGGTATTATCCTTTCAATATTCATACCTACAAGGTTAAAAAAACACAAGTGTTCGGAAGATGAGAAAGATATTGTTGGACTCATTTTTCACACAATATTATCATTCCGAGGAACGAGGAATCTCTGTTAGAAGCTCGACAAAGATTGGGATTTTGATTGCGGAATTACTTGCTGAGATTCCTCGTTCCTCGGAATGACAAACTTTGTGGACAGCATGTTGTGAAATATCTAACTTTTATTGTCATCCGAACACTTGTGTTAAAAAAACCTTGCAGGATGTTAATGAATAATCAAGCTTACAAATCAAATTTTATTCCTTGTGCCAATGGCAAACTCATTTTATTTGTTTCTATTTCTAAATTCTTCTTGTCCTATAAGCTTTTCAAATTCTTTTACGAATTTTTTGATTGTGTTAAGATTCAACATGGTAAAAAACAACATTCCTGTAAAAATAGTTAACCAACTGTAAACTATTTTTACACCCGAAACATCCGAAGCTACAGCATAAAAAATTATTGTTGGTAATATTGACACAACAAATGTAAGCCCCAAACATAACATTAAAGGAGAAATAAAATAGCTATTAATAACATTAAAACCAAGCTTTCTTATTATTACTCCAATGAATATGAGTCCTAGTATACCAAAAATTACAGTTGCGAAACCATAAATCAAAACTAAATCTTTGAGCTTGTTTATGTCGTTTTCATAACCGAAAAAAGTGCTAAAATTGAATTCCATCATATGCTTTTTCTTCAGATGAAACATTAAATAAGTTTTGTGTTTTATATCCAACCATTTTTGCTAAAATAAAATTTGGAAATTCCTGTATTCCAACATTATAAAGATTTACACTATCATTAAAAAATTCTCTTCTATCAGCAATTTTATCTTCCATTTGAGAAACTCTTTTTTGCAATTCAAGAAAATTCGAATTGGATGAAAGCGTTGGATAATTTTCTGAAACAGAAAACAAAGTTTTGATCGATTTCGAAAATTCATTTGCATTTTCTATCTTATCGTCAACAGTTTTTGAATTCAAAAAATCAGTACGCAACTTAGTAAGATTAGTCAATATAGCTGTTTCATGTTCCATAAATTTGGATGCTACTTTTACTAATTCTGGCACTTCGTCGGCTCTTTGCATCAAGATAACATCGATATTCATAAAGGCTTTTTCGAAATTGTTTTTCAGCATAACCAACTTATTATAAATGCCAATAAAAAAATTGAAAAATACAATTAGTAAAATCAATCCTGCAATTAAAGCAATGTTTTGGGTAGTCATATTTGTTTAGTTTAAGATAATGTAAATAATAATAAGCGTAATAAAAAATAATGTTGTTAGAAACGAAATAAGTAACGGCTGGTATTTGTTCCTAAATGAGATACTCTTTGGATTTGCAATGCCAAAAATACCTTTAGGATTTTCTTTTTTGATAATAACATTACCGTTGTCTGAACTTGCATAACCAATGAGAAACATGTAATCATTATTTTTTAAGTACGTTTCTGAATGTCGCGTTTTTCCGCCCCTTTGGTTATCTATTCTATCAAAATAGAACTCCAATCCTTCCCCATTTACAGTAACAACTCCAGTTTCATCTTTTATCTTAAAAATACCCGTTTTAAGTTCTGTGAAAATAGTTTTGTAAGATCTTTTGCCGTCATCATCAGCTGGACCTTCCTCTTCAATAGTGTAATAATATCCTATGCAGGGTTTGTTAAAATAAGGTGAAATAATAGGCTCAATTTCCTCCAAATCTCCTTCAACTTCGACCATACCCATAGCAATACTGTCTATTTTTGAAGTTGGCAAAACAGCTTGAAGCTTAAGAAACTTACTTTTATTACTTGGGAAAAAAAATCTATTTAAAAAGATTAGACCAGGAATGATTAGAAGAAGTAGCTTTAGTTGTTCTCTTTCTGCTAAATAAAAATAAACCCAAATAATACCACCCATCATAAGAACTCCAAATAATTTTTTACTCAAAGGAGTTTTCGAAATGTTATGTAGTCTATCAAATTTTTCTTTCGCGATCCTATCTTCTTTATTCTTTAAAATCATAGAATAAATCATTCCTATGATCCCGAAAAGAAATACAGATACAAATAAAAACAAGAATATCATTAGTGCATATTTTGGATGAACCAAAAAAGCTAAGCCAATAAGTGATGGACATAAAACAAAAAAGAGCCAAGTTGGAAATTTTAAATTATACAAACCAGAAAAAATTACGGTATGAAATAATGCAATTCCAAGGCTAAAAAGCATCATAAAAACAACATGTGTTCCATCTACACTATTACGTTCAAAAAAAGATAAAAATTCGTTCATTATAAAAAATGTAAAATCTATTATTTACTATTAAAATCCTTTAAAATACAATTTCGACTTCCTTAGAAAACAACTTTCGTATCTTGTTTCTTTCTAAATCAGAAATTGGGTTATTGCTTAGATCTAAACCAATTAAAGACTGCAATTGGTTTATTTCATTTGGGATTTCGCTAATATTATTGTTATTCAAAACAAGGTATTGTATGTTCTTGAATTGTAAAATCGCTAGAGGAAACGTATCTATTTTAGTATTCGCCAAATCTAATTCAACAACCGATTCAGGCTTTAATTTTGCAGCTTCCAAATCATAAAAAGTGGTTTTTTCTTTTTTATCAGCTTCCGTATTTTTACTTAAAAGACCAAAAACAACTAAAATAAGTGTAGCTACAAAAAAAATACATAGTAAAACTGCCCAAACAGGAACATTATCTTTTTCGTGAGTAAAAAAGCATTGATATAAAAAATAAGCCATGCCGAAAAACAGTACTAAAAACAGGCCTGAAGCTATTGCAAAAAAAAGAAATCTTAACACTCTAAAAATTCCACTATTAAATGCCTCTTGTTTTTTCGTTATTCCAACATATGCTACGACACCAAAAACTAAAACCCAAAAAACAACAACTGCTATTGTTGCCACTGTTATTTCTTCTTCAATAATTCTAATAGATAAAATAAAGGGAAACATTAAAACAAAGCAAATAAGAAATCCAACAAATCCAACAGAGAAACAACCCGTTTTCTTGTTCTTGTCCGACAAACCAAGCAATACATAAGCAGTCAAAATAGACAATAAGATGATCGCAAAAAATCCATATCCATAAGGCGTAATACCCGCCAATAAAATTAAACTCATTTTGTTATTTTAAAATTTATTCTAATAAACTAATTCATTTGCTTTCTACAACATTATTTCCAACAGCTAATGGGTAAACTTCCATATAAGAAGGCAAAATCTTTAAAGATTTGTTAGCATTTTTAAGCGTTGCATGTATACTGTCATTAGTATTATTTATCTTCAATTCTAATAATAAGGGTTTCTGATTTTGCTGAACTTTTAACGTTCTAAAAAAGTTTAAAATCTCATCCTCTTTAAAAACAAATTGAGATGAAAATTCTTTTTTACCATTACCCCACGATAAACGAACATGATCAGGAATCCCATAAAAAACTGGAATTTTTTCGGGTTCTCTGCTGTCGAAATACCAATGGTTTTGATTAAAGAAAATAAAATCTGAATCTCTTAAATGAAATCCGCTAGGCAATTTAACTTCAATTGTATAAGGACATCGCTCCATTACCAAAGCTACTTTTGTAGGTATATCAATATTTGATGTAGTATCTGTTTCATGACTGTCGTCAAAAACATGCCAGGTTGCATTTACTATTTTTGCCTGATATTTACCAATTTTCAAATTCTTATCATCATTCGAAATCCATACTACGAGTTTTCCTTTTGGCAATATTTCTGCCAAAAAGCTAAGATGAATTTTATCTGAATTTTCCACTGTAAAATTATTTTCGTCCTGACTAGCTGCCATTCTTAGCTGTTTTGCTTTTTGTAAAATAATTTTATACGGCAAGACAAACTTACCTTCATAAAACTTTTTTTCATTGTACGAAAACCAACTTATCGACAGACTATCAGGGTAAAACGCATCACTTATGCTTTCCTCAGAATAATTTATATCATCCCAACCATCATCAATTATACTTTTTTTGTCAACGACGTAATTCAAATAACTTGTATGATAGAAATAGCAACCGCTGACTTGCACCACGTTACCTTTGCTACTCAAAACGCCACTACTCCATTCAAACCTTTCGTCTGCTTTATAGTTGTACTTCTGGACAGCATTAGCCACAAGAATTATCAAAAGTAAAATTGTAAGCAACCCGTTTATAATGTCTTCTCTTTTTTCGAAATATTTCATAATTAATGTGCAAATGCTTTTGCTAATTGTACAACATACCAAAAAGCCGTGAAAAAAAGTGCAGAAAGAATACTACAGATTATTAAAAATACTCTAATAATCTTACGGTATTGTGTTTTCTGAGGACTAAAAAAATAAATCAATAATAGCAGTACTACAATTGTAATAGGAGTAGTCAGAGTAGTTAAATTTTCAGAATGATGCTCTGCATTAGCAATATGCAATTGCAACGATAAAGCGATTGCAGCGAGCAGAAATAAGGTTAAAAATGCTTTAATCATATAGTTTCTTAGTAAAAAGTGTTTCTTAAATTAGTAGATTTAAATTATCATAACGCTACCAATCTGCCCGAAGAAGGCCTTCTAAAACGGTATTAGGATTATCACTAACAAATAGCATTTTTCGTTTTAACTTAAATTTCTTAATTGTATGTGTACTCGGCATGCTATCTACCATAGTGTTTATTATTTCAATATCTGCCTCACCAGAAACTAAGTTATATTCTTGATCTAATTGAGAACCTGCTCCCATATTAAAAGTGTTTATACCAACAAGAACTAACTGATTGTTTATATATTGGTACAACGTTTCTCTTGTTCCAATTGGTCCTATACCTTGTAGTTTAATGTGTAACTTTCTCTCCTCGTCAATACTAATCTCTTCATAATCGTACATTTTACCATATTCCTCAGTACATTCAGCTTCAACTGCTTCCCATGATATTTCTTGCAGTCTATATTCTCCTGTATCTTGTTTTAGTAAGACTAACGTTGGCCGAGAATCGGTATTGTCAATTGTATTCTGCAATATGATTACGATGTCTTTGAGTTTATCATCATTTAAAAAACCTTCTGCTTGCATTTTTATTTCATACGAAGACAATACAAAATCTTCTATACTTTTTCCGGTTTTTGGAAATTTTGGCGAATTGGAATTTTCAACTGTGTTTTTATCTTTTGGAGATGAAATGACATTAGCAGTTATATTTTTCTTATTGGATTTTATGACTGTTATGTTATCAGATTTTTTCTTACAGCCAAATAGGAAGATTATGAGTAATAAGAAAAGTATTTTTTGCTTCATTTTTCTTTAAAATTTGATGCGAATTTAAATAAAAATACTACAAATTAGATATAAAAAAACCGGTTTTTCCAAATAATAAGGAAAAGCGGTTTTTTTTTAAAATATTATTTCTTCTTACAAATCAAATTTTATCCCTTGTGCCAATGGCAAACTCGTTGTGTAATTGATGGTATTCGTTTGTCTTCTCATGTAAACTTTCCAGGCATCAGAGCCGGATTCACGACCACCACCGGTTTCTTTTTCACCTCCAAAAGCACCTCCAATTTCAGCTCCCGAAGTTCCAATATTGACATTGGCAATTCCGCAATCTGATCCTACAGCAGATAAGAATTGTTCGGCTTCACGTAAATTATTGGTCATAATCGCAGATGATAATCCTTGAGCTACACCATTCTGAATTTCAATTGCATTTTCTACAGCTCCTGAATATTTAATCAAATATAAAACCGGAGCAAAAGTTTCGTGTTGCACAATTTCGAATGAATTTTGAGCTTCTGCAATAGCAGGTTTTACATAACAACCACTTTCATATCCTTCTCCAGAAAGTACTCCTCCTTCAACAAGAATTTTACCTCCTTCGGCTACGACTTTGGTTAAAGCTTGGTTATACATTTCAACTGCGTGAGTGTCAATAAGCGGTCCAACGTGATTTTTTTCGTCTAGTGGATTTCCAATACGCAATTGTCCATAAGCTGAAACCACAGCATCCTTAACTTTATCATAAATACTTTCGTGAATAATCAAACGACGCGTCGAAGTACATCGTTGTCCCGCAGTCCCAACGGCACCAAAAACCGCTCCAATAACGGTCATTTTGATATCGGCATCAGGAGTTACAATTATTGCATTATTTCCTCCCAATTCCAATAATGATTTTCCTAAACGTCCAGCAACTGTTTGGGCTACAATTTTCCCCATACGAGTAGAGCCAGTAGCCGATATTAATGGCACGCGTTTATCATTTGTCAATAATTCTCCTATTTTATAATCTCCATTTATTAAACAGGAAATCCCTTCGGGAAGATTATTTTCTTTGATTACCTCAGCTATAATATTTTGACAGGCAATCCCACACAAAGGTGTTTTTTCGGATGGTTTCCAAACACAAACATCCCCGCAAATCCATGCCAAAGCCGTATTCCAAGACCAAACGGCCACCGGAAAATTAAAAGCCGAAATGATCCCGACAATTCCCAACGGATGGTATTGTTCGTACATTCTGTGTCCCGGGCGCTCTGAGTGCATTGTCAATCCATGCAATTGACGAGAAAGTCCAACTGCAAAATCACAGATATCGATCATTTCCTGCACTTCGCCATAACCTTCCTGCAAGGATTTCCCCATTTCGTAAGAAACCAATTTGCCTAAAGCTTCTTTATTTTGACGCAATTTTTCTCCAAACTGTCGCACAATTTCTCCACGTTGTGGTGCAGGCATTAATCGAAAGGTTTTGAAAGCTTCGGTAGCGGTTTGCATTACTTTTTCATAATCTGCTGCTGTGGTTGTTTTTACAGAAGCAATTAGTTTACCATCTACGGGTGAAAAACTTTCAAGTAGTTCTCCACTCGAAAATTGGTTAATTCCTGTCGAAGTTCCTTCATTTATGGTTTTAACGCCTAATTGCGTTAATGCTTCTTTCATTCCGAATTGGTCCGCTATTGTTGTCATTGTAACTTTATTAGTTAAAATTGTTGTATAATTCTGTAAAGTTATTGTTTCAAATTGAATTTTTAATGCCCTTTAGACATAAAAAGATGAGCAGACCTAACAGGTTTTAAAAACATGTTAGGTCTCTGCCTTTAAACAAAACTATTGTATTTTTAAGATAGTTATCTTTTTAACAAAAATTACAACTATTAAAAAAGAAGAAAGTAATTTTACAACATAAAAATATACACTACCGCATATGGCACTTTTTAATAGATATCTCATTTTTTTCTTTTTGATTTCCACTCAACTGTTTGCTCAGAAAAAAGCTTTTGAAGTAGTTCCTTTGGGAGTAAAAGGCGGTATTGACGAAACCAATCTTTCAGCTTATTTATTAGCTCCTAAAAACACAACTGATTTCATATGTCTTGATGCCGGTACAATAAATGCTGGGATTGAAAAAGCTATTGCCAATAATACATTTACAGTTTCGGCAGATGAAGTTCTTAGAAAATACATCAAAGGATATCTAATTTCTCATGCGCATCTAGATCATGTTTCAGGTTTGATTATTGGTTCTCCAGCTGATTCTTCGAAGACCGTTTATGCTACAAAAGATTGTATGCAAATGATGGAAAAGCATTATTTTAATGGTGATACCTGGGCAAATTTTGGTGACGAAGGACCGGGTTTTCAGATAAAGAAATATCATTTTCAAACACTTGCTTTTGGCGAAGAAACCAAATTAACGAATACCACAATGACTGTAAAAGCGTTTCAGCTAAGTCATGTGAATCCTTTTGAAAGCACGGCATTTTTAATCAAAAATGAAGAAAATGTCGTTTTGTATTTGGGTGATACTGGTCCTGATGAAATTGAAAAAAGCAATGATTTACGTTTATTATGGCAAGCTGTTGCTCCTTTGATTAAAGAAAAAAAACTAAAAGGAATTTTTATCGAAGTTTCGTTTCCAAATGAACAGCCGGACAATGCTTTATACGGGCATTTGACTCCTTCCCATTTGATGAAAGAATTAACTAAATTGGAAGAATTTGCCGGTAAAGGAAGTTTACAGGATTTAAAAATCATTGTAACACATAGAAAACCACCAACAAAAAACATTCAGAAAATTAAAGAACAATTGAAAAAAGAAAATGTTCTAGGAGTTGATTTAATATTTCCGGAGCAAGGGAAACGATTTGATTTGTAATGTTTTTTACTGCTAAGGCGCTAATCGCTAGTCTTTTTGTATATGCCGTAAACACATGACATTGTAGAGATGCACTGCAGTGCATCTCTACAACTGTTAAAAATTTAAATATCTCCTTTACTTTTTCTCCTTAATCAAATAAACATAAACTGGAAAATGGTCGCTAAAACCAATTTCCGTCAATGAATGTCGTAAAGGATATCCCTTGTATTTACCACTTTTTTGAATTAAAAAAGGTTTGTTATAAATCCCAGCTTTCCAATATTGAAAGGAACTGTATTCCTTTTGCAATAGCGATTTCGAAACCATAACTTGGTCAAAAATATCCCAAGAATCTCTAAAAGCTATTGTACCGAATCCTTTATTCGCCATTTCTTCAAAAGGATTATAAATTCCAAATTCGCCAACATCCTGAATTTTACCTTTGGCTCCTAAAGCTTTTTTTACACTATTATTAAAGGGGCTATCGTTTAAATCTCCCATCGTAATAATTTTTGCATTTGGATTGATGCGTTGTAATGAATCAATGATTTTACTGTTCAAAGCGCCTGCAGCTTCGCGATATGGACTTGATTTTTTCTCACCTCCTGCTCGTGACGGCCAATGATTTACAATTAAATGAATCTCTTCTCCGTTTAAAAAACCTGTTACTAATAATTGATCTCTGGTATAAACCCGATGATTATTTGTATTGACTTGAATTACGTCTTCGGTTTCTAGATTTTCGGATGGATCAATTTTTATTTCTTCTTTAATGGGCTGATTTTCTTTATAAACATACAATGGAATTTTGCTTAAACTCGTGGGTTGAAATTCCTTTTTTTGATACAATAAAGCCACGTCAATTCCTCTTCTATCAGGGGAATCAAAATGTATGATTCCATAATCTTTATCGATTAATTTGGGTTGTTTGATTAAATCTTCCAAGACGCTTTGATTTTCAATTTCGGCTCCGCCAATGAAGGTCGGCGAATTCGGATTTTCAGAAGTACCAATTTCTGATAATACTCTGGCTAAATTTTCGAGTTTTTGATGGTACTTTTTGGAGCTCCAATGTTGATTGCCTGTTGGCGTCCAATCATCGTCATTAATCGTTGGATCATTGATTGTATCATAACAATTTTCAAAATTGTAAAATGCAGCGGTATGAATTACAAAAGCTTTGGTTTGGGCATTACTTTTAAAAATTAAAAGAACTAAAAGCAGATAAAATTGGGGTTTTTTAAGCATAATTATTCTTTGAATTTTGATCTCGCGTTTTTTGTAAATATAGTAATTTGATTACATAAATTTGCTTTCTTTAAAATATGTATATCTTTGCTTTAAGTCAAAATAAGCGACAATTCAATTCATTTACAAAAAACATAATATGCATTTCAAATCATTTTCTTTTATACAAAAACAAACTGTTTTGTATCCAATGCTATTGCTTATTTTTGTTTTACAATCTATAAACTGTCAAGCTCAAACTACTATGATTACACCACCTTATTTGAAAAAAGGAGATACCATTGCCATTGTGGCGACTGCCAGAAAAAATATTGAAAATAACTTAAAACCTACAATTGATTTATTGCATTCCTGGGGTTTAGAAGTCATTATTGGAAACACCATTGGATTAGACCTTAATCAATTAGCTGGAACAGATGAACAACGTGCTGCTGATTTTCAGCAACAGCTGGACAATCCAAAAATCAAAGCGATCTGGTGTGTTCGCGGTGGTTATGGAACTGTCCGTATGATTGATTTATTGGATTTTACAAAGTTCAAACAACATCCAAAATGGATTGTAGGTTTTAGTGACGTTACTGTTTTACACAACCATCTTAACACAATGGGTTTTAAATCTATTCACGGTACTATGCCTGTGAGTATAGAGAGAACGGCGCCCGAATCGATTTCGACTTTAAGAACAGCTTTGTTTGGAGAAAAATTAGAATATAAAATCGATCCGTTTCCGATGAATCGTTTTGGCAAAGCTACTGGCGAATTAGTAGGCGGAAATTTGTCTATTTTGTATAGTTTATTAGGCTCGAAATCAGCCATTGATTGTACTGACAAAATTTTATTTATAGAAGATCTGGACGAATATCTTTACCATATTGACCGAATGATGATGAATCTGAAACGCAACGGCTGCCTTGAAAGCATCAAAGGAATTATCGTTGGTGGCATGACAAAAATGAAAGACAATGATATTCCTTGGGGAAAAAATGCAAATGAAATTGTTCAGGATGTTACCCAAAAATACAATATTCCTGTTTTGTATAATTTCCCTGCAGGACACGTTCACGACAATAGAGCGCTGATTATGGGTAATGTTATAAGCATGCAGGTTAATGAAAAAGGCGGAACTGTAGTTTTTGAATAAAAAAGAATATAGAGAAGAGAACATAGAAAAAAGACCTTTATGCCTTGAACATTACTGAGAGATCTATTTTCTGTATTCTCTTCTATTTTTTCTTAAATCTAAAATTCTGCAACCTTAAATCTGCAACCTTAAATCTGCAATCTGAACTATGGCTGAACATAACGAACTGGGAAAATTAGGAGAAGATCTTGCTGTGGATTACCTCAAAAAAAATGGTTACACCATTTTGGAAACTAACTGGACGTTTCAAAAAGCCGAAATTGATATAATCGCCCAAATAGAAAACACCCTTGCCATTGTCGAAGTAAAAACCCGTTCTTCGTTAGATTTTGGTTTGCCGCAGGATTTTGTAAAACCCAAAAAAATTCAATTGCTCGTAAAAGCGGTAAATGCGTATGTCAATCAAAAAGATTTAGATCATTCAATTCGATTTGATATTATCGCTATTACTGCTCCCAGCCGTCATTTAAACTCGAATGGCGAACAAAATAATTCCTTTGCAATCGAGCACCTTACAGATGCTTTTTATCATTTTTAAAGAAATTTAACAATGTTATATTTGTAACAAATTGTTTTTTTGTTATCTTTGCCGCGGTATTAAAAACAGAAATGTTAAATATCAGTCTAACTAGCCAAAAAATAACCAAAAAACTTATGAAAACTGTATCCTCCATTGTAGAAAACTACATTAAAACAAAACCTTTTTTATTAAATGCTTTATCTCTGGGCATTATCAATTTGACTTCATTATCCAGAAATATCATGACCGAATTGGAAAGTGAATTTGGAAAAGAAGTAAAACAAGGAGCTGTTGTAATGGCTCTTAAACGTTTGACCGAAGAACTTGATTTTCGATTGAATCACAAGATCAATAAAGTCATCAAAAACATTGGTGAAATCACAGTACGTTCCGCTTTGACAGATTATACATTTGCTGTTTCGGAAACTGTTTTGAACAAACAAGCCGATTTAATTACCGATATCAACTCATTACCAGATATTTTTTATACCTCATCAAAAGGAGTAAATGAAACTAACATTGTCGTTAGCAACAGTGTAAATCATTTAGTTGAAAAACATTTCGCTGCCGAAAAATTGATTCAGAAATTAGAAAACCTGGCTTCAATCACAGTAAAATTGCCTAAAGAAAATATTGTTGTTCCAGGAATTTATTATTTCATTTTCCAACGTTTGGCATGGGAAGGAATCATCATCAACGAAGTAATTTCGACTTCAAATGAATTTACAATTTTGGTTAGTGAAAATGAAGTAGATGTTGCTTTTAAAGTAATTAAAGATTTGAAAAATTAAAAAATCATTATCAATAAAGATTTTAAAAACCCTTGCGTTTGCAAGGGTTTTTTATTGAACAAAAAAACCTCCAAAATAAATTGAAGGCTTCTTTAACCAATTATTCGTAGTATGTTTTTAATATTAAAACATTAGAATAATTGACAACTTTAAAACTACTAATTAAATTTCTCCGTAATATGCTTTGCGAAGAATTTCTTCCATATCAGATACAAGTGGCAAACGTGGATTTGCTGGTGTACATTGATCTTCAAAAGCGTTCATTGCAATAGTGTGGATTTTCTCTAACCATTGTTTTTCGTCAACGCCTTGCTCTTTAAAACTCATTTTTATACCCACTTTCACTGCTAAGTCATAACAAGCTTGAGCGTAAATTGCAGGTGCATCTTTTGGTCCTTTTGCAGGTAATCCAAGAGCTTGACAGATTTCGAAATATCTTTCGTCAGCTTTGTAGTTGGTGTATTTAGGCCAAACAGAAAGTTTTCCTGGAATTTCACCATTATATCTAATTACATAAGGCAACAAGATTGCATTTGTACGTCCGTGAACAGTATGAAATACCCCTCCAATTTTGTGAGCCATAGAGTGAGAAATTCCTAAAAATGCATTGGCGAAAGCCATACCTGCCATTGTTGAAGCATTGTGCATTTTGTCACGAGCCTCATCATCATTATGGCCGTCTTTGTAAGCTCTTTCAAGATATTTGAATACCATTTTGATAGCTTGTAAAGCAAGTCCATCTGTATAATCGCTGGCAACGATAGAAACAAAAGCTTCGGTAGCGTGAGTCAACACGTCCATTCCAGTGTCAGCAGTAATAAAAGCAGGAACTGTTTTAGTCAATTCAGAGTCGATAATTGCTACTGTTGGAGTAAAAGCATAATCTGCTAATGGATATTTGATGTTTTTTTGATGATCTGAAATTACAGCAAAAGGAGTTACTTCAGAACCTGTCCCAGATGTTGTAGGAATACAGATTAATTTAGCCAAAGCACCCAAATTAGGGATTTTTACAGCACGTTTACGGATATCCAGGAATTTTTGTCTTACATCTTCAAACGCTACATCAGGTTGCTCATACATTAACCACATAACTTTGGCAGCATCCATTGGCGAACCACCACCAAGAGCAATGATTGTATCTGGTTTGAATTCTCTCATTGTATCAGCTCCAGCTCTTGCAGTTTCAATACTTGGGTCTGGCTCAACGCTAGAGAAAATACGAACATCTACTTTGTTGTGTCTCATGTTCAAGACATCAATAACTTTTTGAACAAAACCTAATTTAAGCATGCTCAAATCGGTTACAATCATAACCTTATTAAGGTCTGGAATTGATTTTAGATATAAAATTGAATTTGGTTCGAAATAAATTTTCGAAGGTACTTTAAACCACTGCATATTATTGTTTCTCCTTCCGATACGTTTAATGTTAATAAGATTGAGTGCGCCTACATTTCCAGAAACTGAATTTCTTCCATAAGACCCACATCCTAGTGTTAATGATGGTAAGAATGAATTGTAAACATCTCCAATTCCTCCAAAAGTTGAAGGCGAATTCCAGATTACACGGATTGCTTTTACTTTAACACCAAATTCTTTTGCAATATTTTGATCTTTTGTGTGGATAGCAGCCGAGTGACCTAAACCGTCAAACTCAACCATTTGCTCAGACAATTTGATTCCATTTTCAGTTGAAACTGATTTTAATATTGCTAGTACAGGAGAAAGTTTTTCACGAGTCAATGGCTCATTAGGTCCAACTTCTGAAACCTCAGCAGCGATGATAACAATGTCTTTAGGTACTGAGAAACCTGCTTGCTCAGCAATCCATTGAGGAGATTTTCCAACAATAGCCGAATTTAATTTAGCTTCTGAACAATTGAATCCATTAGCAGCAGCACCAAACATGTACTCTTCTAATTGTTTTTTCTCTTTTTCATTTACAAAATAAACATGAAGGCGTTTGAACTCCTCAACTGTTTCTTTGTAAATCTCAGTGTCAATAATGGCAGCTTGTTCTGAAGCACAAATCATTCCCCAATCGAAAGATTTAGACAAAACGATATCGTTTACCGCTTGTTTAATATCCGCTGTTTTTTCGATATAAGCTGGTACGTTTCCGGCACCTACTCCCAAAGCTGGTTTTCCGCAAGAATAAGCAGCACGCACCATTGCATTTCCTCCTGTTGCCAAAATTGTAGCAACTGTTGGGTGATTCATCAATGCATTTGTAGCCTCGATTGAAGGATATTCAATCCATTGAATACAGTCTTCAGGTGCACCAGCAGCAATAGCAGCATCTCTAATTACAATAGCAGCAGCCTTAGAACATTGTTGTGCAGATGGATGGAAACCAAATATGATTGGGTTTCTGGTTTTCAATGAAATAATAGCTTTGAAAACTGTAGTCGATGTTGGGTTAGTAGTAGGTGTAACTCCACAAATAACTCCAACTGGCTCAGCAATTTCAACTACTCCGCTAATTGGATCTTCGCCAATTACTCCAACGGTTCTTACATTTTTTAAACGATTAGTTACATTTTCGGCAGCAAACATATTTTTGGTTGCTTTATCTTCAAATATACCACGTCCGGTTTCCTGAACAGCGTGAAGTGCTAATTCTCCATGTTTGTCGATAGCTGCCACAGAAACTTTGGCAACAATTTTATCTACTTGTTCTTGATTTAACAATAAAAATTTCTGTAAAGCAACCTCTGCTTTTTTTGCTAATTCATTTACATGTGCAACTGCGTCAACCAAAGGAGCAGAATTAGTTCCCAAAACTGGAGCTCCATTTTTTTTAGGTTCTGTTTTTTCTAAAACAGACTCTACAATGTTTTTTTCTTTTTGCATTTTTATTTATTTTAAAAGTATGTTTGTGTCCGTGAATTTTGTACAGTAAACTTACTTTGATAAATAAATAAAAAACATGATAAATATCAGGAAATAAGGCCATAAAAGCCTAGTTTTCAACTATAACGTTGTAAAAAACTATTTTTTTATTGAAACTTTTTTCCTTATAAAATTTCAATTGTTTTCGTAGATAAAATCACTTGTTATTTTTTTAATAAAAAAATCAGATTGAGTTATTGAGGTCTAAAAAAGATGCTTTTTGCAAAAAATTATTATGTTTTCACCTATACAAAAAATGATAAATCGTCTCGTTGATGTCTGTTTCAATTAAAAATGATTTAAAAAAAGAATAATTATACCATTCTCATCATTGTAAATGCCACCCTAAAATTTGGAATATTTTGGGCTAATAACTTCTTGAAATTTATTTATAGCTAAATTTACACTTTCATCACATGAAGCTTTATTTAGAACGCTGGTTAAAAATTAGCATTATTAAAAAAAAACAATCATTATGTTAGCGCCATCTTATCAGAAGTTAAAAGACATTTTATCAAAATCTATTGATCCCAAACGTATTTTAACCAATCCATTGCAAACACTTGCTTATGGAACTGATGCCAGTTTTTATAGATTGATTCCAAAAATTGTTATTCTCGCTCACAATGAACTCGAAGTCATCGAAATCATCAAACAAGCCAAGTCTCTAGATATTGCTTTGACATTTCGTGCTGCTGGAACCAGTTTATCGGGTCAAGCTATTACCGATTCTGTTTTGGTCGTAGTTACGCATGGTTGGAAAAGTTTTGAACTTTTAGACAACAATCAAAAAATAAAACTGGAACCTGGAATTGTGGGTGCAAGGGCAAATACTTTTTTAGCACCACACGGATTAAAAATTGGTCCTGATCCTGCTTCAATCGGGGCAGCAATGATTGGCGGAATTGTTGCAAATAATGCCAGCGGAATGTGCTGCGGAACGGCTCAAAACTCCTATCAAACCATAGCTGATATTCGAATTGTATTGCATGACGGAACGCTTCTGGATACTGCCGATTCAACTAGTGTGGCTGATTTTAAGAAGAATCAAACGGCTTTAATTCAAGAAATTGAAAGTTTAAGGGATTCGATCAAAAATGATGAAACTCTTTATCATTTGATTAAAAATAAATTCAAAATAAAAAACACGACCGGTTATAGCATCAATGCATTGGTTGACTACGAAGATCCAATTGAAATTATCAAGCATCTAATGGTTGGTTCCGAAGGTACTTTGGCTTTTATTTCCAATGTAACATTCAAAACCATTATTGATGAAAAATATAAATCCTGTTCGTTGCTTATCTTTAATAGTATTCAAGATGCTTGCAATGCTACTATATTATTAAAATCAAGTCCCGTTGCTGCAGTAGAATTATTAGATCGGGAATCTATCCGTTCCGTTGAAAATGATCCTGGAGCTCCCAAATATTTTAGAACATTACCAGAATCGGCTTGTGCTTTATTGGTTGAATGTCGGGATAATGATTTATTGATTTTAAATCAGAAACAAGAACAAATTAGATACCAAATTCAATCGATTCCAACTTATACGGATTATGAATTCACGACTGATCCAAAACAATATTATTTTAATTGGAAAGCCCGAAAAGGTTTGCTGCCGACTGTTGGTGGACTAAGAAAAAATGGTACTTCTGTTATTATTGAAGATGTTGCTTTTCCATTACCTCAACTGGCAGATGCTTGTTTGGCTTTGAAAGATTTATTCAAAAAATATGAATATCATGATGCTGTTTTGTTTGGGCACGCTTTAGAAGGCAATCTGCATTTTGTTTTTTCTCAGGATTTTTCGAATCAAACTGAAATTGATCGCTACGAGAAATTAATGTCTGAATTGGCAATTTTGGTTGTAGATCGCTTCAATGGTTCTTTAAAAGCAGAACACGGAACCGGAAGAAATATGGCTCCTTTTGTTGAAAAAGAATGGGGAAAAGCGGCTTACGAAATCATGAAACGCATCAAAACCATTTTTGATCCTAATAATAAAATCAATCCGGATGTTTTAATTAATCCGGATCCCAAAGCGCATCTTAAACATTTAAAACCAATGCCGGAATCTCACGCTATTGTCGATAAATGTATGGAATGTGGATTTTGTGAACCGCACTGCGTTTCCGAAGGTTTGACTTTATCGCCAAGACAACGTATCGTAATAGCCAGAGAAATTAGCCGATTGAAACAAACTAATGATGATCCACAACGATTGGCTGAAATTCAAAAAGACGTTACTTATCAACTCGATGAAACTTGTGCAACAGACGGACTTTGTGCTTTGGCTTGTCCTGTTTATATCGATACTGGAAAATTTGTAAAAGAATGGCGTGCCAACAAACTTGATTCTGGTGATAAAAAAGTAGCTTCTTATATCGCTTCTCACATGGCGGGAACTACTGCCGGTTTAAGAATTGGATTGAAGTCAGTTTCGTTTTTTCATTCTTTATTTGGAACAAAAATTATGACTTCATTATCTAACGGCATTCATTTTATAAGTTTTAAAAAAGTACCAAAATGGATTCCAGAAATGCCAAAAGGAGCTGAAAAAGTAGCCACAAATTCACGAATTAATTTTCAAAAATAATATAGAAAATCACAACAGATGACACAGAATTTTTGATAAACAAAGATTTAAAAAAATAATTCGTGCATTCGGGGCTAAAAAACAGCTTAAACTAAAAAAATAATGAACACAAACTCAGATTTAAAAGTCGTTTACTTCCCTTCCTGCATCAATAGAAGTATGGGGAAAAATAGTTTTCAAAGTGAAGATGATCTTCAATTATCGGCACTTACTCATCAATTATTAGTTCGTGCCGGATTTACTATAATTTACCCAAAATCTATCGATAATCTTTGTTGTGGAATGCCTTTTTCCAGTAAAGGTTTTGCTGAAGCGAATCACGAACAATCAAATGCATTAGAAACAGCACTTTTGGAAGCTTCTGACAAAGGAAAATATCCTGTTTTATATGACAT
Organism: Flavobacterium sp.; assembly: GCF_035456085.1. Taxonomy (GTDB): domain Bacteria; phylum Bacteroidota; class Bacteroidia; order Flavobacteriales; family Flavobacteriaceae; genus Flavobacterium. Next base: position 19,473 of record NZ_DATIDY010000069.1, read on the forward strand.
GAGTCCGTGTTTTTACCATTCGAAAGAAGAGTTTTCAAATATCTTAAAAATTGTCGATCCGATTGAATTTATGCTAGATTATGTGATGCCAAATTTGACTGTGAAAAATAAAAAAGATACTGTTGCAGTTTTCCCAGTTTGCTCGGTTAAAAAAATTGGTAAGATGGAGCAACTTCTAGCTTTATCACAACTCTGCGCTGAAAAGGTTACTTTAATCGACAGCAATTGTTGTGGTTTTGCTGGAGATAGAGGTTTCCTGATTCCGGAGCTTAACGAACATGGATTGCGTGATTTAAAAGCACAAATTCCAACAAATTGCAACGAAGGATTTTCTACGAGTAGAACCTGTGAAATTGGATTGGAAAAAATGAGCGGCATTGATTTTAAATCTATTTTTTATCTGATCGAAGAGGTGACTAGGTAGAAAAAAAGTTACAGATAATTAAGTTGAAGCTTAAAGTACCTTTTCAGAAAAATAAAACTACCAACTGGTAGGTTCACAAATAGTCTTATTATAACTTGTTTTATATATTTGTAACAAAATGTTGTATTGATTAGTCTAATGTAAGTCTGTTTTCAACCCTCAAAATATATTGCAAAGCCACAAAGACTACAAAAATTTAATTCATATAGCTTTTTGTTTAAATTAATTGTATGATTTGTTTAAATTTTTAATACTTCGAAACTATTTGTCTTTGTGTGCCTTTGCATTACTCTTTTTACTCCAAAAAATAAAAAAAATGATTTATAATCTAAAAAAATTACAGCTCCATTTATTATATGGATTCATGTGTCTTGCTCCATTTTTAATTCAGGCTCAGGAAATAAATTCACCCAACAAAAATCTGGTTTTAAAGTTTGAGCTTGCTGCAAATGGTGTGCCTTCCTATCAGCTTTCTTACAAAGGAAAATCGGTAATAAAACCAAGCGCTTTAGGACTTGAGATCAAAGATGCACCTTCATTTATGAATGGTTTTTCTATTGTTGATACCAGTCAAAAATCTGTGGATGAATCCTGGAATCCTGTTCTGGGTGAAGAAAAAACCATTCGCAACAATTACAATGAATTAGTAGTTACTTTGGCCCAAGCCAAAAACCACAACCGATACATCCGCATTCGCTTTCGTTTGTTCAATGACGGATTGGGTTTTCGATATGAATTTCCAAAACAAAATGACCTAAATTATTTTGTAATTAAAGAAGAGCGTTCCGAATTTAATTTGGCCGGAAATCATAAAATTTTCTGGATCCCGGGAGATTATGATACTAATGAGTATGCCTACACCACTTCGAAAATTTCTGAGATTCCTTCGCTGATGAAAAAAGCGACTATTGACATTAATGCACAATGGCCAATAAAAGAATTGTCGGTTCAGACTCCTTCGATGATGAAATCTGATGACGGTTTGTACATTAATATTCATGAAGCGGGCTTAATCAATTACCCAGCAATGTACCTGGAAGTTGATGCCGTAAACAACAAATTACGCAGTCATCTGGCGCCAGACGCTGTAGGAAACAAAGGCTATATGCAGACTGACACACAATCGCCTTGGAGAACCATCGTTGTGAGCGATAAAGCGACAGATATTCTCGCTTCAAAATTAATATTGAACCTCAACGAACCCACAAGTTACAAAGATGTTTCATGGATAAAACCAGTGAAATACATCGGAATTTGGTGGGAATATTTTGTGGCCGGAAAAAGCACTTGGGCTTTCGGAAAAGAAAACAATGTAAAACTAACTGATGATTTTTCTAAGCTTACGCCAAATGGAAAACACGGAGCCACTACCGAAAGAGCTAAAGAATATATTGATTTTGCTTCCGCAAATGGTTTTGATGCTATCCTTATCGAAGGCTGGAACATTGGTTGGGAAGACTGGATAGGCAATTGGAAAGAAGAAGTTTTTGATTATGTAACGCCTTACCCGGATTTTGATGTCAAAGCCGTTCATGAATATGCTGCCGCAAAAGGCGTAAAAATCATCATGCACCACGAAACTTCGGGATCAGCGACCAACTACGAACGCCGATTAGACCGTGCTTTTCAGTTCATGAACGACAACGGTTACGATGCTGTAAAAACAGGTTATGTGGGCAAAATTATTCCTCGTGGAGAACATCATGACGGGCAATGGATGGTCAATCATTATATCAATGTTGCCAAACGTGCCGCCGATTATAAAATCATGGTTAATAGCCACGAAGCCGTTCGACCAACTGGATTAAACCGCACATTTCCAAACTGGATTGCACAAGAATCAGCTCGCGGAACGGAGTTCGAATCGATGGGAGGATTGAATCCGGATCATACTACGATTTTGCCTTTTACCCGATTGATGGGAGGTCCAATGGATTTTACACCGGGAATTTTTCAGACCGATCTTTCGTACTACGGAACTGGAAGCAAACAACGTGTCAATACAACTCTAGTCAAACAATTAGCTTATTATGTTACCATGTACAGTCCGTTGCAAATGGCTGCAGATATTCCGGGAAATTATGAACGTTTCCCAGATGCTTTTCAGTTTATCAAAGACGTTGCTGTAGACTGGGACAATAGTTATATTCTGGAAGCCGAGCCTGGTGATTATATCACGATTGCTCGTAAAGCCAAAGGGAAAGAGGCTTGGTTTATTGGTGGAATAACCGATGAAAATGCAAGAACTGCAACAATTTCATTTGACTACTTGCCAGCAGAAAAAAAATTCATTGCAACAATTTATGCTGATACCAAAGATGCTAATTGGAATGAAAAACCACAAAATTATACTGTAACTAAAGTTGTTGTAAGTTCAAAAACGGTGTTGAAACAATACCTTGCTCCTGGTGGCGGAGTTGCTATCAGCATCAAGGAAGCAAACGATACTGACATGAAAGGATTGAAGAAATTGTAAAATAATTTATCCCATTAAATTCCAAAAACAAATTCCGATGAATAAATCCTTGCCGTAATCCCCAATGCTGCAAGATTTGGGAATTTAGCAAGGACATTTCATTGGAAACAAAAAAAAAGAAGCTTTTGAAGCTTCTTTTTTTGTTTTGATAACTAGTCTTAGTTACAAATTCATCCAGTCTGAATTTTCGATATGTTGACCTTTCCTTATTTGAGATATTTGAATTTTTTAAAAACTCTCTTTTCTTTGAGATAATTTAAAGTGATAAAATAATTTTCTTATCACTCCCCTCCCAACTTCTGCATCATTTCCAATGCAACTCTAGTCGATTTCACATTATCAAAAGTCAGCAAATAATCGTAATCCTGTTAGCGTTTGTTTTCTTTGGTTGAATGAGGGTTATGGATTTTATAATATATTTATTACATTTATAAAATAATTAAATCTGTTATACCCTGAGATTATGAATCTAAAAATGTCAATATTTCTGTTATTACTAATTAATATTAGTTTTTCACAGGATAAAAAGGAGATCACAAAACTTAAAAACTATAGTTTCTATCTTTTAAAATCTTATCATACTGATAAAAATTGGTCGATCAAATATAAATTATTGAACGGACTTGTTCAAGAAGAAGAAAATTTCAGAAATGATAATCTAGCTTCAATTCAAAAAAATATTTATGATAAAAAAAACAATAAAATTGAAAGCTATTTAATATTTAAAAATATGCATAATGACAATAAAATGGATACTTTGTCCGCAAATTTTTTTAAGTATGATAACAAAAATCGACTAATAGAATTAAAACATGTTCTAAGATTTTCAATTACAAAATTAACTGATGATGCCACAACATTTGAAATATATTCAGATTTTGATAAACAATCAAATGCAAAAACAATCAGTAGATATGATCAAAATCGTAAACCAGTTTATAAAGAAAATCGAGAATTTGACAACAAAGGAAACTTAGTCAAAGAAGTCAAAACAGAATTGGAGAAATCTCAAAATAATGAGTCTGCAAAAATAATAAACACCGAGACTTGTAATTATAAATATGATAAATATAATAATGTAATTGAATTAAAAAGAAGTTTTGATCCAAAAAAGGTATTTCCTATTGCAAAGCTGGATGGATTAACTATTTATGAAACTGAAAATTATGAATATGAGTATAATGAAATAGGACTTTGGTTAAAAAAATATGTAATTATCGAAGGCAAGAAGAGATTAATTGAAGAAAGATCTTTTAGTAAATAAAAATCAAATTACCCCCTTGTTCCAACAAACAAATTCAAATAATAAAGCCCTAAAACTACTCCCCACCCAACAACTGCATCAATTCCAAACACTTTCTCGTAGTTTTGGCATTGTCAAAAGTCAACAACAATCGTAATCCAGCCGGCGTCTGCTTTTCTTTCATCACACAAATGTTACTGTTGTTTTGCACAAACTGAATCACTTTATGAAAACGTTTCGAATGGTAATAATCCGATTGTTGATCGGAAATAAAATAGCAAATCATTTTTCCTTTTTTCAGTACTAATTTCTCGATTCCCACTCTGATAGCAATCCATTTCATACGGATACTGTTCATCAAAGCAATCGCTCTTGGTGGCATTGGTCCAAAACGATCGATTAATTTATTTTGGAAAATAATCAATTCTTCCTCGTTTTTCACATCTGCCAATTCGTTATATAAACTCAAACGCTCGGTGACATTATTGATATATTCATCTGAAAACAACAACTCAAAATCGGTGTCGATTTGCAGGTCTTTTACATAATCTTTAGTCTCGATATTATTTTCTTCGGGATACAAATCCTTGAATTCATTTTCCTTCAATTCCTCGATGGCTTCGTTCATAATTTTTTGATACGTATCAAAACCAATGTCATTGATAAAACCACTTTGTTCTCCTCCCAATAAATCTCCAGCACCACGAATTTCAAGATCTTTCATCGCAATGTTCAAACCGCTTCCCAGCTCACTGAATTGCTCCAAAGCCTGAATTCGTTTTCTCGCATCTTCGGTCATGTGCGAATACGGCGGACAAATGAAATAACAAAATGCTTTCTTATTGCTACGCCCTACCCTGCCTCGCATTTGATGCAAATCAGACAATCCGAAATTATTGGCATTATTAATAAAAATCGTGTTGGCATTCGGAACGTCCAATCCGCTTTCGATAATCGTTGTTGACACCAAAACATCGAACTCTCCATTCATGAAACCGAGCATCAATTCTTCAAGTTTGGCTCCTTCCATTTGCCCGTGACCAATTCCGACACGTGCGTTAGGTACTAAACGCTGAATCATTCCTGCAATTTCCTTGATGTTTTCGATTCGGTTATTGATGAAGAAAACCTGTCCGTTACGCTGAATCTCATACGAAATCGCATCCCGAATCAGCTCTTCATTAAACCCAACCACATTAGTTTCTATTGGATATCTGTTTGGCGGAGGTGTTGTAATTACTGATAAATCTCGCGCTGCCATCAACGAAAACTGAAGTGTTCTCGGAATCGGCGTTGCGGTCAAAGTCAAAGTATCAACATTGGCGGCAATCGTTTTGAGTTTATCTTTTACGTTGACACCAAATTTCTGTTCCTCATCGACAATCAACAAACCAAGGTCTTTGAAAACTACATTTTTGTTGACCAATTGGTGTGTTCCAATGACAATGTCAAGTTTTCCTTCGGCTAATTGTTTAAGCGTTTCGGCCTTTTGTTTTGCGGTTCTAAAACGGTTCAAATAGCCAACAGAAACTGGCATATCTTTCAATCTTTCGCTAAAAGTTCTATAATGTTGATAAGCCAAAATAGTCGTGGGAACCAAAACCGCTACTTGTTTGCTATTATCT